>SCUF01000084.1 GCA_004298325.1 Betaproteobacteria bacterium | reverse complement strand
GTACTGCTCGCGCTCGGTGCGCTTTTGCTCGAGCATCTGCGCGATCTTGCGGTACAGCTCGGGCTCGAGGAAGCGGAACGACAGGTCCTCCAGCTCCCACTTGAGCTGCCACACGCCGAGGCGGTTGGCGAGCGGCGCGTAGATGTCGAGCGTCTCGCGCGCGTAGGACTCGCGCTCGGCGACCGGATGCTTGGCATACCAGCGCAGCGTCTGCGTGCGCGAGGCCAGCCGAATCAGCACCACGCGGACGTCCTCCACCATGCCGAGGACCATCTTGCGCAGGACCTCGTTCTGCTGCTCGGCGCTGATGCGCGTCGCCACGCGCAGGCGGTAGAGCTTCTCGACCCCGCCGGCAAGAGCGGCGATCTCCTCGCCGAAGCGCTCGCGCAGCTGGTCGAGCCCGCCGAGCTGCTTGGGCGCCGCGAACAGGATTCCGGCGGCGCGCGCCGCCGGGTCGAGCCCTACCGCGGCCAGCCCGGCGCCGAGCCCGAGTGCGTGCGGCCAGACCGGTTCGCCGGTGGACAGCACCTGGCCGGCATAGAGCGGCTCCGCGAACTCGAGTGCGCGCCCGATCAGCGCGTGCTCGCCGGGCGGCAGCCCGCTGGCGAGCGACGCGAGCGCCGCCGCGCCCGATTGCGGATGCAGCTGGACCACCGAAACCATGCGGTATTGTATCGAGACGATGAGATCGACTGCCGTGATCGCTTCACGCCGATTGCAGGATCGCAGCTGATGCGCTGGCTGCGCGGCTGGCGCCGCAGGCGCATCCTCGAGCGCCACCCCCTTGACGAGCGCCTGTGGCGTCGCGCGCGCGCGCGGCTCGCCTTCCTCGACGGGCTGTCGGCCGGCGAAGAGCGCCGTTTGCGGGAGATGGCGATCGTGTTTCTGGCCGAGAAGCAGTTCACCCCGGTGCGCGGCACCGTGCTCTCCGACGCGGACCGCCTTTCGATCGCGCTGCAGGCCTGCCTGCCGGTGCTCGAGCTCGGACTGGACTGGTACGACGGCTGGGTCGGCATCGTGGTGCACCCGGCCGATTTCAAGGTCAGCCGCAGCGCCACCGACGAGGACGGCGTGGTGCACGAATGGAACGACGCGCTCGCCGGCGAGTCCTGGCCCGGCGGCCCGGTGGTGCTGTCCTGGGACGCGCTCGACGAGGCGGGCAGCGTCGCCCGCGGCGGCGCCAACGTCGTGATCCACGAATTCGCGCACAAGCTCGACATGATGAGCGGCGAGGCGGACGGCGTGCCGCCGCTGCCGTCGCGGCACGCGCGCCAGGCCTGGCGCGCGGTGCTCGAGCGCGAGCTCGCGCGCTTCCGGCGCGATGTCGACGCAGGCCGGGAGACCCTCCTCGACCCCTACGCCGCCGAGAACGAGGCCGAGTTCTTCGCCGTGGCGAGCGAGGCGTTCTTCGAATCGCCCAACGCGCTGCGCGGCGAGCACCCGGAGCTGTACCGCCTGCTGCGCGATTTCTTCCGCCAGGATCCGGCGCAGCGGCTGGCCGCATGAAGACGCTGCTCATCGTCTATCACACGCGCGGCGTGAAAACGGCGCAGATGGCCGACGCCGTGGCGCGCGGCGCGCAGCAGGCGTTGCGCGAGGCCGAAGCCGAGCACGAGGTGCGCGTGAGCGTGAAGCGCTGCGCCGAGGCGGGCCCCGACGACGTCCTCGGAGCCGATGCGCTCGCGCTCGGCACGCCGGAGAACTTCGGCTACATGTCGGGGATGATGAAGGATTTCCTCGAGCGCGTGTTCCATCCCTGCGAAGGCCGGATCGCGGGCCGGCCGTGGGCGCTGTTCGTCGCCGCCGGCCAGGACGGCAGCGGCGCGATCGCTTCGGTCGAGCGCATCGTCACGGGCCTGCGCCTGAAGAAGGTGCGCGCGCCGATCCTCGCGCTGCGCGAAGTCACGCCGGCGATCCTCGCGCAGTGCGAGGAACTCGGCGCCACGCTCGCGGCGGGAATCGCCGCCGGCGTGCTCTAGATCATCAGGTACTTCGACTTCACTTCCTCGTTCGCCGCGAGCTCCTGCATCGTGCCGTGGAAGCGGATGTGCCCTTTTTCGATCACGTAGGCACGGTCCGAGACATCCGCCGCGAAATGCATGTTCTGCTCCGCGAACAGGATCGTGAGGCCCATGCCCTTGAGATGCTTGATCTGACGCGTCAGTTCCTGCACCACCACCGGCGCGACGCCCTCCACCGGCTCGTCGAGCAGCAACAGCGACGGGTTGCCCATCAGCGTGCGCCCGATGGTGAGCATCTGCTGCTCGCCGCCCGACAGGTAACCGCCGAGGCGCCGGTCGAGCGGCGCGAGCACGGGAAAGAGCGCGTACACGCGCTCCACCGTCCAGGCTTCGGCGCGGCCGCGGCCCGGCTTGATCGCGATCTCGAGGTTCTCGCGCACCGTGAGATCCGGGAAAATCAGCCGCTCGTCCGGCACGAAGCCGACGCCGAGCTGGGCGATCTGGTACGGTTCGCGGCCGATCAGCGATTCGCCGTTGAAGCGGAT
This sequence comes from Betaproteobacteria bacterium, assembly GCA_004298325.1. Classification (GTDB taxonomy): domain Bacteria; phylum Pseudomonadota; class Gammaproteobacteria; order Burkholderiales; family SG8-39; genus 2-02-FULL-66-14. The sequence continues at coordinate 2,404 of SCUF01000084.1, read as the reverse complement.
CGCGCCGCTGCCGGCGCGCGCCAGCCCCATGAGGGTCTTGAGGGTGGTGGTCTTGCCGGCGCCGTTGCGGCCCAGCAGGCACACCGATTCCCCCTCGTTCACCTCCAGCGACACATCGAACAGGATGTGACTGGTGGCGTAGTAGGTATGGACGTTCTGGACTTCGAGGCGCAGCATCGGCGTCTAAAGGTGGTGCTCGCCCAGATAGACCTTCTGGGCGGTCGCGTTTGCCCGCACTTCCTCGGGCGTGCCCTGAACGACGATCGCCCCCCGGTGCAGCAGCGTCAGACGGCGCGCATGGTTGAAGACGATCCCCATGTCGTGTTCGGTGAAAAGGACCGTGAGCTTCAGCTCCCGGTTGAGGCGGTCGACCAGCTCCATGGTCGAGCGGGCCTCTTCGATCGACATGCCGGCGGTCGGCTCGTCGAGGAACAACAGGCGCGGCCGGCCCGCCAGTGCGATCGCCAGCTCGAGCCGCTTCTTGTCGCCCTGCGCGAGCTCCCCGGCCATCAGGTCGCGCTTGGCCAGCAGTCCGCACAGGGCCAGCACGCGTTCCGTTTCCTCGGCGCCCAGGCGGCGCGCCGAGGCAAACAGCCGGAACGTTACGCGCATCTGTGCCTGCACCGCCGCGCGCACGTTGTCGCCGACCGTCATGCGACCGAAGATGCTGCTCACCTGGAAAGCGCGCGAGATGCCGCAACGCACGACGCGGTGCGGCGGCATTCCGGTGATGTCCCTGCCGGCGAACACGACCTTGCCGGCGTCCGGGCGGTGGTAGCCGGTGAGCAGGTTCATGAACGTGCTCTTGCCGGCGCCGTTCGGCCCGATGATCGCCGACTGTTCGCCCTCCTGCATCGAGAAGTTGACATTGCACGTCACGTAGACGCCGCCAAAGTGCTTCTCCAGCCCGCTCACCTCCAGGATGCCGGAGTTCACGGCTGCCGCTCCGCAGCCGCGGCCGCGGCCTCGTCTTCTTCGCGGCCGACGCGCTCGGCACTGCGCGCGCCCCGGATACGCTGGTCGATCAGTCCGAGGACGCCGCCGGGCGCAAACAGCACGATCAGCAGAATGATGGTGCCGATGGTCAGCGGCCAGTACACGGTGTACATCTTCACCACCGCCTGCAGCAGGGTGTAGATCACCGACCCGACCATCGGACCGATGAACGAGCCGCCGCCGCCGATCAGCGTCATGAATACCGCGATGCCCGATTCGCCCCAGCCGAGCAGGCCTGGATTCACGCTGCGCGAGAATGGGCCCCACAGCGCGCCCGCCACCCCGGCAAAGCTGCCGGCGATGACGAAGTTGGCGAGCATGTGCACCCTGACGTTGGTGCCGAGGAACGCGGCCCGGCGCTGGTTGTCGCGCAAGGTGCGCAGCGCGTAGCCGAACGGCGACTCGGTGATACGCCACATCAGCGCGGCCGCCGTGACCACGATCGCGAGCGTGAAAAAGTAGAAGTTCGTCGAGTCCTGAAAGAACGGCGGCGGCAGCAGTCCCTGAATGCCGTCGTCGCCCTTGGTGAAGCTGTACCAGGAGAACACGATGTAGAACAGCAGCTCGCCGAACGCGAGCGTGAGGATGGCGAAGTAGATGCCGGTCAGGCGCACGCAGAAAAATCCGACCACCAGTGCCGCCAGCGCCGCGACCGGCGGTCCGACCAGGAGCGAGAGCAGGAAATCCACCACCCCGATCTGCCCGTCCGCGGGCTTGAGCACCGTGAACAGCATCGCGGTCGCGTACGCGCCGACGCCGAAGAACGCGGCATGGCCGAACGAGATCTGTCCCATGTAGCCGTACAGCAGGTTGAAACTCATCGCGAACAGTCCGAGGATCAGGACCTCGGTCCCGACGTGCGTCCAGAACTCCCCCGGCAGCCACGGCACCCCGAGGGCCGCCGCCAGCAGCAGCAGTGCGACCGGCCCGGAAATTCCGAAAGCCGTGTACAGGCGGGCCAGCGGGCCGGCGCCCTTGGCGTTGGCGGTCATGGCATTCAGTACCGCATCTCCGTGCCGAACAGGCCCCAGGGCCGCCAGATCAGCACCGCGATCACGATCAGGAAAATCATCGCCAGCGCGCCGTCGGGCCAGAACAGGATCGAGAACGAGTACACGACGCCGACGATGATCGAGGCGACGAAGGTGCCCAGCATGCTGCCGAAGCCGCCGATCACCACCACCGCGAAGCACTGCACGATGATGTCCAGATCGACCCCCAGCGCCATCGGCAGCAGCGGCAGGAACACGCCGCCGGCCAGCGCCGCCAGCCCGACGCCGAGCGCGAACACCATCGCGTAGATGGCCGGAATCGGAATGCCGAGCGCGCTCACCATGCTGCGGCTGTACACCGCAGCGCGCACGATCTTGCCGAAGCGCGTGCGGTGCAGGAAATACCACAGGCCCGC
>SCUF01000083.1 GCA_004298325.1 Betaproteobacteria bacterium | reverse complement strand
TCTACCTGCCGCCGGGCACGGGCTGGCCGCAGCGCGTGCACGGCGCCTTCGTCGCCGACCACGAGGTGCACAAGGTGGTCGAGCACCTGAAGAGCCTGGCGGCGCCCGAGTACATCGAGGCCGTGCTCGAGCCGGCCACGCCGGAAGAGGGCGCGGGCGGTGGTGCCGACAGTGAGGGCGGCGAGAAGGACCCGCTCTACGACCAGGCCGTGGAGATCGTGGTGCGCACGCGCCGGCCGTCGATTTCGCTGGTGCAGCGCCACCTCAGGATCGGCTACAACCGCGCCGCGCGCCTGATCGAGGACATGGAGCGCGCGGGCCTCGTTTCGCCGATGCAGTCGAACGGCAATCGCGAAGTGCTGGTCCCGGCCAAGGTGGAATGATGCGCGCGCTGCGATTCGCGCTGCTCGCCGCATTGCTCGCCGCCACGGACGCGCAGGCCGCGGCGCTCGAGCGCTTCCGGGTCTACGTGCGCACCACGCAATCGGCGCGCGCCGACTTCGCGCAGCAGGTGGTCGACCGCAACGGCAAGCGGGTGCAGGAATCGAAGGGCAGCTTTCTCTTCCTGCGGCCGGGGCGCTTTCGCTGGAACTACGCCAAGCCCTACCCGCAGCTCATCGTCGGCGACGGCGAGCGCGTCTGGATCCACGACCTCGACCTGAACCAGGTGACCGTGCGCAAGCTCGCGCGCGCCATCGGCTCGACGCCGGCGGCGCTGCTCGCGGGCGCCGCCGAGATCGAGAAGGCGTTCGAGCTCTCGGAGGCGGGCACGAAGGACGGACTCGAATGGCTCGATGCGAAGCCGCGCGAGCGCGAAGCCGGCTTCGAGCGCGTGCGCCTCGGTCTCGGGGTCTCGGGCGTGGAGGCGATGGAGCTGGTGGACCAGTTCGGCCAGACCACGCTGCTGCGGTTTTCGAACATCGTGCGCAATCCGAAGCTCAACGGCACCGAATTCCGCTTCACGCCGCCGGCGGGGGCGGATGTACTGGGGGAAAAGTAGGTCCAGGACAGATCGCACGCGATGAGGTTGACGTGTCAGAAGGTTTTTTCTCCATCTCTGCCGACTTGCGGGGTCCGCAAGTCGGCAGATCGGGGAAACCCGTGATGCGAAGGCGCGTCCTCGAAGCGCAACGCCGAACGAAGCCATGACCGACCTCTTCGGCAAGCCGGAACCCCAGGCGCCGCTCGCCGACCGACTGCGTCCGAAGACGCTCGACGAGGTGGTCGGGCAGCGGCATCTCCTCGGGCCGGGCAAGCCCCTGCGCCTCGCCTTCGAGTCGGGCAAGCCGCACTCGATGATCCTCTGGGGGCCGCCGGGCACCGGCAAGACGACCCTTGCGCGCCTGATGGCGAAGGCCTTCGACGCCGAGTTCATCGCGCTCTCGGCGGTGTTCTCGGGCGTGAAGGACATCCGCGAGGCCGTGCAAGGTGCGGAGCACGAGCTCGCGCGCTCGGGACGGCACACGATCCTTTTTGTCGACGAGGTGCACCGCTTCAACAAGGCGCAGCAGGACGCCTTCCTGCCCTACGTGGAGCGCGGCCTCGTCACCTTCATCGGCGCCACGACCGAAAACCCGTCGTTCGAAGTGAACAGCGCGCTGCTGTCGCGCGCCACGGTGTACGTGCTCGAGAGCCTGTCGGCGGAAGACCTCGCGCAGCTCCTTGCGCGCACCGGCGTGCCGGTGGACGAGCAGGCGCAGGCGCGCCTGATCGGATTTGCCGATGGCGACGCGCGGCGGCTGCTGAACGCGGTGGAGATCCTCGAGACCGCGGCGCGCTCGGCGGGGGTGACGGCGATCGACGGTGCGTTCGTCGAGCAGACGCTCGCGGCCAATCTGCGCCGCTTCGACAAGGGCGGTGAGCAGTTCTACGACCAGATCTCGGCGCTGCACAAGGCGGTGCGCGGCTCCGATCCCGACGCTTCGCTCTACTGGATGGTGCGCATGCTCGACGGCGGCGCCGATCCGCTCTACGTCGGGCGGCGCGTGGTGCGCATGGCGGTCGAGGACATCGGCCTCGCCGACCCGCGCGCGCTCAGGATCGCGCTCGATGCCTGCGAGACTTACGAACGGCTCGGCTCGCCCGAGGGTGAGCTTGCGCTCGCCGAAGCGGTGATCTACATGGCGTGCGCCGCAAAGTCGAATGCGGTGTACGGCGCCTATAATGCGGCCCGCGCGTTCGTCGCCGAAGACGGCACGCGGCCGGTGCCACTGCACATCCGCAACGCGCCGACGCGGCTCATGAAGGGCCTCGGCTACGGCAAGGGCTACCGCTACGCGCACGACGAGGAAGGCGCCTACGCCGCGGGCGAGAACTACTTCCCCGAGGGCATGCCGGCGGTGCAGTGGTACCGGCCGACCGATCGCGGGCTCGAGGCGAGGATTCACGAGAAACTCACCGAGTTGCGGCAGCTGGACGCAAAGGCGCGTGCGAAGAAGCGCGATCGCCAAAGCTGATTCGGTTTCGGGCGCAGACCGGTGAAAGTCAGGGAGTTGATTCAGCAGATTGAAGCGGACGGCTGGTTCCTCGTGCGCACCAAGGGCAGCCATCGGCAGTATCATCACGCGACGAAGCCGGGAACGGTGACAATTTCAGGCAATGCCGGCGTGGACGTTCCTCCTGGAACCTTGAACAGCGCGCTCAAGCAGGCGGGATTGAAGAAGGGAAAGGAGTAGGCATGCGCTATCTGGTCGTGGTCGAGAAGGGCGAAACTTCGTACGGCGCATACGTGCCGGACCTCCCAGGGTGCGTTGCAGCCGCGGAAACAAAGGATGAGGTTCTGAACCTCATTCGGGAGGCAATCGAGTTCCATCTTGAGGGCTTGCGGGATGAAGGTGCACCAATCCCGGCGCCGCAATCGACCAGTGAATTGGTCGAAGTGGAGGTGGCGTGACCAGGCGTGGATTGCATTCACCTTGATCGACATCCAGCTCCTGCGGACCAATCTCGACGGCGTCGCCGCGCGGCTGCAGGCGCGCGGCTTTGCGTTTCCGCGCGAAGCGTTCCTCGCGCTCGAAGCCGAGCGCAAGGACATCCAGACGCGCACCCAGGACTGGCAATCCAGGCGCAATGCGCAGGCGAAACGCATCGGCCAGGCCAAGTCGAAAGGCGAGGACGTGGCGACCCTGATGGCGGAATCGACCGAGATCAATGCCGGGCTCGGCACGCTCGAAGCACGCCTCGCGCAGGTGCAGGGGAAACTGCAGTCGCTGCTGGAAGTGATTCCGAACCTGCCGCACGAAAGCGTGCCGCCGGGCGATGGGCCCGGGCAGAACGTCGAGCAGCGCCGCTGGGGTACGCCGCGCGCCTTCGATTTCGCGGTCAAGGACCATGTCGATGTCGGCGCAACGCTCGGCGGGCTCGATTTCGACACCGCCGCCAAGCTGGCGGGCGCGCGCTTCGCGGTGATGAAGGGCGGCGTCGCGCGCCTGCACCGCGCGATCGCGCAGTTCATGCTCGACGTGCACACCGAGGAGCATGGCTACACCGAGGTGTACGTGCCCTACATGGTGAGCGGCGAGTGCGCCAACGGCGTTTCCAGCCTCGCCAAGTTCAAGGACGACCTCTTCAAGCTCGAGGGGCGCGACCTCTATCTCATCCCGACCGCCGAATATCCGGTGACGAATTTCGTGCGGAACGAGATCGTGCCGCTCGAAGCGCTGCCGCTCAAGTTCGTCTGCCACTCGCCGTGCTTCAGGTCGGAAGCCGGCGCGGCGGGCAAGGACACGCGCGGCATGATCCGCCAGCACCAGTTCGACAAGGTGGAGCTGGTGCAGGTCGTCCGGCCCGAGGCCTCCTACGCGGCGCACGAGGAGCTGACCGGGCACGCCGAAGTCATCCTCAGGCGGCTGGAGCTGCCGTACCGGGTCGTGACGCTCTGCACCGGGGACATGGGCTTTGCGGCGGCAAAGACCTACGACATCGAGGTCTGGCTGCCGTCGCAGAATGACTACCGCGAGATTTCTTCCTGCTCCAATTACGAAGCTTTCCAGGCGCGGCGCATGCAGGCGCGCTACCGCAACGAAAAGGGCAAGCCCGAGATCGCGCACACGCTCAACGGCTCGGCGCTGGCGGTGGGACGCACGCTGGTGGCGATCCTCGAGAACTGCCAGAACGCCGACGGCTCGGTCACGATTCCGGCAGTGTTACGGCCCTATATGCGCGGCGCCGAAATGATCGCCCGCGCCTGATAGAATTCGGCACCGAAAAAGGGTCCTGACCCCTTTTCCAGCTCGACCGCGGAGAGATGGCAGAGTGGTCGATTGCGGCAGACTCGAAATCTGTTGTACCCATCGGGTACCGGGGGTTCGAATCCCTCTCTCTCCGCCACTTTTCAGTTACTTACGGCAACCTCGCTTTTCTCCGGCACATCACCGTTGTGACGGACTTGTGCCGTAGGGCTTGACCGCTCTGCCCGCATGCACCGGGGCTACGGATGCGCTGCTTCGGCTCCGAGTACGTCTTCAGCTTGGGCGCCCGGTCGAATGGTACGATATCATGATATCGAATTGGGTTAATTCGCGGAGGCTGGCCATGGCCCAAGTCATCGTTCGTCACCTGGAAGAGGACGTAAAGGCACGCCTCAAGCGACGTGCTGAGCGCCACGGGCGCAGCATGGAAGAGGAGGCGAGGCATATTCTGCGCAATGCCTTGAAACGGGCGAATCAGCCGATGCCTGAGCTGGGCTCGCGCATCGCCGCGCGGTTTGCAAAGATCGGGCTGACGGCGGACCTGCCGGAATTGCACGGTCAGGCCGTGCGCTCCGCGGACTTCGGCAAGTGATCATTCTCGATACCAATGTGCTCTCCGCGTTGATGCGCCAAACGCCGGAGGCGCCAGTGGTAGCCTGGCTCGACCGCCAGCCGGCCGAGTCGGTCTGGATAACGAGCGTGACGCTCTTCGAGGCCCGTCTCGGCCTGGCTCTGCTGCCGAAGGGCCGGCGACGGCAGGCGCTCGAAGGCGCCTTTGCTCGGTTGCTGAAGGATGACCTCGAAGACCGGGTGCTCGATTTCGACAGTGCGGCGGCGACTGAGGCGGCTTTGCTGGCCGCAGAGCGGCAGAAGTCAGGTCGGCCCGTGGATATGCGCGATACGCAGATCGCGGGCATTGCGCTCGCGCGGCGCGCAGCGCTCGCGACCAGAAACGTGCGCCATTTCCGGGATCTGAAGGTGCCGGTATTGGATCCATGGGCCGAAAGCCGGTAGCTCCGCGCCGACAGTCCGGGACTCCGGCACCGATCCTCCGGGCGCCGCGGCACGGCTGACGTAACGCGCAGACTCCGCCGCGCAGCAGCATTTTGTCAACAATATTGTTGACAATAGTTTTTGCACAATCCTAGAATCGTTCCAGCCTGCGGGAGCCTGATGCCCACCAAGATCCTCGCCATGCCGCGTCGCACCAAGCCGCCGAAGCGCGCACCGGGTGGCGCGCGAGCCGGGCGGGGGCTGGACCTGCTGCAGACGCTTCGCACGCGCATCGCGACCCAGGAGATCCCACCCGGCGCGAAGCTGCGGGAGCACGAGCTGGCGGAGGCGTTCGGAGTGCCGCGCGCCCGCATCCGGCAGGCGCTGTTTGCGCTCGAGCAGCGCGGACTGGTCGAGCGCATCCCGAATCGCGGCGCGGTGGTCACGCGCCTGGATCTGGCGCAGATTTTCCGCATCTACGACGTGCGCGAAGTCCTCGAGGGGTTGTGCGTGCGCCTTGCGACGCAGAACGTTCCCAACGAGTCCTGGCAGGATCTGCTCGAGAAATTCCAGGGCCCGATGCAGGAGATGCTCCAGCAGGGCGATCTCGACGCCTACACCGCGGGCTATGACGCATTCCGCCGGCGCATCATCGAGGCGGCGGCCAACCCGTTGCTGACCGAGATGCTGGACAGCATCTACGAAAAAACGCAGGTCCTGATCCGGCGCATTCTCATCCTGCCGGGGCGGGCCAGCGTCGGATTGCGCGAGCACATCGCGGTGCTCGAGGCGATGCGTCGCGGCGACGCCGGGGAGGCGGAGCGGCTGCGGCGCGCCAACCTGCGCAGCGCGCGCGAGTACCTCGAGCGCTATCAGAAGTACGTCCTCTAGGCGAGCCGTATGCACAGCCCGGCACAGGCGCAGACCGCGGATTCGGGGCCGCTCGCAGGCTATCGCGTCCTTGAAATGGGTTCGACGGTCGCCGGGCCGTTCTGCGGCCGATTGCTCGCGGACTTCGGCGCCGAGGTCATCAAGGTCGAGACCGCGGACGGAGATCCCGTACGCACCATGGGAAAGCGGTTTCATGGCGTTTCGCTATATGCCGCGAGCATCTTCCGCAACAAGTCGCTGATCGCGGTCGACCTGCGCCGGACAGAGGGTCAGCAGCTGATTTCCCGCATGTGCGAGAAATGCGACGTGCTGGTCGAGAATTTCCGCCCCGGCGGCCTGGAAAAGTGGGGGCTCGGCTACGCGCAGCTCGCGGCGCGCAATCCGCGCCTGGTCATGGTCCGCATCAGCGGGTTCGGCCAGGATGGCCCGTACAGCCTGCGCGCCGGCTATGGCGTCATCAGCGAGGCGGTGAGCGGCCTGCGCCATCTGACCGGCGACGCGGATCGTCCGCCTTCCCGCGTCGCGGTATCGATGACCGACTACATCACCGGCCTGTACGGCGCGTTCGGCGCCACGCTCGCGCTGCTCGCCCGCGAGAAGTCCGGACGCGGCCAGTGCATTGACGCGGCTCTGTACGAGTGCGCGTTCAGCTTCATGGAGCCCTGGATCCCCGCCTACGAGAAGCTTGGTCACGTGGCCAGTCGCTGCGGGTCGCGCCTGCCGGAAAGCACGCCGAACAACCTGTATCCCACGGCGGATGCGCAGTTCATCCATGTGACCGCCATGGGCGACGCCGTATTCCGCCGCCTCGCACAGGCGATGCGACAACCCGGCCTCGCCGACGACCCGCGCTTCAGCAGCGGGACCGCGCGCTCACAGCACCACGCCGACATCGACGACATCATCGCGCGCTGGACCAGCGCCCATCCGCTGGCGCACCTCGAGCAGCTGCTCGCCGACGCAGCCGTCCCGGCGACCCGCGTGTTCACGATCGCCGACATTTTCGGCGACTCGCATTACCGCGCGCGCGGTGCCATCGTCGACGCTCCGCACGACGAACTCGGCAGCGTGTCCATGGCCAACGTGGTGCCGCGGCTGTCGGGCACCCCGGGGCGCGTACGCCATGCCGGGCGCCGCGTCGGTCAGGATACCCGGCGCGTACTGTCCGAACTGCTGGGTCTGGCGGCGGGCGAACTCGATCGGCTCGCGGCGGCGGGCGTCATTGCGGGCGAAACAAATCATGCATAGGGATTCCAAGCCAGCGCCTTCCCGTGCGCAACGGCTCGACGCGGAGTTCAAAGCGCGCGAGGCGAAGGCGCTCGCCATGGGCGGTGCGGAAAAACTCGCGCGTCGCAAGGCGGCGGGATTGCTCAACGCGCGCGAGCGGCTGGCGCGGCTGTGCGACCCTGGAACGTTCGTCGAGTCCGGCCTGTTCGCCACCTCGACCAGCAATCCGGCTGACCGCGACACCACGCCCTGCGACGCCAAGATCGCCGGGTTCGGCAAGGTGAACGGACGCGAAACCGCGATCCTTGCAAACGATTTCACCGTCATGGGCGCTTCGAGCGGGTCGACCAACGGCCGCAAGATCGCGCACTTGAAACGCGTCGCCACGCAGCGCGGACTGCCGATGGTATTCCTCGGCGAGTCGTCGGGCGCGCGCATGCCCGATCACATGGGCTCGCGCGGCATGGGTTCGCTGCTGGGCAACGACGCCACGCAATACCAGCGCATGCGCGAGACGCCGTGGGCCTCGGCGACCCTCGGGCTGTGCTACGGCTCGTCGACCTGGTATTCGGTGATGGCGGATTTCAACGTGATGCGCAAGGGCGCGGTGCTGGCGGTTTCCAGCTCCCTGCTGGCTTCGCTTGCGATCAAGGAGGATGTCGACCCGCAGGAGATGGGCGGCTGGCGCCTGCACGCGGATGTCACGGGATTCGCCGACCAGGTGGTCGACTCCGACGAGGCCGCCATCGACGCGATCAAGAGCTTTCTTTCCTACCTGCCGGCGCATCACCGCGAGGCGCCGCCGGTCGCGGCGGTCCCGACGGGCTCGGGCGAGGCGATGCGCGACATCCTCGGTCTGCTCCCGGACAGCCGCACCAAGGTCTACGACGTGCGCAACGTCATCCGGACGATCGTCGACCGGGACAGTTTCTTCGAACTGAAGGCGCGATTCGGCAAGGTCGGCGTCACGGGTCTCGCGAGGCTCGACGGACGCAGCGTCGGCATCATCGCCAACAACCCCCAATCCAAAGGCGGGGCGATGGATTCCGACGCGTGCGACAAGCTCATCAGCTTCGTCGTGTTGTGCGATTCGTTCAATATCCCGCTGGTGCTGTTCGTCGACACGCCGGGATTCGTCATCGGCACCGAAGCCGAACGTCGGCGCGCCCCCGGCAAGATCATGAACCTGATGAACGCGCTTGCACTGACCACGGTGCCGAAGATCTCGCTCATCCTTCGCAAGAGCTATGGGCAGGCCTACCTGAACATGGGCGGCGGCCGAAACTCCGACGAGGTCGCGGCCTGGCCCACCGCCGAGGTCAGCTTCATGGACCCGGTTTTTGCGGTCAGGGTGGTGCACGGCCTTGACCCTGGCGCGCCTGGCTACGAGGCAGCGCTGGAGGAAATGGATCGCGCAAGCGCAGTGTGGGATTTGGCGTCCGTATACGCGGCGCAGTCGGTGATCCGGCCGCAGGAGACGCGCGACTACCTGATTCGCATGCTCGAGGTGCACCGGCTGCGGCTCAGCAACGGTGTCGGCCAGCATCTGATGCGCGCGTGGCCGACGAGCTACTAGACACTATTTCAGGGAAGGCACGCCGTGGCGACACTCGAAATCAAGTCGGAAGTCACCGGATCTGTCTGGAAGATCACGGCCCGACCGGGCCAGGTTCTGGCCGCGGGCGAGACCCTCATGATCTTCGAATCGATGAAGATGGAAATCCCGGTCATTCTCGAGGACGGCGGCACGCTCTCGGCGCTGCACGTCGCCGAGGGCGAATCGGTCACCGAAGGTCAGATCATCGCGACGCTGACCGAATGAGCCGCGACGATACCGACGCCAGGGGCTGGCAGCCGGAGGTGGATGAACTCGCGTTCCGGCGCGCGCAGGCCGACGCGCTGGGGGGCGCCGCGGCGGTTGCGAAGCACCAGGCGCAGGGTCGCCTGACGATCCGCGAGCGCATCGCCGGCCTGGTCGACGCGGGTTCGTTCCAGGAGGTCGGGCGGCTCACGGGGCAGGGAAAGTACGGGGGCGGGAAACTGTTGAGCGTGACGCCGGCGCCTTACGTGATGGGGCTTGCCAGCATCGACGGCCGCGCGGTGGCGGTGGGCGGGGAGGACTTCACGGTGCGCGGCGGTACCAGCTGGAGCGGCGACCGCAAGAAAGGCGGGCAGGGAGGGTTCGTCGAGGACCTCGCGCACCACTACCGCATCCCGCTCGTCAACCTGATCGACGGCGCCGGAGGCAGCGTCACCTCGATCAATCGCCGCGGCCACGCGGTGTTTCCCGGAGTGCACGGCTTCGAACGTTCGGTGCAGCTGCTCGGCGAAGTGCCCGTCGTGTGCGCGGTCATGGGCGCCGCCGCCGGCGGCCCGGCGGGACGCGCGATCCTTTCGCACTGGTCCGTCATGGTCAAGGACACCAGCCACGTCTTCGCGGCCGGCCCGCCGGTGGTCGAGCGCTCGCTCAGCCAGAAGGTCACCAAGGAGGCGCTCGGCGGCCCCGGCGTCGCGGTGGATACCGCCGGCACGATCGAGAACGTCGCGCCAAGCGAAGCGCAATGTTTCGACATGATCCGGCGTTTCCTCAGCTTCCTGCCGCAGAACGTCTGGCAGTTGCCGCCGGTGGTCGACGTCGGCGATCCGGCGGATCGCGCGGAACAGGAACTGCTCACCATCGTGCCGCGCAACCGCCGCAAGGCGTACGACATGCGTAGGCTGATCCGGCTGGTCGCGGATCGCGGCTCGGAGTTCGAAATCCAGCCGACCTACGGCAAGGCGCTGATCACCTGCCTGGCGCGCATGAACGGCAGGGCGGTCGGCTTCATCGGCAACAATCCGCAGGTCTATGGTGGCGCCATGGACGTCAAGGCCGCGCGCAAGCAGACGCATTTCATCGAGCTGTGCGATTGCTTTCACATCCCGATTGTCTTCATGGTCGACGTTCCGGGGTTCATGGTCGGACTCGAAGCGGAGGCCGCGGCGACGCTGCGCGAAGGCATGCGCAGCGTCTACGTCGGCCTGCAGGCCACGGTGCCGATCTTCACGGTGGTGATCCGGAAGTGCTACGGCATGGCCGGCATGGGCTCGACCGACAAGAACGGGCTGGACCTGAAGATCGCGTGGCCGTCGGCTGAATGGGGGTCGCTCCCGATCGAGGGCGGGGTCGCGGCAGCGTTTCGCCGCGAAATCGAGAGCGCGCCGGATCCCGTGGCGCGGGAGGCGGAAATCGAAGCGGAGCTGCGGGGGATGGCATCGCCATTTCGCACCGCCGAGGCATTCGGGGTAGAGGAGATCATCGATCCGCGCGAAACGCGTGCATACTTGTGCCGCTTTATCGAAGCGGCGCAGGCGCGGCTCGCAACCGGCCTGGGCCCCAAGCCAAAGTACGGCGTGAGGCCCTGAATTCGCGCCATGTTTTTCATTCACGGGAGGAGGCAAGTAATGAAAGCGCGTCACTCGATTTGGTTGGCGGTCGTTGCGGCGCTGGGCATGACCTTCGGCGGTGCGTCGCGGGCAGAGGTTGATGAATTGAAGATGATGTCGCAGTACGGCATCGGCTACATGCAGCTGACCCTGATGAAGGAGCAGAAGCTGGTCGAGAAGCATCTCGCGCGCGCGGGTCTTGGCGCTACCAGGGTGACATGGGCGCGCATGGGCGCGGGCGCCGCGGCAAACGACGCGCTGCTCGCCGGCGGCCTGCACTTCGCGGCGGGTGGCACCGGTCCGGCAATCATTCTCTGGGATCGCACGCGCGCCAACGTGGACGTTCGCGGGGTGGCGGCGCTGTCTTCGATGCCGAACCTGCTGGTGACGCGCAATCCGGTCGTGAAGACGATCCGCGATTTCAGCGAGAAGGACCGCATCGCGATGGCCGGCGCCGGATCCTCGGTGCAGACGACCTACCTGCAGATGGCCACGGCGAAGGAGTTTGGCATCAAGAACTACCGCAAGCTGGCGCCGCTGATGGTCAACCTGCCGCATCCCGAGGGGCTGCGTGCCCTGCTTTCCGGCGCGGGCGAAATCGCCTCCCAGTTCACCTCCCCGCCGTTTCAGAATCAGGCGCTCGAGAACCCGAACGTCCACGTGGTGCTCAATTCGTACGACGTCATGGGCGGTCCGAACACTTTTCTCATGGTCTGGGCAACGAAGAAGTTCCGCGACGACAACCCGAAGACTTACAAGGCGGTGTTCGACGCCATGAAGGAGGCAACCGACGCGATCAATGCCGACAAGCGCCGCGCGGCCGAGATCTACGTCAAGGAAGGCGGCGGCAAGGACTCCGTGGACAAGATTTTCGCCATCATGAACGATCCGCAGATCCACTATACGCTGGCGCCGGAGCGCATCCTGCCGTTCGCGGAATTCATGCATCAGGTCGGCACGATCAAGACCCGGCCGGCGTCCTGGCAGGACCTGTTCTTTCCGGACGTGCACGCACTGCCGGGCAGCTAGACGGCGCCGGCGGGAAAGCCGACGGTTCGAAGCGCGCATGGCACCGGTTCAGCCGCTGCTGCAGGTGGATGGAGTGACCCTGCAGTACAAGACCCGGGAGCACCTGGTCACGGCGACCTATCGGGTGAGCTTCGACGTGCATCATTCGGACCGCTTCGTGCTTCTGGGTCCCTCGGGCTGCGGCAAATCGACGCTGCTGAAGGCCGTGGGCGGGTACCTGGCTCCGGTCGAAGGACGCATCCGCCTCAAGGGCCGCGACGTGACGCGACCCGGCCGCGACCGTGTCATGGTGTTCCAGGAGTTCGACCAGCTGCTGCCATGGAAGACGGTGAGGCAGAACGTCATGTTCGCGCTGCTGGAATCGGGAACGCTCGCGGGGCGCGAGGCCGAGGAACGGGCGATGACCTACATCGAGAAGGTCAACCTGACGCGCTTCGCCGATGCCTATCCGCACACGCTCTCGGGCGGCATGAAGCAGCGCGTCGCCATCGCGCGCGGCATGGCGATGGAGCCGGATGTCCTGCTGATGGACGAGCCGTTCGCTGCGCTCGATGCGCTGACACGGCGCAAGATGCAGGACGATCTGCTGCAGCTTTGGGAAGGTACGGGCTTCACGATCCTGTTCGTGACGCACTCGATTCCCGAGGCGGTGCGGATCGGCAACCGCGTTCTGCTGCTCTCGCCGCATCCGGGGCAGGTCTGGGCGGAACTGGACAGCGACGGGCAGGATCGCGTCGATTCGGCGACGGGACGGCGGCTGTCCGAGCGCATCCACGACATGCTCTTCGCCGGACACGCCGTCGAGGACAAGGCCGCAGCGCGTGCCTGAGCAGCCAGCGGCGCGACCCGAATACACCCGCGCGCAGGTGCGCGAGCAGGATTTCGGCGTCGTGCGCAAACCGCTCAGCGTATTGGAGCGCATCTACGGCAACGGCTTCGTCCGCAAGGGCCTGATCCTCGCCGTCCTGGCCGCGATCTGGCAGGTCTATGGCCTCTATCTCGACAACCCGTTGCTGCTGCCGACGTTTTTCGCGACCCTCCGGTCGTTCTTCGAACGGATCGCAAGCGGTGAATTGCCGCTCAAGGCATTGACGTCGATCGAGGTGCTGCTGCAGGGCTACGCCATCGGTCTGGCGCTGGCGCTGGTCTTCACGATCGCGGCCATCACGACGCGCATCGGCAACGACCTGCTGGAGACGCTCACGGCCATGTTCAATCCGCTGCCCGCGATCGCGCTGCTGCCGCTGGCGCTGATCTGGTTCGGGCTCGGCAGCCCGAGCATCGTGTTCGTCCTGGTTCACGCGGTCCTGTGGCCGGTCGCACTGAACACGCACTCGGGCTTCCAGGGCGTGTCGGGCACGCTGCGCATGGTGGGACGGAACTACGGTCTGAGCGGTGTGCGCTACGTCTGGAAGATCCTGATTCCCGCCGCGTTTCCGAGCATCCTGTCCGGGTTGAAGATCGGTTGGGCCTTCGCCTGGCGCACGCTGATCGCGGCCGAACTCGTGTTCGGAACGACTTCGGGCTCCGGGGGGCTGGGCTGGTTCATCTACGAGAACAAGAATACGCTCGATATCCCGGCGGTGTTCGCGGGATTATTCACCGTAATCCTCATCGGACTGCTGGTCGAAAGCCTCATCTTCCGGACCGTAGAGCGGCACACGGTGCGGCGGTGGGGCATGCATGTCTGAGCAGGAAGACTCGCGTGCAGGGCGCGCGCCGTTGCGCATTGCCCTCCGCAACGCTTGGGCGACGGGACGAACCGACAATTGATTAACCGTGTACAGGAGACGCAGGATGGGTAGCGCACTCTTTTCGACGTTCGGTCTGCGCGGACTCGAGCTGTCGAACCGTATCGTGGTCGCGCCGATGTGCCAGTACAGCGCGCACAACGGCTGCATGTCCGACTGGCACCTGATGCACCTCGGGCAATTCGCCGTCTCCGGGG
>SCUF01000082.1 GCA_004298325.1 Betaproteobacteria bacterium | reverse complement strand
CCGTAGAAATTGCGCTGCGACAGGCGCACGTCCTTGCGGTAGTGCAGGCCGTCGTAGAGCGCGCAGCCGGCGCTGGCCATCACCATGCCGAGGCTCGCCACGCGCGCGAAGGTGTTGAGCCCGCCGTAGCGCGCCGCGGCGAGCAGCGCGAGCGCCACCAGCCCCAGTCCCAGCTCGTAATAGGCGTCGAAGGCGAGCGGTGCCACCACCGCCACCAGCAGCCCGCCGAGCGCGCCGCCCGCCGAGATCGTCAGGTAGAACGCCGTGAGGTGGCGCGCCGCCGGGCGCGCGCGGTACAGCTCGCCATGGCAAAAGAGGCAGGCGACGAACAGTCCCGAGAGGTACATGCCGAGCTGCAGCCAGAGGTCGAACTGGTGGCCGGTGTCGACCAGCAACCACAGCATGCCGCCGATCCACACCAGCACGAAACTCCACGCCACTTCCGGCTTGTACCAGCCGCGGCCCTCGAAGGCGAGGATGAAGGTCAGCAGGTAAAGCGTGAGCGGCGCGAGCCACAGCAGCGGGATCGAGGCGACGTTCTGCGTGATGTGATTGGTGACGGCGAGCAGCAGTACCGAGCCGGTCGCCGAAAGCGCGAGCCACAGCAGGTAGTCGCCGCGCTGCGGACTCCGGTCCGCCCCCTCGGGTGCCGTGCCGGCGGCGAGCGGCGCCGGAGCCGCGGTCGCCGCCTGCCAGGACAGCGCGGCGCAGAGCAGCGCGAACACCGCGAACAACCCCGACCAGAGCGCGACCTGCTGCAGGTTGCCGAGGTACGGCTCCACTGCGAGCGGATAACCGATGAGCGCCAGGAGCGAGGCGAGGTTGGAAATGGCGAACAGGCGGTAGGGATTCGCCCCCGGGCGCACGCGCGCGAACCAGGCTTGCAGCAGCGGACTCGTCGCGGACAGGAGCAGGTAGGGCAGGCCCACCGCCACCGTGAGGAGCAGCAGGATGTGGCGCACCGGCTCCTCGTCGCCGCGCGGTTTCCAGCCCTCCGCCGGCGCGATCGGCAGCAGGGCCAGGGCCGCTGCCAGCAGCACCGTGTGCAGCACGGCCTGTGCGCGCGGCGCGAGCTTCGCGTTGGTGGCATGCGCGTAGGCATAGCCCGCGAGCAGCATCGACTGGAAAAACAGCATGCAGGTCGTCCACACGGCGGCCGTGCCGCCGAACCACGGCAGGATCAGGCGCGCGAGCAGCGGCTGTACCAGGAACAGCAGGAACGAAGACAGGAAAATCGTCGCCGCGTAGAACATCGCGGCGTCAGATGCGTTTCGCGAGCGAGGCGGCGAGGCCCGTGTAAGCGGCCGGCGTGAGCGCCAGCAGGCGGCGCTTGGCACCCGCCGGGATCTTCAGGCCGCGGATGAAGGCGGCGAGCTGCGCGCGCCCGAGGCGGCGGCCGCGGGCGAGCGCCTTCAGCTGCTCATAGGCTTCGGCAACGCCGTAGCGACGCATCACCTGTTGCACCGCTTCGGCGAGCACCTCCCAGTTGGCGTCGAGGTCGGCGGCGAGCCGCGCGGGATCGGCCTGCAGCTTGCCCAGGCCGCGCAGACACGCCGCATAGGCGAGCAGCGTGTGACCGAGCGCGCTGCCGGCGTTCCTGAGCGCGGTCGAATCGGACAGGTCGCGCTGCCAGCGCGACACCGGCAGCTTGTCGGCGAGGTGCCTGAGCAGCGCGTTCGCGACGCCGACGTTGCCTTCGGAGTTCTCGAAATCGATCGGATTGACCTTGTGCGGCATGGTCGAGGAGCCGACCTCGCCCGCCTTCGGCCGCTGGCGGAAATAGCCGAGCGCGACATAGCCCCAGAGGTCGCGGTCAAGGTCGAGCAGCACCGTGTTGGCGCGCGCATAGGCATCGAACAGCTCGGCGAAGGAATCATGCGGCTCGATCTGGATCGTGTACGGGTTGAACTCGAGCCCCAGCCGCTCGACGAAGCGCCGCGCGAAGCGCGGCCAATCGACCTCGGGATACGCGGCAAGATGCGCGTTGTAGTTGCCCACCGCGCCGTTCAACTTGCCGAGGAGGGCGACGGCAGCGATGCTGCGGCGCGCGCGCCGCAGGCGGTGCACCACGTTGGCGATTTCCTTGCCGAGCGTAGTGGGCGAGGCTGGCTGCCCGTGCGTGCGCGAGAGCATCGGCAGGTCCGCGTGGCGGCGGGCAAGCGTGCGCAGCGCCGCGATCAGCGCGTCGAGCCTCGGCAGCAGGACGTGCTCGCGCGACTCCGCCAGCATCAGCGCGTAAGCGAGATTGTTGATGTCCTCCGAGGTGCAGGCGAAATGGATGAATTCGAGCGAGCGCTCGATCTCGCGGTTGTGCGCCAGCTTCTCCTTCAGCCAGTACTCGATCGCCTTGACGTCGTGATTGGTCGCAGCCTCGATCACCTTGATGCGCTCGCCGTCCGCAGCGCTGAAACCCGTCTCGAGCTGCGCCAGCGCCCGGCGGGTTGCCGCGGAAAAGGGCTTCAGCTCCCGAATCGCCGGGGCGGCGGCCAGCGCCTGCAGCCATCGCAGTTCGACGCGCACCCGGTAGCGGATGAGCGCGTGCTCGCTGAAATAGGGGCGCAGCGGATCGACCGACTTGGCGTACCGCCCATCGAGCGGTGACAGCGCGGTGAGCGGCGAGGCCATAGGCCGTATTATAGATGGGCATGTTGCAGCACATCATCGAAGAGGCGCGCGCGTGCCGCTTGTGCGAGGCACAGTTGCCGCTCGGGCCGAAGCCGGTGTTCATCGCTGCGCCTGGCGCACGCCTGCTGATCGTAGGCCAGGCGCCCGGCCGGCGCGTGCACAGCACCGGCATACCCTGGAACGACCCATCCGGTGACAGCCTGCGCGCGTGGCTCGCGATGGACCGGGCGGCGTTCTACGACGCCGCGCGCATCGCCATCATCCCGACCGGCCTGTGCTATCCGGGCACTGGCAAGGGCGGCGACCTGCCGCCGCGGCCGGAATGCGCCCCCACCTGGCAGCCGCGCTTTCGCGCCGCGCTGCCGCGCATTCGACTCACGCTCCTCGTCGGGCAGTACGCGCAGGCCTACTATCTCGGCGAGCGTCGCAGGAAGACCCTGGCGGGGACCGTGCACGCCTGGCGCGATTACGCGCCGGCGTTCTTTCCCCTGCCCCATCCGAGCCCGCGCAACCGCCTGTGGCTCAGGCGCAACCCCTGGTTCGAGCGCGACGTCATCCCCGCCCTGCGCGACCGCGTCCACACGGCGCTGGGGTCAACTTTGGGGTCAGAGTAACGCTTGCGCATCCGCACAAGTTAATATCGCGCCACTTCAGCGTTACTCTGACCCCAGGTTCCCGCTGACCCCGCCTTTCCATGAAACTGTACGCCTCGCTCGCCAGCCCCTACACGCGCAAAGTCCGCATCGTGCTCGCCGAAAAGCACATCGACTGCGACCTCGAGGTGGTGGACGTGGCGCCGGTCGACAACCCGGTGAACCAACACAATCCGCTCGGCAAGGTGCCGACGCTCGTGCTCGACGACGGCACGGCGCTCTACGATTCGCGCGTGATCGTCGAGTTCCTCGACAACGCTTCGCCCGCTTCGCGCCTCATCCCGGAGAGCAACCGCGAGCGCGTGGCGGTGCGGCGCTGGGAAGCGCTCGCCGACGGCGTCACCGATGCGGGGCTCCTGGTGCGCTACGAGTCGCTGCGCCCGAAGAGCAGGCAAAGCGCGGACTGGGTAGCCAAGCAGTTGGCGAAGGTCCGGCGCGGCCTGGCGCGCCTCGATGCCGACCTCGGCACCGAGGACTGGTGCCACGGCGACCGCTATACGCTGGCCGACATCGCGCTCGGCTGCTGCCTGGGCTGGCTCGATTTCCGCAGGCCGGGCGGCCTGGACTGGCGCGCCGAGTACCCCCATCTCGTGCGCCACTACGACCGGCTGATGGAGCGTCCGGAGTTCGCCGAGACCGCGCCGAGGACCTGAGCCCCGCCGACCCGGCTCAGCCGATCACCGCGCCGCCGAGGCAAACCTCGGCGTCGTAAAGCACCACCGATTGCCCGGGCGTCACCGCCCACTGCGGCTGCGCGAATTCGAGCGCGATCACGGCATCCCCGGAGCGCGTCACGCGGCAGGCCGAGTCGGCCTGGCGGTAGCGCGTTTTCGCCGAATGCGTCGACCCCGCCTCGGGCATCTCCCCCGAGATCCAGCTCGCGTCCTGCGCCGCGAGACTTCGCTTCAGCAGCAGCGCATGATCGTGCCCCTGTACGACGACCAGCGTATTGTTCTCGAGGTCTTTCGCGGCGACGTACCAGGGGTCGCCGTCACCGCCCCTGGTGCCGCCGATACCGATGCCCTTGCGCTGCCCGATGGTGTAGAAGGCGAGGCCGAGGTGCTCGCCGATGCACCGGCCCTCGGGCGTCACGATCGGACCCGGCTTGCGCGGCAGGTAGCGGTTGAGGAACTCGCGGAACGGCCGCTCGCCGATGAAGCAGATGCCGGTCGAATCCTTCTTGGCGTGGTTGGGCAGCCCGGCCTGCTGCGCGATGCGCCGCACCTCGCGCTTGAGCAGGTGGCCGACCGGAAACAGCACACGCGCCAGCTGCGCCTGGGTGAGGCGATGCAGGAAATAGCTCTGGTCTTTCACCGGGTCGGCGCCGCGCAGCAGCGCGAAGCGGCCGCGCTCGGCGCGCAACTGCGCGTAATGCCCGGTGGCGATGCGCGTCGCGCCGAGCCGCATGGCGTGATCGAGGAAGGCCTTGAACTTGATCTCGGCGTTGCACAGCACGTCCGGGTTGGGCGTGCGGCCGGCGCCGTATTCGCGCAGGAATTGCGCGAACACCCGGTCCTTGTATTCGGCCGCGAAATTGACCGCTTCGAGCGGCATGCCGATGACGTCCGCGGCGGCGGCGGCATCGATCAGGTCCTGGCGCGTGGAGCAGTACTCGTCGTCATCGTCGTCCTCCCAGTTCTTCATGAACAGGCCGACGACGTCGTAGCCCGCCCGTTTCAGCAACAGCGCGGCAACGGCGGAATCCACCCCTCCCGAGAGGCCCACGACGACGCGTTCCGCCACCACCGGATCCTAGGAAAAGTCCTTCGACAGGACCTCGAGCGGAAAGTGCCTGCCGGCGAGGTAATCCTGCAGGCAGCGCTGCACCAGCGGCGAGCGGTGCAACGCCGCGCGCTGGGCCAGTTCCCCGGGCGTCAGCCAGTGCAGGGCGATGATTTCCGGATCGAGCGCGCGCCCGGCCTCGACGCCCTCGAGCCGGCCGCGAAACGCGAAACGCAGGAAGGTCACATCCCGCACCGGGTAATGCCAGCGATAGATGCCGACCAGCGCCTCGGGGACGAAACGGTGTGCCGTCTCCTCCATCGCCTCGCGCGCGCAGGCGGTGACGAGCGACTCGCCCGGATCGAGGTGCCCGGCGGGCTGGTTCAGCACGCGCCGGCCGTCGGCTTCCTCCTCGACGAAGAGGAAACGCCCGTCGCGCTCGATGATCGCGGCGACCGTGACGCTGGGTTTCCAGACGCTCACGCTGCGCGCGCGTTCTTGAGGATGAAATCGGCCATGCGCGCCACCCCCTTCTCGATCGCCTGGCTGGACGCCGCATAGGAAAACCGCACGTGCTGCCCCTCGCCCGGCACGCGCGCGCCGAAATGGATATCGGCGAGCAGCGCCACGCCGGCCTCGTGCAGCAGGCGCTGCCTGAACACCTCCGAGTCGGCGGCGCCGATCCTGCGGCAGGCTTCGGTGACATTGGGCCAGGCATAGAACGCGCCGCCCGGCAGCCGGCAGCTGACGCCCGGGACGCCGTTCAGCAGCCCGACGATCAGGTCGCGCCGCTCGAGGAAACTCTGCTTCATCGCGTCGGCCGCATCCTGCGGCCCGTTGATCGCCTCGACCGCGGCCCACTGCGAGATCTGCGAAGCGCAGGAATCGGTGTTGGTGATCCAGCGCGTGAACACCGGCGCGAGAACCGGGTTCGCGGTGAAGCCGATGCGCCAGCCGGTCATGGCCCAGGTCTTCGAAGCGCCGTCCGAAATGATGGTGCGCTCGTACATGCCGGGCAGTTGCGCGATCGAGAAGAACTCGCCCGTGTAGCACAGCCGCGAATAGATCTCGTCGGCGTAGACCCAGACCTGCGGGTGCCGGCGCAGGATCGCCGCGATCGCCTCCAGCGCCCTGCGCCCGAGCAGGCCCCCGGTCGGATTGTGCGGATAGTTGAGGATCAGCAGCCGGGTCCGCGGCGTGATCAGTTTTTCCAGTTCCGCCGGGTCGAAGGCGAAGTCGTACGCCTCGTGCAGGTGGATCGGCACCGGCACCGCGCCGCAGGCGACGATCTGCGATTCGTAGATCGGAAAGCCCGGGTTGGGATAGATCACCTCGTCGCCCGCGCCATGATCGGTGGTCGAGAGGATGGCGTAGGCGATGAAGGGCTTCGCCCCCGCGCCGACCACCACGTCCTGCGGCCGGATCGGCAGGCCGCCGCGCATCCCCGCGAGGTACTTCGCCGCCGCCTCGCGCAGCGGGTCGATGCCCGCCGACGGCGTATAGCCGTGCTTGCCCTCGCGCACGGCGCGGACCGCGGCCTCCTGCACGTTGAGCGGTGCCGGAAAGTCGGGCTGGCCGATGCAGAAGCTGATGATGTCCCTGCCCTGGCGCAGCAGTGCGTTCACTTCGGCGAGCACGACGAAGGCATTTTCGGTGCCGAGCGATGCGGCGCGGCGGCTGAGCTTCATCACGGTTGGGGTCAGAGTAACTTTTCCCGGTATCGCAATTGTATCGAGAGTAACATCGCGCCAGAAAAAGTTACTCTCAACCCGATCGGATCCAACCGGATTGCCGCATGCTCGTCAACTGCGTCGCCTACCAGGAAGGCCGCAAGCTCGCGGACGTCGAGCGTCGCGACATCCGCAGTTACCTCGAGCGCGCGGACTGCTTCATCTGGGTCGCGCTCACCGACCCGAGCGAAGAGGAGCTCACCGAGCTGCAGGACGAATTCGACCTGCACCCGCTCGCGGTGGAGGACGCGCGCCACGGCCACCAGCGCCCCAAGATCGAGGAGTACGGCGACGAGCTGTTCATCGTGCTCCACATGATCGAGCCCGCGGGCGAGGAGCTGCGCGTGGGCGAGGTGTCGATCTTCGTCGGGCCCAATTACGCGGTCTCGGTGCGCAGCCGCGCCGAGCGCGGTTTCCACGACGTGCGCACGCGCTGCGAGCGCGAACCCGAGCTGCTGCGCCATGGCCCGGGCTACGTGCTCTATGCCCTGATGGACGCCGTGGTGGACCGCTATTTTCCGCTGATCGACGCGCTCGAGACCGAGCTCGAGCAGATCGAGGAACGCATCTTCTCGCCCAGGGCCTCGGCGCGCGACAACATCGAGGCGCTGTACTGGGTGAAGCAGAAGCTGATGACGCTGAAGCATGCCGCCGGCCCGCTGCTGGAGGCCACCGGCAAGCTCACCGGCGGGCGCGTGCCGCACGCCTGCGCCGGCCTGGGCGAGTACTTCCGCGACGTCTACGACCACCTGGTGCGCGCCAACCAG
>SCUF01000014.1 GCA_004298325.1 Betaproteobacteria bacterium | reverse complement strand
GTCGAGCGCGAGGCGCTCGAGGCGCGCGGCATCCGCGAGGAGCAGCTGCTGGTGCCGGTGCAGGTGGTGAGCGCGCAGGAGATGACGCAGCTCATGGAACAGCAGGACGTGATCGTCGGCTTCTGAGGACCGCACATGCTGCATATCGTCAACAAATCCCCCTACGAGCGCAACAGCCTGACGAGCTGCCTGGCGCATGCGCAGAAGGGCGGCGCGGTGCTGCTGATCGAGGACGCGGTCTATGCCGCGACCCGCGGCGGCGTTGCGGAAGCGCCGATCCGGCGCGCGCTGCAGGCGCTGCCGGTGTACGCGCTCGGCCCCGATCTCGAGGCGCGCGGCATGCAGGCGAACCTGATCGAGGGGGTGCAGGTGGTGGATTTTGGCGGCTTCGTCGACCTGGTGGCCGAACACCGGACGAACCAATCTTGGCTTTGAAAACGCAGGCAAACCGCAAGGAGAAGGGCATGGCAATCACTGTAGGCGACAAGACGCTGGAGACGGACGAGGAAGGCTATCTGGTCAATCTGGGCGACTGGACCGAGGACGTCGCGAACGAGATCGCGAAGGTGGAGAACGTCGAGATGGGACCGAACCACTGGGAAGTGGTGAACTTCCTGCGCGAGTACTACAACGAGTACCAGATCGCGCCGGCCGTGCGCGTGCTCACCAAGGCGATCGGCAAGAAGCTCGGCGCCGACAAGGGCAACAGCAAGTACCTCTACGAACTGTTCCCGTACGGCCCGGCCAAGCAGGCCTGCAAGATCGCCGGGCTGCCGAAGCCGACCGGCTGCGTGTGAAAAAGGGGTCAGACCCCTTTTCCAGATGCAAGAAAGGGGTCTGACCCCTTTATGCTGACGTACGTCTACGCGGCGTTGTTCTACGCGGCTGCAGCGATCTTCGTCGCGGGCGTGGCGCTGAAGATCGCGCAGTACGCGCGCGTCCCGGCGCCGCTCAAGATCCCGACCACGCCGGCGCCGATGACGCGCGGCGGCGTCGCCTGGCGCATGCTGCGCGAGGTGACCCTGTTCGAGAGCCTGTACCGCGCCAACAAGTGGATCTGGCTGTTCGGCTGGCTGTTTCACGTCGCGCTCGCGCTGGTGCTCGTGCGGCACCTGCGCTACTTCCAGGAACCGGTCTGGGGCGCGGTCGAGATTGCGCAGCCGTTCGGCATCTATGCCGGCATCGCGATGCTCGCGGGCCTCGCGGGCCTGTGGGCGCGGCGCTTCCTGGTCGAGCGCATCCGCTACATCTCGACGTACTCGGATCACCTCATGCTCGCGCTGCTCGTGGCGATCGCGGCCACGGGCCTCGCAATGAAGTACGTCACGCACACCGACATCGTCGCGGTGAAGGCCTTCATGCTCGGGCTCATGGCGTTCGACTGGCAGCCGCTGCCGGCCGATCCGGCGCTGCTCCTGCACCTCGCGCTGGTGGCGGCGCTGATGGCGATCTTCCCGGCCTCCAAGCTGCTGCATGCACCCGGGGTCTTCTTCAGCCCGACGCGCAATCAGGCGGACGACTCGCGCGAGCGACGCCACCTGACGGCGTGGGCGGAGTAACGGGCGCTCCATGGCTGCCGCCGACGTCCAGGCACCGCCGCTGCGGGAATATCCCGTCATCCCGATCCTCGCGCGGGACTCGATGACGGCGTCCAGGCCGTACGTCGCCTCGGAAAAGATGAACGAGGCGCTCGGCTTCCCGGGCAAGCTGGTCGAGAACTGGCAGGCGAAGGCCATCGACAAGATGGGCGAGCTGCTCGGCAAGTACCGTTCGCTGCCGGTGTTCCTGGACAGCTGCGTGCATTGCGGGGCCTGCACCGACAAGTGCCACTATTTTCTCGGCACCGGCGACCCGAAAAACATGCCGGTCGCGCGCCAGGACCTGTTCCGCAAGGTCTACCGGCGCTATTTCACCTGGAGCGGCAAGCTGTTCCCGAAGCTGGTCGGCGCCGAGGACCTCACCGAGAGCGTGCTGGACGACTGGTACCGCTACTTCAACCAGTGCTCGGAGTGCCGCCGCTGCTCGGTGTACTGCCCCTACGGCATCGACACCGCCGAGATCACGATGGCCGCGAAGGAGGTCATGGACTCGATCGGCATGGGGCAGAAGTACTCGAACGAGATCATCGGCAAGGTGCACAAGATCGGCAACAACCTCGGGCTGCCCGCGCCGGCGCTGAGGAACACGCTCGAGACGTTCGAGGAGGAAGTGAAGGAAGACACCGGCCTCGACGTGCGCTTTCCGGTCGACCAGAGAGGCGCCGAGGTGCTGGTGGTCACCCCGTCGGCCGACTTCTTCGCCGAGCCGCACGTCTACAGCCTGATCGGCTACGCCAAGGTGTTCCACGCCGCGGGCATCTCCTGGACCCTGTCCTCGCACGCCTCGGAAGCCGGCAACTTCGGCCTGTTCATCGGCAATTACGACCAGACGAAGAAGATCGCCATGCGCGTGCGCGAGGCGGCCCTCGACCTGGGCGTGAAGCGCGTCGTGGTCGGCGAGTGCGGCCACGCCTGGCGCGTCGCCTACAGTTTCTGGAACACGCTCATCGGCCCGTTCGATTTTCTCGACCCGCGCTACCCCGTGCCGCAGCACATCTGCGAGCTGACCTACGACCTGATCCGGCGCGGCGCGCTTCGCTTCGAGCGCGAGAAGAACGACCACCGCGTGGTCACCTTCCACGATTCCTGCAACGTGGCTCGCGGCGCCGGCATGGGCGGCATCCCCGGGGGCCAGTTCCTGCTGCCGCGCGAGATCATCCGCGCCGCCTGCAACCACTTTCACGACATGGCGCCGGACACGATCCGCGAGCACACCTACTGCTGCGGGGGCGGCGGCGGACTGCTGACCGACGAGCTGCTGGATCTGCGCGTCAAGGGCGCGCTGCCGCGCATGGAGGCCCTGCAGCAGGTGGTGGACGCGCACGGCGTGAATTTCATGGCGACGATCTGCGCCATCTGCAAGGCGCAGTTCTCGAAGGTGCTG
>SCUF01000013.1 GCA_004298325.1 Betaproteobacteria bacterium | reverse complement strand
GGCGCGTGACCGCGTACTCCTTGGCCACGTTCTCCGCCGTGACGCCCATGTGGTACTGGTTGAACGCATCCCACAGGCCGTCGACGATCATCGAATCGACCAGTTTCGCGTCGCCCATGCGGAAGCCGTCGCGCGAGGCGTTGAGCACGTGCGGCGCCGCGCTCATGTTCTCCTGGCCGCCCGCGATCACCAGGTCCGAATCGCCGTTGGCGACCGACTGCGCGGCGAGCATCACCGCCTTGAGGCCGGAGCCGCACACCTTGTTGATGGTCATTGCCGGGATCATGTCGGGGAGCCCCGCCTTGATGGCGGCCTGGCGCGCCGGGTTCTGGCCAAGACCGGCGGCGAGCACCTGCCCGAGAATCACCTCCGAAACCTGCTCGGCGCGTACGCCGCTGCGCTCGAGCAGCTTCCTGATCACGTGGGCGCCGAGGTCGGACGCCGGTGTCCTTGCGAGGGTGCCGCCGAATTTGCCGATGGCGGTGCGCGCTGCGCCTACGATCACGATCTCATCCATGAGGGTCTCCTATTCATTGAGCTCGCTGCTTCACGTAGCGGCCCGGCGCCGGCTCGATCGCCCGATAGGCCGCGCTGCCCGGCTGCCGCGGCGCGCGCCGCGTGCCGCCCTTGAACCGTTCCAGCCATTGCGCCCACCGCGGCCACCAGCTGCCCGGCTGCTCGCGCGCCGCCTCGAGCCACGCCTGCGGTTCTGCCGGATAGGGCTCGCCGACCCAGAAGCTGCGGCGGTTCTTTGACGGCGGGTTGATGACGCCGGCAATGTGACCGCTGGCGCCGAGGACGAAGTGCTTCTCGCCGCCGAGCAGGGCGAGGGTGCGGTAGGCCGCGCGCCAAGGCACGATGTGATCCTCGCGCGAGCTGTAGACGAACGCCGGCTGGCGCACCCGGCCGAGATCGACCGGCACGCCGCAATTGGCCAGCGCGGCCGGCGCGCTCAACTTGTTCTCGAGGTAGGTGTGGCGCAGGTAGTAGCAGTACATCGGCCCCGGCAGGTTGGTACCGTCGGCATTCCAGTAAAGCAGGTCGAAGGCCGCAGGCGCGCTGCCCAGCAGGTAGTTGTTGACCACGTAGGGCCAGATCAGGTCGTTGGCGCGAAGCGCCGAGAACACGGAGTCGAGCTCGCGCCCCGGCAGGATGCCGCCGGCGCCGATCGCCGCCTCGCGCGCCCTCACGCTCGCCTCGTCGACGAACACGCCAAGCGTGCCGGGTTCCGAAAAATCGAGCATGGTCGTGAGGAAAGTGACGCTGGCGACGCTGTCCTCGCCCTTCGCCGCCTGCACCGCGAGCGCGGCGCCGAGCAGCGTGCCGCCGACGCAGAAGCCGAGCGCGTTGACGCGGTCGGCACGCGTGATGCGCCGCGCGATGCGGAACGGCTCGAGGATTCCGAGTTGCAGATAGTCGTCCCAGCCGTAGTGCCCCTGCTCCGGGCCGACGTTGCGCCAGGACACCATGAACACGGTGTGGCCCTGCTCGAGCGCGTAGCGCGCGAAGGAATTCTCCGGCTGCAGGTCGAGGATGTAGTACTTGTTGATGCACGGCGGCACCATCACCAGCGGCCGCACGCCGACCTGCCGGGTGGCCGGCGCATACTGGATCAGCTGCATCAGGTCGTTTTCATAGACCACCGTGCCCGGCGTCACCGCGAGGTTGCGGCCGACCCCGAAAGCGGATTCGTCGGACTGGCTGATACGGCCGCGGCGCGCATCCGCCAGCAGGTTGGCGAGTCCGCGCGTGATGCTCTCGCCCTGCGACTCGATCGCCTGGCGCAGCGCTTCCGGGTTGGTGGCGGCGAAATTGGCCGGACACATCGCATCGGTCCACTGCTTCACGGCGAAGCGCAGGCGCGCCTTGGCTCCGGCGTCGAGACTGGCCGCATCGGCGATCGCGTTCATGTACTGCGACGTCAGCAGGTACGACTGCTTGAGGTAATTGAAGTAGCTGTTTTCGCGCCAGGCCTGCGCCGCGAAGCGGCGATCCCCGGGTTCGGGCTTCGCCACCACGGCGTCGTTTCCGGCCAGCATCGACGTCCACAGGCGCGTCTGCTGCTCGAGGAAGGATTTCTGCAGCGCCTGGACCCTTCCCGTGTCCGCAGCAGGCGGCAACCACGCGGCCGGTGCCCCCTGTGGCCACTGGGCAGCGAGTTTCATCCAGCCCTGAGCGACCTGGTCGCCGGCTGCTGCGATCGCGCCGACGAGGTCCTCCGGGGAAATTTGCTGCGCTGCCATGAGCAGCGGATTTTGCGACGCACCATCGAGGCCGTCAATTGAAACCGCGCTCGGCGCCCGAACTGCGCCGCAACCCGCTGATCAACCTAGGCTTTCAGTGACCCGCGCCGAGCAGAACACGCACCAGCGCGATCGCCGCAATCCCGGCCGCGATCAGCACCGTCTGCGAGACTGTGGCACGCAGTTCCGGGCGCCGGTGCAGGCCCGGGATCAGGTCGGCCACGGCAACGTAAATCATGCTCGCCGCGACGACGCCCAGGAGCACCGGTTCCCAGCGCATGAAGACCTGCAGCGCGTAATAACCGAGCACGCCGCCGATCAGCGTGCCGCAGGACGACAGCACGTTCAGCGCGAGCGCCCTGGCCCTGGAATAGCCGGAATTGAGCAGGATGATGAAATCGCCGACCTCCTGCGGGATCTCGTGCGCCACGATGGCGACCGCGGTGATGATGCCGAGTTCAGTGCCCTGCAGGAAGGCCGCCGCGATCAGTACCCCATCGAGAAAATTGTGGATCGTGTCGCCGACCACGATCATGGTGCCGGAGCGGCCGTGGTCGCGCCCGGGTTCGTGCGCCTCGTGCGAGTGGCGCCACAACAGCAGCTTTTCGAGCAGGAAGAAGCCGAGGATGCCGCCGAGGATCGCGGCCGCCGCGACATGCGCATCGCCCTGCTCGAAGGCGTGCGGAATCACTTCGAGGAATGCGGCGCCGAGCAGCGTGCCGATCGCGAATGACACCAGCATCGGCACCCAGGACGGGCGCACCAGCAGCGCGAACGCCGCGGCGCCGGCGGACAGCACGCCCCCGACGATGCTCGCCGCGATGATCCAGCCCAGCGTCATGAGGGCGTGGATTCTACGTCAGCCAGATTACCGCGGCCATGCGCGCCGGCGTGCGTTCGCGTCGCCAGGAGAAGAATCGATCGGCTTCGGCGTAGGTGCAGAAATCGCCGCCCGAGACCTGCGTCACGCCGCGCGCGCGCAGGCGCTGGCGCGCGATCGCGTACAGGTCGAGCCGCCAGTGCCCGGGGCGCGACGGCGCGAACGCAAGCTTCGCTGCGGGATCGGCGGCGAGGAAGGCCGCGCGCACTTCGTCTCCGACTTCGTAGGCGAGCGGCCCGATGGCGGGGCCGAGCCAGGCGACGAGTTGCGCCGGAACCGTCTGCATCGCCGCCAGCGCGGCCTCGACCACGCCCGCGGCCAATCCCCTCCAGCCCGCGTGCGCCACGCCGACCACGTCGCCCGCGCGGCTCGCGAGCAGCACCGGCATGCAATCGGCCACGAGCACCGCGCACACCACGCCGCGATGATACGTGGTCGCGGCGTCGGCAGCGGGTTCGAGGTGCGATGCGCCGGCCGGATCCGGCTGCGCGACCGCGCAGCCGTGGACCTGGCGCAGCCAGCAAGGGGCTGCCGGCAGCAGCGTACCCAAGCGCGCGCGCCCTGCCCCGTCGCGGCGCATGTCGCCGAACGCGCGCGTGGTGACGAACGCTCGCACGCCCGGCGGCGCCGGCCAGCTGGGCGCGATCAGCTCAGCCACCGCGGCGCAGCCCCGCCAGCAATCTGGCCATGTCGCGCGGCAGCGGCGAGCGCCACACGAGCGTCTTGCCGCTGCGCGGATGCACCAGTTCCAGCTCCGCCGCATGCAGCGCCTGGCGCGGCAGTGACAGACCTTGCCGCGTGCCGCGCTGGTACACCCTGTCGCCGACCAGTGGATGACGGATGTGCTGGAAGTGCACCCGGATCTGGTGCGTGCGCCCGGTTTCGAGGCGGCATTCCACCAGCGCTGCGTGGCCGAAACGCTCGAGCACCCGGTAGCGCGTGCGCGCTTCCTTGCCGCGTCCCGTAACCGCCATGCGCGTACGCGCGCGCGTATCGCGCCCGATGGGCGCGTCGATCGTGCCCTGCGCCGGCGGGTCGCCGTGCACCAGCGCGAGATACACGCGGCGCACGGTGCGCGCCGCGAGCTGCTCGGCGAGCTTCGCCTGCGCAGTGACGTTGCGTGCCACCACCAGCAGGCCGCTGGTGTCCTTGTCGAGTCGGTGCACGATGCCGGCGCGCGGCACCGACGCGAGCTCCGGCGCGTGCGCCAGCAGCGCGTTGAGCAGCGTGCGGTCCGGAACTCCGGCGCCCGGATGCACCACCAGGCCCACCGGTTTGTCGATCACGATCAGATCGCGGTCCTCGTACACGATCTTCAGCGGCATGCGCTGGGCGCGCGGTGCCGCGGAATCCGGCGCCGCGGGCGGGGTCAGGGCGACGCGCTCGCCGCCGACCACCGGGTGGCTGGCTTCGGCGCGCTCGGCATCGATGCGGATGTGACCGGACTTGAGCCAGGCCTGCAGGCGATTGCGCGAATACTGCGGAAACATGCGCACCAGCGCCTGGTCGAGCCGCAGGCCGCCGAGCGCCGTCGGCACCGTCGCCGCCATCGGCGCGGCCAGCGCGTCCTCCCAGTCCGGCGCGCCCGCGACGTTATAATCTTTCGCCATGAAAAGGAGTTTACTGGCAGTCCTCGCGCTGGTCGCCGCCGCGAGCGGCTGCGGCCTGCTGCCTGCGGAAAAGGACGAAACCGCGGGCTGGTCCGCGCAGCGCCTGTACGGCGAAGCGAAGGACGAGATCACGGTGCGCAACTGGGAGAAGGCGATCAAGCTCCTGGAGCAGCTTGAAGCGCGCTATCCCTACGGCCGCTACGCGCAGCAGGCGCAACTCGATGTCGCCTACGCGTACTGGAAGAGCGGCGAGCGGGCCTCCGCGATCAGTGCCGCGGAGCGCTTCATCAAGCTCTACCCGAACCATCCCAACGTCGATTACGCGTACTACCTGAAGGGGCTGGTCAATTTCAACGAGAACCAGGGCCTGTTCGCGGTGTTCGACAGCCCCGACATGACCGAGCGCGATCCGAAATCGACGCGCGAATCGTTCGATGCCTTCAAGGACCTGGTGGCGCGCTTTCCGGAATCGAAGTACGCCGAGGATTCCGCCGCGCGCATGCGTTACCTGGTGAATTCGCTGGCGCAGAACGAGGTGCACGTCGCGCGCTACTACATGAAGCGCGCCGCCTACGTCGCCGCCGCCAACCGCGCCCAGTATGCGGTGCAGAACTATGCGCAGGCACCCGCCATCGAGGAAGCCCTGTTCATCATGATCAAGGCCTACGATGCGCTCGGCATGACCGAGCTGCGCGACGCCGCGGACCGCGTCATGCGCAAGAACTTCCCGCAAAGCCGGTACTTCGCCGGCAAGGTCGGGCGCGAAGTCTCCTGGTGGAAGCTCTGGGACCCGGAATGGTAATGGCCCGGAACCGGGGCACCTGGCGCTTCCCCCGGTACCGCCTGCCTAGACTGTCTTGATGTTCTCGTCCGCGATGTAGTCGCGGATCACCGTCTCGATATCGGGGTCGTGCCGGAAACCGAGCCCAAGGGCGCGCGGCGTCGCGAAGCGCGCCGGCCAGGTGCGCACGATGACACGGATGCGATCGTCGGGCGTCCAGCGCACGCGTCGCACGACCTGCTCGCCCGCGATCCGTCCCATGGCGGCGATCATCTCCGCCACGCTCACCGTGATTCCCGGCAGGTTGATGACGCGCCGCGCGCCCCAGGCCACGGCCGGCAGCTCGTGCGCGTGGAGGAACGCCTCGGTGACGCGCCGCGGCGAGAGCAGAAAGACGCCGGTCTCCGGCGCCACCGGGCAATCCGAAACGACGCCGTTGAGCGGCTCGCGCAGGATCGAGCTGGCGAAGGACGAGGCGGCGGCATTCGGCCTGCCCGGCCGCACCACGATGGTCGGCAGCCGCAGCGAGCGGCCGTCGATGAAGCCCTTGCGCGAGTAATCCGCGATCAGGTGTTCGCCGATCACCTTTTGCGTGCCGTAGGAGGTCTGCGGGTTGGCGAGAGTGGTGTCGTCGAGCAGCGCCGGCAGCTCGCCGCCGAACGCCGCGACGGAACTGGCGAACACCACGCGCGGCGGACTGGCGCAGGCGCGCAGTTGCGCCAGCAGCAGCCGCGTTCCCTCGAAGTTGACGCGCATGCCGAGATCGAAATCCGCTTCGGCGGCGCCGCTCACCACCGCCGCGAGGTGAAACAGCGATGCCGTGTCGGCGGTCACGACCCGCGCCACGGTCGCGGCATCGGCAATGTCGCCCGCCACGGTCTCGAGTCGCGCGTCGGCCGGCAGGTAGGTCGGAAATGCCTTGTCGAGCAGCACCAGCTTCGAGATCGGCTGTGGCTTGCCGTCGGGCCCCGCGAGCTGCGCGCGCGCAAGCAGCGCCTTGGCGAGCTTGAAACCGAGGAACCCGCCGCCCCCGGTGATCACGATCTTCATGCCGGGATTCTAGCGAAGAAGGTTTCCACGTCCGCGCGCTCGCGTGTCCGCTTCATCGGCGGCAGGCTGGCGAGGATGGTCCGGCCGTAAGGTTTCGCATACAGGCGGGGATCGCACAGCACCAGCACGCCGCGATCGGTTTCGTCGCGGATCAGGCGTCCCGCGCCCTGCTTCAGCGCGAGGATCGCCTGCGGCAGCTGGAACTCGATGAACGGATTGCCGCCCTGCACGCGCAGCGCCTCGATGCGCGCCGCGAGCACCGGGTCGTCGGGCGGCGCGAACGGCAGCTTGTCGATCAGCACCACCGACAGCGCCTCGCCGCGCACGTCCACGCCTTCCCAGAACGACGCCGCGCCAAGCAGCACGGCATTGCCGAGACGGCGGAATCTTTGCAGCAGCTCGCTGCGCGAACCGGTGCCCTGCACGAGCAGCGGCAGATCGAGGTCCGCTTCGGCCAGATGCGCCGCAAGCAGTTCGTGCGCACGGCGCAGGGCGCGGTGCGTCGTAAAGAGCAGGAACGCGCGCCCGCCGCTGGCGCGCAGCACCGGCAGCGCAGCCTCGATCACCGCCGCGGTGAAGGCCGGGTGGTTCGGATTCGTCGGCAGGCCGCGCGGCACGTAGAGCAGCGCCTGACGCGCGTAGTCAAAGGGGCTCGGCCAGGTGCGCGATCCGGACGCGTCGATGCCCAGTTCGCGCTTGAAGTGCGAGAAGTCCTCGCCCACGGCGAGCGTGGCGGAGGTGAAGATCCAGGCGCGCGGCGAGTCCGTCATCTGGCGGCGGAACATCTCCGCCGATGACAGCGGCGTCACGTGAAGCTGCGCCGCGTACGCGCTGAGCTCGACCCAGCGCACCTCGTTCCGGTCGCCCTCGGCCAGCAGGCGCGCGAGCGTCGCGCGCGCCTGCGCCGCGCGCCGCGCGCAGGAGGCGAGCCCCTCCGAGCGTTCGGCCTGCTCCGCGAGCGGCGCGGCGAGCGCTTCGAGCGCCGCGGCGAGCGCCTGCAGGGACGCGGCGAAATTCCGCTGCGCCAGCGCCTGCGACCACGCGAGGCGCGCCGGCTCGTCGCCAAACGCAAGCCTGAGCTCGCGCGCCGCGCGCTCCAGTTTCTGCGCCAGGCGCTCCAGGTCCGCCGCCGCGCCGCCCGCCGCGCGCAGCTCCACGCGCGCATCGCGCCCCAGCTCGGCGAGCTGCGCCGTGGACAGCTTTTCGCCGAAAAACAGGCGCGCGGTCTCGGGCAATTGGTGCGCCTCGTCGAAGACGAGCGTGTTGCAGGCCGGCAGCAGCTCGGCGATGCCCTCGTCGCGCAGCATCACGTCGGCGAAGAAGAGGTGGTGGTTGATCACCACCACGTCGGCGGCGAGCGCGTTGCGGCGCGCGCGCATCACGAAGCAGTTGCGGTAATCCGGACAATTCTGGCCGAGGCAGTTCTCGCGCGTCGAGGTGGCGTGCAGCCAGACCGGTGCGTCCTCCGGCACCGCGGCGAGCTCGGCGCGATCACCGGTATCGCTGGAAGACGCGAACCGGGCGATGACGCGCAGTTGCGCGGCCTCTTCGCGCGAGCCGAGCCGCGCCTCCCGCACCGCGCGCTGCGTGCGGTAGAGGCAGACATAGTTGGCGCGCCCCTTGAGCAGCGCGGCGGTCGCGCCGGAGGCGAGCGCATTGCGCACGGCGGGCAGGTCGCGGTCGTGGAGTTGGTCCTGCAGCGTCTTGGTGCCGGTCGAGATGATCACCTTGCCGCCGGCGATGATCGCCGGGACGAGATAGGCAAAGGTTTTTCCGGTGCCAGTGCCGGCTTCCGCGGTGAACACGCCGTGAGATTCGATTGCCTCCAGGATGGCGAGCGCCATCTCGCACTGCTGGGGACGCTCCCGATAGCCCTCGATGGCGCCCGCCAGCGCGCCTCCGGCGGCAAAGGCGCGCTTCACGGCGCTTGCTTTACTTGCCGCGCTCATTAGACTAGATTACCTCAATAATGCGTCACAACATTCTGTATTCGATGGCTTTTTCGGCCTTGCTCGCGGGCTGCGCCGGAGCCCCGCCGAAAGTGCCCCTGGCGAGGCAGCCAGAATCGATGCAGCGGCAGGCACCCGTCGCGCACGCGCAGCGGTCCGAAGCCCTGCTCCAAGCCCTGCTGTCACTCGGTGTGGAATACCGCTACGGCGGGACCGCCCCCAACCAGGGATTCGACTGCAGCGGCCTCGTGGCGCACGTCTTTCGCGAGGCCTACGGCATCCAGTTGCCCCGCAATACGCGCGCCCAGAGCGAAATCGGCGTTCCGGTTTCGATGGCGGAACTGGAGCCCGGCGATCTCGTTTTCTACAACACGCTCGACCGCCCGTTCTCGCACGTCGGCATTTACCTCGGCGACAGCCGTTTCGTGCATGCCCCCAAGACCGGCTCGAGCGTGAGGGTCGAGAGCCTGCGCACGGCGTACTGGAGCAGCCGTTTCGACGGTGCGCGGCGGATTTACCCGCCCACCTGACCGTCCTGTAGTTGTTGGCCTGTCACAGCAGGATCTGTTATCCTGCGTCAATGCGAATAATTCTCATTCGTAATAAAGTCCTCCCGGAGTCCTTCGATTGGTGGCTGCAAACTTCACACAACCTATTGATATCATGATTAAACTTCTTGCATTCTGCCTCGCAGGCGCTTTTGTCTCCAGCAGTGCACTGGCCCAGGAAAAGACCCTGAACCTCTATTCGTCGCGTCATTACCAGACGGACGAAGCGCTCTACACGGGATTCACGCGGAAGACCGGAATCCGCATCCATCGCATCGAGGCGCCCGAGGATGCGCTCATCGAGCGGCTGCGCAATGAAGGTGCCGCCAGCCCCGCCGACGTCCTCGTGACCGTCGATGCCGGAAGGTTGTGGCGCGCCGAACAGGCGGGGCTCTTCCAGGCCGTGAGATCGGCAGAACTGGAACGCCGCATTCCTGCGCATCTGCGCCATCCGGACGGACTCTGGTTCGGCTTCTCCACCCGCGCCCGCGTGATCGTCTTCAACAAAGTCGCCGTCAAGCCGGGCGAGATCCGCAGCTACGAAGACCTCGCGGCGCCGAAATGGAAACGCAAGGTCTGCATGCGTTCGAGTTCCAGCATCTACAACCTTTCGCTTGGCGCGGCGCTGGTTGCGCACCTGGGTGAGCCGAAGACCGAAGATTGGGCGCGCGGCGTCGCCGCGAATTTCGCCCGCTCGCCCAAGGGCGGCGACACCGACCAGATCAGGGCCGTCGCTGCGGGTGAATGCGCGCTCACGATCGCCAACACCTACTACTACGCGCGCCTCGCCCGGTCGCAAAAGCCCGACGAGCGCGACGCGGTGGCGAAAACCGGCGTGGTCTGGCCGAACCAGGACGCACGCGGCACCCACATCAACATTTCCGGCGCCGGCGTGCTGAAGCACGCGCCCCACCGCAGCGAGGCGATCCGGTTCCTCGAATACCTGGCGAGCGACGAGGCGCAGCGCTATTTTGCCGATGGCAACAACGAGTACCCCGCGGTCGCCACGACGAAGACCGACAATCCGGCACTTGCGGCGCTCGGCACGTTCAAGCCCGACACGCTCAACGTGAGCACGCTCGGGCGCAACCAGCCCGCGGCGCAGAAGGTCTACGATCGCGCGGGCTGGCGCTGACGCGCTTGCGCGGTGTTTCTTCCGCTCCCGGCTTTTCGGCAAGGACAGCCGAAAAGCCGAGATCGCATGCGAACCGAACGGGTCAACGCGCGAGCCGGCCTACCGCCTCGCCATCGAGCGCGCGAGCAGGTAAACCGGTATCAACCCCACCAGCACGATCGCGAGCGCAGGGAGCGACGCCTCGGCCAGGCGCTCGTCCTTCGCCAGGTTGAAGGTCTGCACCGCCAGGGTATCGAAGTCGAACGGTCGCAGCGCAAGCGTCGCCGGCAGCTCCTTCATCACGTCGACGAACACCAGCAGGGTCGCGGCGAGCAGGCTCGGCGCCAGCAGCGGCGCATGGACGCGCGCGAGCGTTGCCGCCGGTCCTGCGCCGAGACTGCGCGCGGCGTCGTCCATGCTGCGCTTGATGCGCGCGAGCCCTGCCTCGATCGACTGCAGCGCGACCGCCAGGAAACGAACCAGATAGGCGTAGAGCAGCGCGAGCACCGTGCCGGAGAGCACGAGCTTTGCCGGAACGGATGCGGGGAGCAGCCCGGCCAACCCCTGGTCGAGGCGGGTCAGCGGCACCATCACGCCGACCGCGATGACGACGCCCGGCACGGCATAACCCAGTCCTGCAATGCGATGCGCGGCGCGCTCGGCAAGGCCCGGCCGGAGGCGCAGGGCGTAAGCGATCGCCAGCGCGCAAGCCACCGCCAGCAGTGCAGCAGCGCCCGCCAGCGTAAGGCTGTTCCACGCCAAGCGCGCGAAGCGCAAGCCCAGCACGGCTGCCTCGTCCTGCAGGACGAGCCGCAGCAGCAGCGCAGCCGGCAGTGCGAAGCCGACGAGCAGCGGCGTACCGCAGGCGAGCGTGGCGCCGATCGAGCGCGCGCCGCGCAGCTCATGGGGCGTGACGCGCCGGCGGCTGCCGGAATGAAACGCGGCGCGCCCGCGGGTGAGCCGCTCGAGGGCCAGGATCGCCCCCACCGCCGCAAGCAGCAGCGCACCCAATTGCGCCGCCGCCACCGGATCGCCCATCGAGAACCAGGCGCGAAAGATCCCGGTGGAAAACGTGTCGACGCCGAAATACGCCACGGTGCCGTAATCGGCGAGCGTTTCCATCAGGCACAGCGCCGTGCCTGCGACGACCGCGGGACGGGCGAGCGGCAGCGCAATGCTCCAGAAGCTGCGCCAGGAACTTTCGCCGAGGATACGCGCCGTCTCGAGCGCCGAGGCCGACTGCTCGAGGAAGGCGGCGCGCGCGAGGAGATAGACGTAGGGATAGAGCACGAAACTGAGCACGAACGCCGCGCCGCCGAGCGAGCGCACGTCCGGAAACCAGTAATCGCCCGCCTGCCAGCCGAACGCCGCACGCAGGGTCCCCTGCAACGGCCCGGCGAACTGCAGGAAATCCGTGTAGACGTACGCCATGACGTATGCGGGCATCGCGAGCGGCAGCAGTAGCGCCCATTCGAAGATGCGCGCCAGCGGAAAGCGGCACATCGACGTGAGCCACGCGCAGCCGACGCCCAACAGGACGACGCCGAAACCGACCAGCACCACGAGCAGCGCCGTGTTGATTACGTAATCGGGCAGCACCGTGCTCGCCAGATGCCGCCAGGTGTCCGCCCGCGGAATCAGCAGGTTCAGGAATACCGCGACCACCGGCACACAGATCACCGCCGCCACCAGCAATGAGCCGGCGCGAAGCCAGGGAATGCCGACCTCGGCCGGGGCCGGAAGACTTTGCGCCAGCTCCGGGGTGGTCATGAGAACCCTTTGAAAATTCAGGAAATCTTATCAGCCGTGCTTGACAAGATCAATGCCAATGCGAATAGTTATCATCTGTCAAGGATAGCCGACGGTTAGCAGGCACTGACTCATTCATGGCGGATCAACCGGTACTCGAACTTCGGGGGGTGCAGCACGCCTACGGCGCCAGCGTCGTCGTTC
Source organism: Betaproteobacteria bacterium (assembly GCA_004298325.1). Lineage (GTDB taxonomy): Bacteria > Pseudomonadota > Gammaproteobacteria > Burkholderiales > SG8-39 > 2-02-FULL-66-14. The sequence continues at coordinate 7,719 of SCUF01000013.1, read as the reverse complement.
GCGATGTTTCGTTCGCGCTCGCGCGCGGCGCGATCGGCTGCATCCTGGGCCCGAGCGGCTGCGGCAAGACCACGTTGCTGCGCGGTATTGCCGGGTTCGAACCCGTGACCGCGGGCGAAATCCTGATCGACGGCACGGTCGTGACGCGACCGGGTTACCAGCTCGCGCCGGAGCGTCGCCGCATCGGCATGGTGTTCCAGGATTACGCGCTCTTCCCGCACCTCAGCGTCGGCGACAACATCCGCTTCGGCCTGCGCGGATTGGCGAAGGGCCCGCGCGAGGCCAGGGTCGCGGAACTCGCCGCGTTGGTGGGGATCTCCGGCACCCTGGACAAGTTCCCGCACGAACTCTCCGGCGGCCAGCAGCAGCGCACCGCGCTCGCGCGCGCGCTCGCGCCGCGGCCCGAACTGATTCTTCTCGACGAACCGTTTTCCAACCTCGACGTCGACCTGCGCGAGCGCCTGTCGCACGAGCTGCGCGGCATCATCAAGGCCGCCGGCGCCACCGCCGTGCTCGTGACGCACGACCAGCACGAAGCCTTCGCCATCGCCGACGAGATCGGCATCCTGCACGAAGGCCGCATCCAGCAATGGGACCTGGCCTACAACCTGTACCACAAACCCGCCAACCGCTTCGTCGCGGATTTCATCGGCCAGGGTGTATTCGTGCCGGCCAAGGTGCTCAATCCGCGCAGCGTGCAGATCGAACTCGGCGTGCTCGAAGGCGACATACCGCATCAGTGCCGCATCGGCTGCGATGCCTGCGGGCGCGGCTGCGCCGCGGAAGTCCTGCTGCGGCCGGACGACGTGGTGCATGACGATGCCTCGCCGCTGCAGGCCGAAGTGGTGCACAAGGCGTTTCGCGGCGCGGAGATCCTCTACACGCTGCGGCTCGACAGCGGGCAGAAAGTGCTCGCGCTGGTGCCAAGCCACCACAACCATCCGCTGGGCGAGAAGATCGGCATCCGCCTCGACGTCGACCACGTCGTGGCCTACGCACAGGCGCCGTAACCTGCCTGGGTTCAGCGCGCGCCGCCCCGGACGGGTTGACCGGCTCCCTGCAGCGCGCGCCAGATCTTTTCCGGCGTGAAGGGCATCTCGAGCTGCGCCGCGCCGCGGCCTTCGAGCGCGTCGAGCACCGCATGCACCGCGGCCGGCACGGCGCCGATGGTGCCGATCTCGCCGCAGCCCTTGACGCCAAGCAGATTGGTCTTGCACGGCACGCTCTCGTCGAAGCTCACGCGCAGGGCGGGGAACTGGTCGGCGCGCGGCACGCAGTAATCCATGAGCGAGCCCGTGAGCAGCTGTCCGCTCTCCGGGTCATAAACGGCCTGCTCGTAGAGCGCCTGGCCGACGCCCTGCGCCATGCCGCCGTGGATCTGCCCCTCGACGATCATGTGGTTGATGATGCGCCCGATGTCGTCCACGCTGGTGAGCGCCACGACGTCGACCTCGCCCGTCTCCGGATCGATCTCGACCTCGCAGGCCTGGGCGCCGTTCGGCCACGACGGCGCCGATGGCGTCTCGGTCGCCGAGACGCGGATGAACCCTTGCGCCTCACGCGCGGCAGCCTGCGCCAGCGTGATCGAGCGATCGGTGCCCGCGATCGCGAAGCGCCCGTCGCGATACTCGATGTCGCCGCTCGCCGCTTCGAGCGCTTCGGCGGCGATCTCGCGGCCGCGCACGATGACCCGCCGGCCGGCTGCGACCGTCGCCGAGCCGCCGACGAAGGCCGAGCGCGAGCCGACGCTGCCGACACCGGTGGCGCGATCCGTGTCGCCCTGCACGATCTTCACGCCCCGGATCGGGATCTGCAGCACCTCGGCGATCAGTTGCGTGTAGGTGGTCTCCAACCCCTGCCCCATCGCCTGCGTGCCCGAGAACACGGTCACGGTGCCCTCGGCGTCGACCTGGATGTCGACGGTTTCGGTGGGAATGGCGCCGGTCCATTCGAGGTACGAGGCCAGCCCCCGCCCGCGCAGCCGGCCGCGCCGCTTCGCCTCCGCGCGCCGCGCGCCGAAGCCGTTCCAGTCGGCGCGTGCGAGCAAGGCATCGAGCATCCGGCCGAAAGCGCCCGCATCGTAGACGTCGCCCAGATGCGTGCGAAACGGAAAGTCACTCTCGCGCACGAAGTTGCGCCGGCGGATCTCGGCGGAGTCGATATTCATCTCGCGCGCCGCCTGCTCGATCAGGCGCTCCATCAGGTAATTCGCCTCGGGCCGACCGGCGCCGCGATAGGCGCCGGTCGCCATGGTGTTGGTGAGCAGGCCGCGGATGCGAAAGTCGATCCGCGGCACGCGATACACCGTGGTCTGCACCTTCGGCCCCAGCGCCAGCGGGATGATCGCCGTCGAGCCGACCGGCACGGCGCCGAAATTGGCGAGCACGTCCACGCGCAGGGCGAGAATGTGTCCGTCCCGATCCAGCGCCAGTTGCGCCTCGTAGTGCTGGTCGCGCCCCATGTGCGCGGCGAGAAACTCCTCGCTCCTTTCGGCGCGCCAGCGCACCGGCCGGCCCAGCCGGCGCGCGGCGTGGCACACCAGCGCGTCCTCGTTGGAGAGCCCGGTCTTCATGCCGAAGCCGCCGCCGATGTCGCCCACGATGACGCGGTAATCGGCCGGCTGTCCGCCGAGCGCGGCCGCGAGCGAATCACGCGCGCCGGTCGGCGTCTGATTCTGCGTGTAGAGCGTGACGCGGCCGTTCTCCACCACGCCGATCGAGCTGCGCGGCTCCACCGCGAAGGCCATGAGCCGCTGGTTGTGCAGCCGCAGTTGCGTCACGTGCGCCGCGCCTGCCAGGGCTGCATCGACGGCGCGCGCGTCGCCGTAGCGCTGCTCGGCCGCGACATTGCCCGGCGCGTCGGGCCACAGTTGCGGTGCACCCGCTTCCAGCGCGCGGCGCGGATCGACCACGCAGGGCAATTCGTCGTACTCGAGCTGCACCCGCTCGGCCGCGTCCTGCGCCTGCTCGCGCGACTCGGCAATCACGGCCGCCACCGGCTGGCCGACGTAAAACACCTGGTCCCCGGCCAGCAGCGTGCGCGGCGGCGCGGCCATCGGCGAACCGTCGGCGCGCCTGAAAAGCGGCGGAAACGGAATGTGTCCCACGCCGTCCGCGCGCAACTCGGCGATCGACCAGGCGGCGATCACTCCGGGTGCGGCTCGCGCGGCGTCGAGTTCCACCCGCACGATGCGCGCGTGCGCGTGCGGCGAGCGCGCGAGCGCGAGCCATGCCTGGCCGGCAAACACGCGATCGTCGCTGAACTGACCCATGCCCGTGAGCAGGCGATCGTCCTCGAGGCGCTTTTGCGAGCGCGACGAGCCAAAGCGCGCGGCATCGGGGTCGAACTGGATTTCGGGAGTCGTCATCGGAACAAAAACGCCCCGTGGCCGGGGCGTTGGGCAAGCGTTGAGAACGCGCAGTCTAGGCCGAACTCCGGCCCCCCGCAAATGCGACGGCGCGCGTCTGGTCGCTCACCTTCGCGGGCGTTCAGTCCAGCGTCGAGAGCAAAGGCGACACGCGCACGCGGCGCGGCTCCTGCCCGGACCACTCGTGACAGCGGCCATCGCGGCCGAGCACGGCCATCCAGAGCGTTTCGCCGGAGCCGGAATCCGTCACCGTCACGACGTCGCCGGGAGCCGCCAGCGCGGCGCGCGCCTTGTCGATGGCGCGTTCACGATTGGCATCCTGCCAGGCGTCGGGATCCACGGCCCGGGTTTTCTCTATCTTGAACATGATGCCGCGCTCCTCAGGCAAACGGATCGATGCTCGCGCCGTACCGCAGCTCGACCTTGCGGATGCGCCGCTCGAGTTCGAACACGTCGCCCGACTCGGCGAGATAGCGCTCGAGCTCGCGGTAGCGCGCGCGTTCCACGCCCCTTTCCAGCCAACGGAACAATCCACCCACGATTCGGCCGGCTGCCGCCCACAGCGACGGCTTGGCCGCCGGGGTCGGTACCTCGGACCGGGCGACGCCCGCTCCGTAATGGACGATACTGTCGCCTTCGTAAAGCGGTAGAACGGCTCTCATGGTCATCTCCTGAGCACCTCGAATGGTGCGTTGCATGATCCCAATATCGTCTCCGGACACTGATAAATCAAATCGTAAATACAGATACTTAGGTTCTGATCTGCCGATGTCATGCAAGTGATTGACGCACCGCAGCATTTTGCCTCTAGAATGCCTCCGGACGACCCATGGAGCTCTACCAACTTCGCGCTTTTGCCGCAGTCGCCGACGCCGGACAGCTGACCCGCGCGGCGGAGCGCCTGCACGTCAGCCAGCCCGCGCTCAGCGCGCAGATCAAGGCGCTCGAGGAAGAACTCGACGTGCGGCTTTTCGAACGCACGCCAAACGGCATGCATCCGACGCGCGCTGGGCGCGAACTGCTCGCGCACGCCGAACGGGTGCTTGCGGCGGCCGATGCGCTGCGGCGCGCAGCGCGCGCCGTGCAGGGAGAGGTTGCCGGGCGGCTGCGCATCGGCACGCTGAGCGATCCGCAGTTCCTGCATCTCGGTGACGTTCTCGGCAAGGCGGTCGAACGCTATCCGCTGCTGGAACTCGAGCTGCATCACGAGATCACCGGAGCCGCGTTCGAAGCGGTGCGCGACGGCAATCTCGACGCGAGCTTCTACTACGGCGACATGAGTTCGCCGCAGGTTGCCGGCCTCGCGCTGAGGGAAGTCATCTACCGCGTCGCGGCGCCCGCGGAGTGGCAGGCGCGCATCGACGGCGCGGGGTGGGACGAACTGGCCGCGCTGCCGTGGATCGTGACGCCGCAGATCAGCACCCACCACCACCTGCTGCAGGGCCTTTTCGGCGAGCATGGCGTCGAGCCCGGCAAGTTCATCGAAGCCGACACCGAGGCGGTGATCAGCAACCTCGTCGCCTCGGGGCTCGGCGTGTCGCTGATGCGCGAGGACCTCGCGCGGGAGCGCCAGCGCGCCGGCGAAGTCTGCATCTGGGCCAAGGCGCGCGTGCGCACGACCCTGTGGTTCATCTACCGCGCCGAGCGCGCGGCCGATCCGCTCATCGCCGCGCTGCTGCAGGTCGTGGCCGAGTCCTGGCAGGTAGCGCTCCCCGCCGTACCCGGCCAGGTCCAGGCCGCCTGACGCGCTAGCCGGTAATCAACGCTTCGGCCAGTTCCAGCACGTCGTCGGGCCAGCAGGTCATCGGTCGCGCCTGCAGCGCGCCCGATGCGGCGCCCGGGCGGCACGCGAGCACCGCGAGGATCCAGCGCTGCGGAATCGCCGTGCGACCGTGCCGCGCGCCGAGCAATGCGCCGGCGACGGCGATCGAGTCGCCTGGTTTGCCGCCTGCGCGCGCTTCGGTCATGAGCGCCCGTTCAAAATCGCTCGCATGGCAGAGTTGCCGGAACGCGTTCCGCAACGCCGGCAGCAATTCGCCCGTGTCCGAATCGCAGGGCGCCCGGCGCTCGTCTGCCGCACCACGCTCGATCGCGGCGCGCACTTCGCCGCTGCAGTGGGCGAGAGCCGCGGCCAGCATGTCGGCCGACGCGCCGCCTGAGACGCCTGCCGCAATCGCGGCGGCGTACCCTGCGCAGGCCTCCTCGCAAACCGCGTCCGGCTGCCCGAGCGCCGAATCTTCCCGCGCGGCGCGCGCGGCACGCACCGGGTCGCCTGCGGCCCAGATGCCGATCGGCACGACGCGCATCAGCGATCCATGCAACGCGCGGGCGACGTCAATCGGACGCGACTCGCGCCACTCGCCGTACGCCGCCACCGCGGCGCTGGCGTCGTAGCACTTCGCGCGCGCGATCGCGCGCGCCAGCACGATCGCCAGTTCGCCATCGTCCGTGGGCTGGCCCGCACGGGCCTGCGGACCGAGGCGGCCGCCGATCACCTGTCCGAGCAGGCAGCCCTGCGCGCGCGCAAGGCGCGCCTCGTCGGGATGGCGCGGGAAACCGAGTCCAAGGCGGGGCTCGATCTTGGGTTCGCGCAGAACGCTCTCCCAGTCCTTCCCGACCAGCGCCAGCACGGCCGCGGGAGCACCCGCGATGCAACCCGGCAGCCGCGCGTTTTCGGCCCCGCTGAAAGCGATGTCATGCCCCTTGGCGTCGTGCACCACGCCGCCGGCTGCGCGCACCAGCGCCGTGCCGGCCGCGATGTCGTATTCGTTCACCGAATGCAGCGAAAGCGTCGCCACACCATCGCCGGCCGCGATGCGCGCCAGGCGATAGGCGATGCTCGGCATGGCCACGAATTTCGCCGGCGCGAGCGCGCGCGAAAACGCATGCGGACGCAGCGCCCCCGATGCGGTCGTCCAGACGATGGCGCCGCGCTCGAGCCGCCCGCGCAAAAGGCCGGCCTCGATCGCCTGGCCATTGCGCCGGATCGGCCCGCAACCCTCGGCCCACGCGATGCTGTCGGCGCCGCGGTCCGGGGCGAGGGGGCAATGCACGACACCGAGCACGATCTCCGCGCTCGCCGCCGCCGCTGCGGGACCCGCCAGCCCGTCGCCGCGCAATAGTGCAATCGAGACCGCCGAGCCGCGATGGCCTTTCAGAAATTCGCTCGTGCCGTCGTGCGGGTCGACGACCCAGCGCCAGCCACCGACCGGCCCTGGCGCAAGACCGGTTTCCTCGCCGAGAAAGGAGCACGCCAGCAGCGCCTGCAGCGTCGCGCGCAGCGCGTCCTCGATTTCGGTATCGATCGGCGCCTTGCCGCGCGCACCGCGCGGCCCCGCCGGCCGGAAGAATTCCTCGCGCAAGCGCTCGCCGGCCCCTTGTGCCGCGCACACGACCGCGTCCAGCAGTTCGGGCATGCGGCCTTCAAGCACACTCATGCCATCCACTCCAGGGTGGGATCAAGCGAGTGTACCGCCGCGCCGCAGCGCGCGATGCGGCAGCCGGCGAACGATTCCATGACCTCGGGTAACATTGCCGCAACCGTCCCCGGTGCAAACGCGATCAAAATTGCGCAGATGACAACCCATCGGCCGCACAATGCCTTCGGCGTGAAATCATCGATCGGCGTGATCGGATTGGGCATCATGGGTTCGGCCATCAGCGTCAATCTGGTGCGCGCCGGGTTCGATGTGCACGGCCACGATATCGTCGCGGCGCGGCGCCGCGCGCTGGCCGCGGCGGGCGGCCATCCGCAGCGCTCGGCGAGCGCGGTGGCGAGCCGCTGCGAGATTGTGGTGACCTCGCTACCCTCGGCCGCCGCGCTGCAGGCAGTCGTGCAGGCGATCGCAGCGCGCGAGCCGCGCGGGCGAATCGTGGTGGAGACCAGCACCCTGTCGCTGGAAGACAAGCAGGCCGCGCGCAAGCGCCTCGCTGCGGCCGGCGTGATCATGCTCGACGCGCCGCTGTCCGGTACCGGCGCGCAGGCGCGCACGCGCGACCTGGTGGTGTACGCCAGCGGGGCGCGCCGCGCCTACCAGCGCTGCGCCCCGGTGTTCGATGGCTTCGCGCGCGCGCACCACCACCTGGGCGCCTTCGGCAACGGCACACGCATGAAACTGGTCGCCAATCTGCTGGTTGCGATCCACAACGTCGCGGCCGCAGAGGCGTTCACGTTCGCGCGCAAGGCGGGGCTCGATGCTGCGCTGGTTTACAAGGTGATCGGCGACGGCGCCGGGGGCTCGCGCATGTTCCAGGTACGCGGCCCGATGATGGTCGCCGAGGATTACTCGGACGCGACCATGAAGGTCGAGGTCTGGCAGAAGGACATGCACGTCATCGGCGATTTCGCAGCC
>SCUF01000081.1 GCA_004298325.1 Betaproteobacteria bacterium | reverse complement strand
GAAGTTCGAGGACGACGGCCCGGCGAAGGCGAAGCTGATCGACGAGATGATCCGCATCCTGCAGGCGGATGCGGTGTGGAGCTGGGGCTACTTTCCGACCTCGGCGGCGGCGTTCCACCAATGGGTCAGCAACGGCAAGCCGACGCAGATCATCCGCAACCACATCCAGTACCTGCGCGTCGACCCGCAGCTGCGCGCGGCGAAGATCGCCGAGTGGAACCGATCGCAGTGGTGGCCGGTCGCGCTGATCGCGCTGGCCCTGACGGGCGCCATCGTCCCCGCGTGGCGCGCCTATCGCCGGCGCGAGCGCGAGAATGCCGCCCGCACGCCCGCCCCGGGCGGCGTGAAGCCACGGGCGGCCTGAATGCTCGGCTACATCGTTCGCCGGCTCCTGTACGGCGTCCTGATCCTGGTCGGGGTCAACCTGTTCACCTTCATCCTGTTCTTCACCATCAACACCCCCGACGACATGGCGCGGCTCAACATCGGCGGCAAGCGCGTGACGCAGGAGGCGATCGAGAAGTGGAAGATCGAGCGCGGCTACGACAAGCCGCTGCTGTTCAACGCCGCGGAGCCGGGCACGCGCCGCCTCACGCACACCATCTTCTACGAGCGCTCGGTGCAGCTGTTCGCCTTGCGCTTCGGCGCCTCCGACAGCGGCCGCGACATCGGCTACGAGATCCGGCAGCGCATCGGCCCGTCGCTCGCGGTGGCGGTGCCGACCTTCCTGCTGGGCGTGCTGGCCACCGTCTGCATCGCGCTGCTGATGGTGTTCTTCCGCGCCACGTACCTCGATTTCTGGGGCGTGGCGAGCGCCGTGGTGCTGATGTCGATCTCGGCGCTGTTCTACATCATCGTCGGGCAGTGGTTCTTCTCGACCCTGCTCAAGCTGGTGCCGATCTCGGGATTCGCCGGCGGCTGGGATCTGTTCGTCTTCCTTGCGCTGCCGATCGTGATCGGCGTCGTGTCGCGGCTGGGCGCCGACGCGCTGCTGTACCGCACGCTGTTCCTCGAGGAGGTCGGCAAGGACTACGTGCGCACGGCGCGCGCCAAGGGCCTGTCGGAAAGCGCGGTGCTGTTCCGCCATGTGCTGCGCAACGCCTCGCTGCCGATCCTCACCTCCACGGTGGCGGTGCTGCCGCTGCTGTTCCTCGGCAGCCTCATCATGGAAAGCTTCTTCGGCATCCCCGGCCTGGGCAGCTACACCATCGACGCCATCAACGCGCAGGATTTCGCCGTGGTGCGCGCGATGGTGTTCGTCGGCTCGGTGCTCTACATCATCGGCCTGATCCTGACGGACATCTCCTACACCGTCGCCGACCCGCGCGTGCGCCTGGCCTGACCGCGATGCCGAAGATCGTCTTCCTCGCCACCGACGTCGCGCTGTGGACGCTGTTCGTCGGGCTCGCCGCCTACGTCTGGAAAGTGCGCCGCACGCCCGACCTGCGCGCCACCTGGCGCTCGGTCCTGCGCGACGCGCCCGCGATGAGCGCGCTGGTGCCGCTGACCGTGTTCCTGTCGATCGCGGCGCTCGACTCGCTGCATTTCCGGCCGCTGCTGCCGCCGGCGCCGGGTGCGGCCGCGGACGCGCCCCTGGCGTACGCGACGCGCACCTATTCGGTCCTCGACCTGCTGGCGAAGTCGCAGCTCGACAGCGCGGAGAAGACCTACTCGGCGCCGCTCGCGTACCGGCAGTTCACCAAGGAGTCGATGGCGCTCGACGGACGGCCGGTGCGCGACTTTCCGCGCCTGGTGTACGGCGGCGCGCACCTGCGCGAGCCGGCCGGCGATTGGCCCGCGGACCTGGCGATGCGCTCGCTGCGCGGACTCGCGCTCGGCGCGCTCGCCGGCGCGCTCGGCGCGCTCGCGCTGGTGGCGCTGGGCGCGCGCCTGCGGCGCCAGCCGCTCGCGGCGCACGGGCGCGCGATCTGGCGGCGCGAGACCGACGTGCCGTGGCGCGCGGTCCTCACGACCCTGATGGCGGTGGCGCTGCTGGCCGGCTGCATCGCGTCGCTCTGGTCGGGCTACCATCCGCTCGGCACCGACCGCACCGGCAACGACGTCCTCTATCAGGCGCTCAAGTCGCTTCGCACGGCGATCGTCATCGGCTCGGTGGCGACGCTCGCGACGCTGCCGTTCGCCATCGTGTTCGGCATCCTGGCGGGATACTTCAAGGGCTGGGTGGACGACCTGATCCAGTACCTCTATACCGTGCTGTCGTCGATTCCCGGCGTGCTGCTGATC
>SCUF01000080.1 GCA_004298325.1 Betaproteobacteria bacterium | reverse complement strand
AGTGCAGCGAACTCGGAGTGCCGGTCTGCATCCAGGTCGGCCATACCGGGCCGCTGCTGCCCTCGGAGTGCGGCCGGCCGATCTACCTCGACGAGGTGGCGCTCGCGTTTCCCGATCTCAGCATCATCGGTTGTCACCTCGGCCAGCCCTGGCACGACGAGATGATGACGCTCGCCTGGAAGCACCCGAACGTGTACGTCGAAACCTCGGCGCGCGGGCCCAAGCACTGGCCGGCGTCGTTCGTCGAATTCGCGTGCGGGTGGGGCCGTGACAAGGTGATCTGGGCCACCGACTACCCGCTGCTCGGCTTCGACCGCACCCTGACCGAGCTGGAAGCGTTGGGGTTCTCGGAGGATGTTTTTTGCAAAATCGTGCGCGACAACGCAGTTCGCGCCTTCAGGCTGGACAAGCGATGAGCGAGTTGGCAGCTTTGCTGGCCCGGATTCCTTACCTCGCGCCGCACGGGCTGCAGGCGGCGTGGGCGACGGACGGATCGGTCACCGTGCATCAGCCGTTTCGCCCGGCGCTGGCCAACTACGTCGGCATCGTCCATGCGGGGGCGATCTACACGCTGGCCGAAACCGCTGCGGGCATCGTGGCCAATGAGCTGGTCAACCATCTTGGTGGTTTTATCCTGTTGAGCGGGGCTACCGTCCGTTACACGCGGCGAGTGGAAGGTGACGCCGACGCGACGGCACGCGTTGACCCCGCCCAGGCTGCGGCGGCGCGGGCCCGCTTCGAAACCGAGGGCCGGGCCGAGATCAATACCGGAGTGGTCGTCACCACTCCTGATGGCGAAACGGCTTTCGTCGGCAGCTTCGACTATGCGCTGAGACGGAGGAAATAATGAGATCCACTTTGATCGCCGAAGTTGCCGAGGGCGTCGCCACACTCACCCTGAATCGCCCGCAGCGGCTCAACGCCATCGACATGCCTTTGCTGGATGACCTGATTGCGGCGCTTGACCGGGCGGCGGCGGATCCCTTGGTGCGTTCCATCGTGCTCGCGGGCACCGGGCGCTCCTTCTGCGCCGGCGCCGACATCGGGCAGATGGTCGAGCGTACGCCCCAGGAGTGGGAGCGGATCGTGGACCGCTATCTCGACCCGATCCGGCGCATCGCGGCGCTCGACAAGCCGGTCATTGCGCGCTTGCAGGGCGACGTTGTGGGCGGTGGGCTCGGCTTGGCGCTGGCCTGTGATTTCCGCATCGCCGATGTCAAGGCGCGCTTCTGCGCGCCATTCATCAAGCTGGCCCTGGCCGGTTGCGACATGTCGGCTGGCTATTTCCTGCCTCGAGTGGTCGGGATGGGCCTTGCGACCGACATGATGATGACCGGGCGCTTCGTCGATGCCGGGGAAGCCGAGCGCAGCCGGCTCGTGAGTCGCGTCGTGCCAGAAAACGAGCTGGATGAAGCAGTGCAGACACTAGCGGTGCAGCTCGCCGCCGGGCCCGCTTCCGCGCTCGCGGTCACCAAGCGCGCGATCCGGCGCTCGGTGGACCGGGACATGGCGTCGGAATTCGACTACGAGATCTTCGTGCAAGTGCAGTGCCTGCAAAGCGCCGACCACAAGGAGGGCGTCGCCGCCTTCCTCGAACGACGCAAGCCGCGCTTCGCGGGATCGCCGCGGTGAGCGACGCGCTTCTCTCCGTCGACGAACGACAATTTCGCGACAGCGTGCGCACGTTCGTGGAGCGCGAGATCGCACCGCAGGCGACTCGCTGGGACCTGGAGGAACGCTACCCGCGCGAATTGCTGTACCGCTTTGGCGAGTTGGGCTGGCTTGGCACCGGATTCCCGGAAGACTGCGGCGGATCTGGCGGGGGGGCGGTCCATTACGCGCTGCTCTGTTCGGAGCTCGCGCGCGGCTCGGCGGCCATCGCGCTGGGTCTTTACGTGCATACCGCGCTCGCCGCTGCGGCCGTGCTGCATCTCGGAAGCGAAGAGCAGAGGCGCCGGTTGCTGCCCGGCGCGATGCGCGGCGAGCAGATCCTTTGCTGGGCCTACGCCGAAGCGGGGGCGGGCGCGGACGTCTCAACCGTGCGCACGCGCGCGCGGCGCGACGGCGGCGACTACTTGCTCGACGGCGCAAAGCTCTATATCACCAACTCGACCTTTGCCGACACGATGGTGGTGGTCGCCTCGACCGCGCCCGAGCAGGGCGTGAAGGGATTGTCCCTGTTCATTGTGGAGCGCGATCGGCCCGGCGCGAGCGTGGGAGCACCGTTGAAGAAGCTTGGAATGGGCGCTTCCGAAATGGCCGAGATCGTGTTCGATGGTTGCCGCGTTCCGGCAGCGAATCTGCTCGGCGAGGAGAACCGGGGGTTCGTGCAGGCGATGAAGGTGCTGACGCTCGGGCGCGTGGCGAGCGCCGCCTTCGGCGTCGGTCTGGGCCATGCGGCGCTGGAGACGGCAACGGCTTATGCGCGCGAGCGGGTGCAGTTCGGCGGTCCGATTTCGAAACAGCAGTTCGTGCGCTTCACCCTTGCCGAGATGGCTACCAGGCTGGAGGCGGCTTGGCAGCTCACGTTGCACGCCGCGCGCTTGATCGACGCGCGGCAGCCGTTCGATCGCGAGGCTTCGATGGCGAAGCTCTTCGCGAGCGAGACCTGCACCTGGGCCTGCGAGCGCGCCCTGCACTTGTGCGGCGCGCAAGGCTACATGCGCGAGAGCCCGGCGCAGCGCTTCTACCGCGATTGCAAGGTGATCGAGTTGGGCGAAGGCACGAGCGAAATCCAGCGCGAGACGATCGCGCGCCACCTGGGGGTCTGAGTCGATGGGTATTGCCGAGCGAAGGGAACGGGAACGCGAGGGGCGGCGCGCCGCGCTGCTGGAAGCGGCGCGCGCGCTGCTGCTCGAGCGCGGCTTTGCCGGCACGACCACCAAGGCGATCGCCGCACGCTGCGAGCTGTCCGAAGCGACTTTGTTCTTCTATTTCGGAAGCAAGGAGGAGATCCTGGTGTCGCTGCTCTTCGAAGGCATCGACTACTGGGCGAGGGGTCTCGAACGACTCGAGAAGCAAACCCTGGCTCCGGCCGAAAAGCTGGCGCGGTTGTGGAAGTACTTCGGCGAGGTGCGCAAGGAGCATCCCGAGTATTTCCTGCTTTCGGCGTATCTCGCGCAGCCGACCGCGACGGCGGCCGTGACCGCGGAGGTGCGCGCCGACATCGCGCGCCGTTCGGGGGAGAACTACGCGCACCTTGCGCGATTGCTCGAGGAAACGACCGGCCTCAGGGACGGACGGATCGCGGCGGACTTGCTCTGGGGCGCGTTTTTCGGCGTCATGGCGCTGCGCGACGCGCGCGTCAACCTCGGCGCCAAACCACACCCGACCGACCGGGAACTGGCGGCGATGTTCAAGGTCCTGGCCGAGGCGATTGCCGGGATTTTCGTTGCCAAAGGAGGCAGCCGATGAAGACCATGATGGCGGCGCGGCTCGCGAAACCGGGACAACCACTGCTGCTCGAAGAGCTTCCCGTGCCGCAACCGGCGTCCGACGAAATTCTCCTCAAGGTCGAGGCCTGCGGTCTGTGCGGCACCGATCTGCATCTCGCGGTCGCGGGCGACATTCCGGTCGAGCGAATGCCGATCACGCTCGGTCACGAGGCGGCGGGCGTGGTCGCGGTCGCCGGGCGCGATGCGAGGAGCCTGCGGGAGGGCGACCGGGTGGTGCTGTTTCCCGCGGCGTACTGCGGCGCTTGCCGCTTCTGTTTGCAAGGCCGGCATTCGCTCTGCGATCGCTCCAAGGTCTACGGCATGGCCCGCGACGGCGCGCTCGCCGAGTATGTGGTGGCGCCGGAACGCTCGGCCATCCGGTTGCCCGACGCGGTCCCCTTCGAGATCGGCGCGATCGTCACCGACGGCGTCGCCACCCCGTTTCACGCGCTCAGAAGCCGCGGCGGGTTGCGCGCCGGCGAAACGGTCGCGGTGTTCGGTTGCGGCGGACTCGGCACGCACGCGGTAATGCTCGCCCGCCTGATGGGCGCGGCGCGGATTGCCGCGGTGGACGTGGATGAGAAGGCGCTTGCGCGTGCGCGTGCTCTGGGCGCCGATGTCGCGATCGACATGCGGCGGGGCGATCCCGCGAAAGCGATCCGGTCGGCGTTCGGGCGCGGCGCGGATCTCGCGCTCGAGTTCGTCGGGGTACCCGAAACCGTGGAGGCGGCGGTCCGCTCGCTCGACAAGGCGGGGCGCGCGGTGATCGTCGGTGTCGGCATGGGCCGGCCGGCGCTGCCGCCGCTCGCCGCCTTCGTCGGCCGCGAGCAGAGCGTGCTCGGTTCCTTCGGCATGGATCGCGCGGACATCGAGGATCTCCTCGCGCTCGTCGCCGTCGGGCGGCTCGATCTGTCGGCCTCCGTGAGCGCGCGCTACCCGCTCGCGGAAGCGAATTCCGCGCTCGAGCATCTCGCCAGCAAGCGCGAAGGCGTGGTGCGGGTCGTGGTGGTCCCCTCCACGAGTTAACCCAGCAGAGCCGGCGCATGCGCGCGTTCGTCGAGTTTTCTCAACAGGTGCTGAGCGGCGCCGCGCTCGGGTGCATCTACGCGCTGATCGCGCTCGGATTCGTCCTGATCTACAAGGCGACTGAGGTCGTGAATTTCGCGCAAGGGGAGCTGATGATGCTCGGCGCGTTTCTCGGCTACACGTTCATTTCGCTTTTCGGCCTGCCGTTCTGGCTGGGCCTGCCGCTTGCGGTCGTGTGCATGGCGGGAATCGGCGGCCTGCTGGACCGCATTGTCGTGCGTCCGATCGTCGGCCAGCCGGTGTTCGCGATCGTCATGGTCACGCTCGGCATGGGGTTCGTCGCGCGCAGCGGCGCGAGCCTGGTGCCGGCCTGGGGCGTGGATACCCACGTTTTTTCCACGCCGTTCACCGGCAAGGTGACCTCCATCGGGCCGCTCGTCGCGAGCCACGATCAACTCGCAATCATGGCAACGACCGCGGCACTGGTCGCCGTTCTGTTTCTTTTTTTCCGCTACACCCGGATCGGCATCGCCATGCAGGCGGCCTCGCAGAACCAACTCGCCGCCTATTACGTCGGCATTCCGGTGAAGGCGATCTGCTCGCTCATCTGGGGCCTGAGCGCGGCCGTGGCCGCGGTAGCAGGGATCCTGCTTGCGCCGATCGTGTTCGTGCACGCCAACATGGGTTTCATCGGGCTGAAGGCGTTTCCGGCCGCGGTGCTCGGCGGCTTCGGCAGCATTCCGGGCGCGATCGCGGGCGGCCTGGTTATCGGCGTGGTCGAGTCGCTGGCTGGTTTCTATCTGCCCGAGGGCTTCAAGGACGTGGCCGCCTATGTCGTCCTGCTGCTCGTGCTGGCGATCCGGCCCCAGGGGTTGTTCGGCGAAGGTTTGCGGAAAAAGGTCTGAGCCGTGCATGTCGTGAGAAAGACGTCGTACGAGCAGGACATGCAGCTGTTCGCACACCGCGGCGTCGCGTTCTGGTACGGCGTACTCGTGCTTGCGGCGCTGCTCGCGCCGCTGGCGTTGAACACCTATTACCTGTCGCTGCTCACGTTCGTCTGCGTCTACGCGGTGGCGGGCGTCGGGCTGATGCTGCTCACGGGCTACGCCGGTCAGGTGTCGCTCGGCCACGCGGCGTTCCTCGCCGCCGGTGCCTACACCGAGGCGATTCTGCAGGCGCACGGCATTCCATTTGTGCTTTCGCTGCCGGCTGCGGCGGCCGTCGCCGCCGCGCTCGGGTTGGCCGTCGGCATACCTGCGCTGCGGCTTACCGGCATCTATCTCGCGGTCGCGACGCTCGCGTTCGCATTCATCGTCGAGGAGATCCTGACGCGCTGGGAATCGGTCACGCGCGGCAACTTCGGGATCGCGGTGGAACCGCTCGCCATCGGTCCGCTGAGCTTCGACGCCGAGTGGAAGTTCTACTACCTTGCGTTCGGCGTGCTTGCGGCGACGCTCCTTGCCGCGCGCAACCTGCTGCGCACCAAGACAGGGCGCGCGCTGGTCGCCCTGCGCGACAGCGCGATCGCCGCGCAGAGCTTCGGCGTGCATCTTGCCTGGTACAAAACGGTCGCTTTCGGACTGAGCGCTGGATTGACGGGGCTCGCGGGCGCCCTGTACGCGCACAAGATCGCCTTCATCAGCCCGGAGCAGTTCACCGTCATGGTCTCGGTCGAACTGCTGGTGATAGTCGTGGTGGGTGGCCTGGGTTCGCTGCACGGGGCGGTGTTCGGCGCGGCGTTCATCGTCGTGCTGCCCCAGGCGATCGTGCTGGCGAAGAGCGCCTTCGGGATATCCGGCGGCGGCCAGGCGGCCGTGGACTCGGGCGTGTTCGGACTGCTGCTGCTGCTGTTCATGCTCTACGAAGCGCAGGGACTGTACGGGCGTTGGATCAAGGTGCGGTACTACCTCGAGCTATTTCCCTTCTACCGCAGGGCGACCTTCCGCCGCCAGAAGACTTATGCCAGGACGGAGCGGCTGCAATGAGCCTGCTCGCCATCGACAATCTGTCCCTGCATTTCGGCGGGGTACGTGCCGTGGAAGACGTGAGTTTTCGGGTCGAGCCGCAGGAGGTCTTCACCCTCATCGGACCGAACGGCGCGGGCAAGACCTCGATCTTCAACCTCATCAGCCGCATCTACGATGCGCACGCGGGCCGGATCGCGTTCGAAGGCCGGGACATCACCGCGATCGCGCCTCACGAAGTGGCGCAACGGGGCATCGCGCGTACCTTCCAGAACGTCGAGTTGTTCGAACATGCGACCGTGCTGGAGAACCTCCTGCTCGGACGCCACGTGCGCTTCCGCACCCGGCTGCCCTTCGAGCTGCTATTCACGCCGTCGGTCCGGGCCGAGGAACGCGCGCACCGCGAAAAGGTCGAGGAAGTGATCGATTTCCTTGAGCTTCAGCACTACCGCGATTCGCGCACCGGAAACCTTCCCTACGGCGTGCGCAAGGTGGTCGAGCTCGGACGGGCGCTTGCGAGCGGACCGAAGCTCCTGTTGCTCGACGAACCCTCTTCAGGGCTCAACACCGAGGAAACCGAAGAGATGTCGTTCTGGATCGAGGACATCACGCAGGAGCTCGGGATCACGGTCCTCATGATCGAGCACGACATGGCGCTGGTGCGCGAAGTATCCGATCGGGTGCTGGCCCTCAACTACGGCCGGATCATCGCCGCGGGCGACGTGGAATCCGTGCAGGCCCATCCGGAAGTCGTTCGCGCCTATCTCGGGGAGTGAGATGACGGTCCTCATCGAGGCGCAAAACGTCGAGGCGCGCTACGGCCCGGTGCTGGCGCTGCGCGGGGTCAGCCTCCTGCTGCGGGAAGCCGAAGTGGTCGCGGTCCTCGGCGCCAATGGCGCAGGCAAGACGACGCTGCTGAGGATCCTGTGCGCCGCGCTCGATCCCGACCAGGGTTCGGTGAAGTTCCTCGGGCGGGACATCGCGGGTTCGAGTCCGGACCGGCTGGTACGGCAGGGCCTCGCCCACGTGCCGGAGGGCCGGGAGGTGTTTCCGCTGCTCAGCGTGCGCGAGAACCTGATCGCCGGCGCGTTCGTGCGTCGCGACCGCGCGGCCATCGCGGCCGATGTGGATCGCATGTACGGTTATTTTCCGGCGCTGCGCGAGCGCCGCGACCGGCACGCGGCGGTGCTCTCGGGAGGAGAACAGCAGATGCTCGCGATCGCGCGCGCCCTCATGTCGCGGCCCCGCGTGCTGATGCTGGACGAGCCCTCCCTGGGACTCGCGCCCGCGCTGGTCAAGGAAATCTTCACGCTCCTTCGGCGCATCAACCGGGAGTCGGGCGTGAGTATCCTGCTGGTCGAGCAGAACGCGCACCAGGCGCTTTCCATCGCCGATCGCGGCTACGTGCTGGAGCTTGGGCGCATCGTCCTGGACGATTGGAGCGAGCGGCTCGCGGCGAACGACGACGTGCGCGAGTCGTATCTCGGCATCCGCGACAAGGGGTTGCGCGGCGAGCGCCGCTGGCGGCGCAAGAAGCGATGGCGGTGAGCATGGACGCAGACCGGCAGGAGATCCGCGTCGCACCGGCGCCGCGCCTGACGCTCGCCGCGGCGTTCTGGCGCGCGGCCGGACTTCGCGGCGAACGGCCGGCGTTGCGTGAAAAGAAGCTCGGCCTGTGGCGCGACATCGCCTGGCGGCAATACGGAGACCGCGCGCGTGCCGCCGGATTGGGCCTGTGCGCGCTCGGGTTGCGCCGCGGCGAGCGCGCGTGCATCATCGGCGAGAACCGCGCCGAGTGGCTTTACGCCGATCTGGGCGTACTGTGCGCCGGCGGCGTGTCGGTGGGCATCTATCCCACCGACTCGCCGGAGCAGCTCGCCTACGTGGTCAACGACAGCGGCGCGCGCTTCCTTTTCGTCGAGGACGCCGAACAACTCGACAAGTTCCTCGCGGTGCGCGATCGCGCACCGCGTTTGGAGAAAGTCGTCGTCTTCGACGACGAGGGCCTGCGCCGCTTCAGCGACCCCATGGTGCTGAAGTTCACCGATCTTCTGGCGCTGGGCGAAGCCCATCGGCGTAAGCAACCCGCGCTCTGGGAGGAAGCGATCTCGGCGGTCGCACCCGACGATCCTGCGGTCCTCATCTACACCTCCGGCACGACCGGAGCGCCGAAGGGCGCGATCCTCACGCACCGCAACGCCGTGTTCCAGGTCGCCTGTCTTCGGGACGTGCAGTCGATCGGACCGCGGGACGAACAGCTCTCGTTCCTGCCGCTATGCCACATCGCGGAGCGCCTGCTGACGGTGTTCTATCCGATCTTCCACGGCGGCGTGATCAGCTTCGCCGAGAGCCCGGAAACGATGCCGGAGAACATACGCGAGGTGGCGCCGACGGTGTTCTTCGCGGTACCGCGGCTCTGGGAGAAGTTCTACTCGCGAGTCGCCATGGCGGTGGACGACGCGAGCTGGTTGCAGCGTTCGCTATATTGCTGGGCGATCGAGATCGGGCGGCGCGTCGCCGAGCGGCGCCTTGCCGGATGTGCGGTGCCGCGGCGGCTGAAGGCGCTGTTCCTGCTCGCCGACGCCCTCGTCCTGAATCGCGTGAAGCAGCTCATCGGGATTCACCGGGCGCGCTATGTCGTCACGGGAGCGGCACCCATTTCCCCGGACCTCATCGGCTGGTATTGGGCGCTCGGCGTGGAGATGCGGGAGGCCTACGGCATGACCGAGACCACCGGCGTGGCCACGCTCCCGCCGCCCGGCGCGGTGCGCGTCGGTACCGTGGGCAAGGCCCTGCCGGGAACCGAAGTGAAACTCGGTCCCGGCGGCGAGATCCTGGTGCGCGGCGGGCACGTCTTCGCGGGCTACTTCGGCATGCCCGGGAAAACGGGCGAGGCGCTCGACGCCGAGGGCTGGCTGCACACCGGCGACGTCGGCGCGCTGGACGCGGACGGATACCTGCGCGTCACCGACCGCCTCAAGGACATCATCATCACGGCGGGCGGCAAGAACGTCACGCCGTCGGAGATCGAGAACCAGCTCAAGTTCAGCCCCTACATCTCCGACGCGGTGGTGATCGGCGACCGGCGGAAATATCTGGTCGCGCTGATCATGCTCGATCAGGAAAACGCGGCGAAGTACGCGCAGGACCATCGCATTCCGTTCACCGACTTCGCGAGCCTGTGCCGCGCGCGCGAGGTCCTCGGCCTCGTCCAGCGCGAAGTGGACCGGGTCAATGCTGCCTTCGCGCGCGTGGAGCAAATCAAGCGCTTCAGGCTGATCGACGCGCAGCTCACGCCGGATGACGAGGAGCTCACTCCGACGATGAAGCTCAAGCGCAAGCTGGTGAACGAAAAATACAAGGCCCTGATCGACTCGATGTACGCGGAGCAATGAACTGGATTCCGGTGCATGGTGCGCCGGGGCCTTTGACAGAGGAGAGACGAGCATGAAAACGAACAAATGGGTGACCGGCCTGCTGGCGGCCGCGGTGATTTCCCTCAACGCTCCGGGCGCGGCGGCGCAGGTGCAGGGGGTCACCGATACCGAGGTGGTGCTCGGCTCGCACCTCGACCTGAGCGGCCCGATCAACTCCTGGGGGCTGCCGATCAAGAACGGCATGGAGATGGCGGTCGAGCAGATCAACGCGGCCGGCGGGATCCACGGCCGCAAGGTCCGACTGATCATCGAGGACAGCGGCTACGACCCGAAGAAGGCCGTTCTGGTGACGCAGAAAATGCTCGCCCAGGACCGCATCTTCGCCATGGTCGCCGCGATGGGCTCGCCGACGGCCGCCGCGACCATGCCGCTGGTGCTCAAGGCCGGACTGCCGCACCTGTTCCCGATCACGCCGGCGGAGCTGTTCTTCGATCCGTTCCACAAATTGAAGTTCGCGCTGTTCTCGCCGTATTACGACGACATCCGCACCGGCGTGAAATACCTGGTGCAGACGCGCGGCAAGAAGAAGGTCGGCATCCTATTTCAGGACGACGAGTTCGGCGCCAACATCCTGAAGGGGGTGAAGGACCAGCTCGCGGCGATGAACCTGCCGCTCGTCTCGACGACGAGCTACAAGCGCGGCGCGACCGATTTCTCGAGCCAGATCGCGAAGCTGAAGAGCGACGGCGTCGACCTGGTCGTCCTCGGCACCATCATCCGCGAGACGATCGGATCGATGGGGGCGGCGCGGCAGGCGGGCTGGGACGTCGATTTCTTGGTCAGCCAAGCGGCCTACGCGCCCGAGGTGCCGATGCTCGGCAAGCAGGTGGTCGAGGGGCTCTACGGCTCGGGCCAGACGCCGATCCCGGACGCGTCGGCGGCGAGCGCGGAAGTCGCGGCATGGATGAAGCGCTATGAAGCCAGGTTCGGCAAGCCGGCCAATGTGCAGGCCGTGGTCGGCTACGTCGTGATGCAGACCATCGCGCTCGGGTTGAAGAACGCGGGCCGCGATCTCAGTGCCGACAGCATGGTCGCCGGCCTCGAGCGAATCAGGGACCATCGCAACATGTTCGGCACGGCACCGCTGTCGTTCTCCGCGGCCGATCACCTGGCCACGCGCCAGGTGTTCATGGCGCGAGTGCAGAACGGCAAATGGACGAAGCTGACCGATTTCATGACCTACCGGTAGCCGCGCGAATCGGGGCGCCTCGCGATGGAGGCAACATGACGGGCAACGAGGAGATCGTTCGGGATTTCATTAATGCGTGGTCGCGCCTCGACCCCGCGGAGCTGGCCCGGTATTTCAGCGCCGACGGCACCTACCACAACATGCCGGCCGGGCCCGTGACCGGGCGCGAGAACATCGAGAAATTCATCGGCGGCTTCCTGAAGAACTGGTCGTCGACGCAATGGGACATCCTAAACATCGTCTCGCGGGACGATGTCGTGATTGCGGAGCGTCTGGACCGCACCATGGTCGGGGCGAGGGCGGTCGATCTGCCGTGCTGCGGTGTCTTCGAGATGAAGGACGGGAAGATCAAGTTGTGGCGCGACTATTTCGATCTCGCCACATACACGAGAGTTCTGCGCGGGTAAGGAATCGGCATGAAAGCGTACCCGGCGTTGACCGAAGAGCACGAGGTGTTCCGCGAGACGATGCGCAGGTTCGTTGCGCGCGAGATCGCGCCGCACGCCACCTCATGGGACGAGGCGGGCGAGTTTCCGCGCGGGATGTACCGGAAGGCAGCGCAGGCGGGGCTGTTCGCGCCCGGCTTTCCGGAGGAGTATGGCGGTGTCCCGGCCGACCTGCTGATGCACGTCGTGCTCGCCGAGGAAATCGCGCTCGCCGGGTCGGGCGGCGTGCACGCGAGCCTGTTCTCGCACCAGATCGGCTGCCCGCCGATCGCCGCGGTCGGCAGCGAGGAACTCAAGCGCCGGGTTCTGCCGGCGGTGCTCGCAGGCGAGAAAATCAGCGCGCTCGCGATTACCGAGCCGGGCGGGGGGTCGGATGTCGCGAATCTGAGGACGTCCGCGAGAAAACAGACGGATGAATACGTCGTCAACGGCGAGAAGACCTTCATCACCTCGGGCATGCGCGCCGACTTCTACACGGTCGCGGTGCGCACCGGAGGGCCGGGCGCCGCAGGAATTTCGCTCCTGCTGATCGAACGCGACCGGCCCGGCTTTACCCGCGCACTGCTCAAGAAGATGGGCTGGTGGTGCTCCGATACCGCGTCGCTCCATTTCGACGACGTCAGAGTGCCGGTTTCGAACCTGGTCGGCGAGGAAAACACGGGCTTTCGATCCCTCATGCTCAACTTCAATGCCGAGCGGCTCGGCATCGCTGCAGGCGCGGTAGGTTTCGCGCAGGCGTGCCTCGAGGACGCGCTCGCCTGGGCGCGCGCGCGCGTCACCTTCGGCGCGCCGCTCATCACGCGCCAGGCGATCCGCCACAAGCTCATCGAGATGCAGACCCGCATCCACGCGGCGCGTGCGCTGGCGTACGACACGGGCTGGAAGCTGACCGGGGCGCCGCGCGACCCGCGCTGGATCGCGCAGCTCTGCATGGCGAAGAACTTCGCCACGCGCGCGATGCAGTTCTGCGCCGACGAG
>SCUF01000012.1 GCA_004298325.1 Betaproteobacteria bacterium | reverse complement strand
ACGCGGCTGCCGATCTCCTCGGGATTCTTCACCGGCACCGGCGAGATGTAGACGTAGCCGTTGATCATGCGATGGTCGACGCCGCGCACCGGCGGCACCATGAAGATGCGGTTGTTGTACTGCGACAGGGCGAGGAACCAGGCTTCGTCCCAGATGGTGTCGAAGGGATAGAGCGGCTCCGGATAGTGCAGGCCGTCGTAGAACCAGAAGGTCTCCTTCTCGTACTGGTTGCGTACCGGATCGTCGGTGACGAACTGGTACTGGTACGGATACATCCGCTCCCAGCCTTCAGTGCCGGGAATCGTTTTGGCCTTGACGTCGTGCGGAACCGGGAACTTCATGGGTGTCTCCTCCTGTTGAGCAGTGGACCGGCGCGCCCGCCGCCGGTGGTGTCCGACACCAACTGCAAGGTCCATGCCGCCGCCCGGTTTCGCAGTGCAGCATCCAGGCTTTACAGAACGCCGGGTATTCATCGCAATAACAGGAATCGAAACGGTATTCCTGGATTGCTGCGGGTGCGAGAAATGAACCCATCCCGCAATTCGGCGGAAGCAGGCGCATTGTTCCGGCAGATAATCAATACATGACTTTCCGGCGCGCGCGCGCGTGCGATTGATCATTTGGTGAAGGCTGCCGCGACGCCGGATGCGCGCTCGCGCGACGCGTGCGTTGATGCTTGATCTCCATCAAGCACAGTACGGCGCGGGCCGCCTAGAACGATCCTCAGGTGGAGGGCATTGCCATGAGCAAGTTGCGAGTCGTAACGCGCGCCGACAGCGATGATCTGCGCGCGCGCGTGCACTTCTGCGCCGAAACCGGCCAGATCTGGCTGCACGAGCACCGCATGCTGCTGGTGCATGCCGAGGCGCAGGCGTCGCTGCGCAAGGAACTCATCGACACGCTCGGTATGGAACGGGCGCAGGGACTGTTCATGCGCATGGGCTACGCCGCGGGCGTGCGCGATGCGGAACTGGCGCGCGTGCGCGCGCAGAACCTGAGCGACATCGAGGCCTTCATGACCGGCCCTCAGCTGCACACGCTGGAAGGCATCGTGCGCGTGACGCCGGTCAAGCTCGAGCTGGACCGCGCCGCGGGCCACTTCTACGGCGAATTCCTCTGGGAGAATTCCTGGGAGGGCCAGTGGCACCGGCACTACTACGGCATCCATTCCGAGCCGGTGTGCTGGACCCAGATCGGCTACGCCTGCGGCTACACCTCGGCTTTCATGGGCCGGCCGATCCTCTACAGGGAGGTCGAATGCGTCGGCATGGGGCAGAACAACTGCCGCATCGTCGGCAAACCGGTCGAGGAATGGGACGACGCCTCCGAGTACCGGCATTTCAGCAACCGCGAACCGATCGCGGACCAGTTGCTCGAGCTGCAGACCGAGGTGGTGCAGCTGCGCTCGACCCTTGGCGAAATGGAAAAGCTGCCGGCGGACATGGTCGGCAATTCGCCGGGCTTCAGGAGCGCCTACAACCTGCTCAAGCCGGCTGCGGGCAGCAACATCAGCGTGCTCCTGCTCGGCGAAACCGGCGTCGGCAAGGAATTGTTCGCGCGTGCGCTGCACGACATGGGTGCGCGCCGCGAGCGTCCGTTCGTCGCGGTGAACTGCGCCGCGATGCCGCCGGACCTGGTGGAGTCCGAGCTGTTCGGCGTCGAGCGCGGCGCCTTCACCGGCGCGCTGGTGTCGCGTCCGGGGCGCTTCGAGCGCGCCGACGGCGGCACGCTCTTCCTCGACGAGATCGGCGACCTGCCGCTCGCGGCGCAGGGCAAGCTGCTGCGCGTGCTGCAGGAGGGCGAACTCGAGCGCCTCGGCGACCAGAAGACGCGCCGGATCAACGTCCGGTTGGTGGCGGCCACCGCAGCGGACCTGCAGCAGCGCGTCAAGGACGGGCGGTTCCGGCCGGATCTGTATTACCGCCTCAACGCCTACCAGATCGAGATTCCACCGCTGCGGGAACGCAAGGAGGACGTGTCGCCGCTGGCGAAGGGCTTTCTCGCCAAGTACGCCGCGATCCACGGCAAGAAGCTGCGCGGCTTCACCGACAAGGCCAAGCGGGCGCTGCTCACCTACCCCTGGCCGGGCAACATCCGCGAGCTGCAGAACATGATCGAGCGCGGCGTGATCCTGGCGCCGAGCGGCACGCGCATCGAGGTCGACCACCTCTTTTCCTGCAGCAGCGGCCAGGCGCCCGAGTTCGGGCTGGACGTGAACGGCAGCCTCGATTTGAATCGCGGCGACACCGCGCAACGGCTGTGCGAGGCGGTGTTCAACGGCGTGCTGACGCTCGACCAGGTCGAGGCGATGCTGCTCGAGACCGCGGTCGACAAGGCTCGCGGCAATCTCTCCTCCGCCGCGCGCATGCTCGGCCTGACGCGGCCGCAGATCGCGTACCGCCTCAAGCGGCTGCACGAGGAGACGCAGGGCAGGACGGAAGCGGCGGCCGGGAAGCCTTGACGCAGGCCGCGCTTCGCGCGCGCGTGCTGGCGTATCTGCGCGCGCACCACGTCATGACCCTCGCCACGCACGGCGGCGAGGGGCCGTGGGCGGCCGCGGTGTTCTACGTGAACGACGCATTCACGCTCTACTTCCTCTCGGCGCCGAAGAGCCGCCACAGCATGAACCTCGTCGGCCATCCGCGCGTCGCGGCGGCGATTCAGGAGGATTACGCCGACTGGCCCGGGATCAAGGGCGTGCAGCTCGAAGGCGTGGCCGACGGGCTTTCGGGCGACGAGGAGAAACGGGCGCGCGCGCTGTACGGCGAGAAATTTCCGGTCGTCGGAAGACTGTCGCAGGCCCCGGCTGCGATCGTCGCCGCGCTGGCGAAAGTGCGCTGGTACCGCGTCGTGCCGCAGCGTCTCCATTTCATCGACAACGCGCTCGGTTTCGGCCACCGGGACGAACTGCAATTGCATCCGGGCGCGCGCTAGCGCCGCGGCGCCGCAATGGGTTGGCGGAGTGAGAGGGATTCGAACCCTCGATACGGGTTTTGCCCGTATAACGCCTTAGCAGGGCGCCCCCTTCGGCCACTCGGGCATCACTCCTGAATCGTCGCGGGCCTGCCACCCGCGGGCCGCAGTTTACTCCTGCTCCAGCTCGAATGCCTTGTGCAGCACGCGCACCGCGAGCTCGGTGTACTTCTCGTCCACCACCACCGTGATCTTGATCTCCGAGGTCGAGATCATCTCGATGTTGATGCCCTCCGCGGCGAGCGTGCGGAACATCTTGGCGGCGATGCCGGCGTGCGAGCGCATGCCCATGCCGACGATCGAGACCTTGGCGATACGCTCCTCGCCCGTGACGTCGCGGCAATGGATGTGCGGCTGCACCTGCTCGCGCAGGATCTTGAGCGCCTTCGCCAGATCGGCGCGCGCCACCGTGAACGACAGGTCGGTCATGCCGTCGTGGCTCACGTTCTGCACGATGACGTCGACCTCGATGTGCGCGTCGGCAATCGGCCCCAGGATCGCGTAGGCGATGCCCGGCTTGTCGGGCACGCCGTGCACGGTGATCTTCGCCTCGTCGCGTTGCGCCGCGACGCCGGAAATGACGGCTTTTTCCATCGCCATGTGCGGGTCTTCCTCGAAAGTGATGAGCGTGCCCGAGCGCGCCTCGGCCTCGACCGGCAGCTGCGGATCGGTGAGGCTGGAGAGCACGCGCGTCGGCACCTTGTACTTGCCGGCGAACTCGACCGAGCGGATCTGCAGCACCTTGGAGCCGACGCTCGCCATCTCGAGCATTTCCTCGAACGTGATGGTGCGCAGGCGACGCGCCCCGGGCACGAGCCGCGGGTCGGTGGTGTAGACGCCGTCGACGTCGGTGTAGATCTGGCACTCGTCGGCCTTGAGCGCCGCGGCGAGCGCCACCGCGGAAGTGTCCGAGCCGCCGCGACCGAGCGTGGTGATGTTGTTGCCCGCATCGACGCCCTGGAAGCCGGCGACCACCACCACGCAGCCCTGCTTGAGGTCGGCGCGGATGCGTTCCTCGTCGATCGAGAGGATGCGCGCCCGCGTGTGGGCGGAATCGGTGAGGAACTTCACCTGCCAGCCGGTGTAGCTCTTCGCCCGGACGCCGAGTTCCATGAGCGCCATCGAGAGCAGGCCGATGCTGACCTGTTCGCCCGTCGCGGCGACGACGTCCAGCTCGCGCGGGTCGGAATTGGGCTGGATTTCCTTTGCCAGCGCGATCAGGCGGTTGGTCTCGCCCGCCATGGCCGAGGGCACGACCACCATATCGTGGCCCGCCGCCTTCCACTTGGCGACGCGTCGCGCGACGTTGCGGATGCGCTCGACCGTGCCGACCGAGGTGCCGCCGAACTTCTGGACGATGAGGGCCATGCAGGCGCGCGAAAAGGGCGAATTCTAGCGGAATGCGCGCGCCGCAGGGGTCGCTTTGGCTAGAATCGGCGCGCCGAATCGACTCGCCGCCTTCCCAGTGCCGCCCTTCGGGGAAATCCTCGCCATCCTGGCGCTCGCCGCAGTCGCGCTGCTCTGGGCCGACAGCCTGCGCGTGCGCGAGCGCGCGCTGCAAGCCGGGCGTTCTGCCTGCGAGCGCCACGGTCTGCAGTTCCTCGACGACACGGTGTCGTTTGCGCGCCTGAGGCTGGCGCGCGACGAAGACGGCCGGCTCCAGATCGCGCGCACCTACAGCTTCGAATTCTCGGACACCGGCAACAACCGGCGCGACGGCGCGATCGTGATGCTGGGAGACCGGCTGCTGGACCTGCAATTCGAGCCCTATCCGATCCAATGAGCGGGGCCGGCCAGCGGACATCTGGCGGAAGGGGCGAGATTCGAACTCGCGAGGGCTTGCGCCCTGCCGGTTTTCAAGACCGGTGCATTAGACCGCTCTGCCACCCTTCCCCTTTGAATGACCCCTTGTACGGCCGCATTTTAGCGGTTGCCGCATATGAAACTTTCGCCCGGTTTGGTAGTCTTAAGCGTGGGGCGAGGAAAGCCCTCAACGGAGGATAGAGCTATGCAACCTGAACTCAAGCCCGTCCGCATCGATCAGGGCCGCGACTACACGCTGGCGCAGGGTGCGGCAGTACCTGCGGCGTCACAGAAGGTTCTACGCAACACGTATCTGCTGCTGGCCCTGACGATGGTGCCGACAGCCATTGGCGCATACATCGGCATTGCGACCAGCAGCGTCATCACGGCGAACCCGATCATCAGCACCGTGGTGATGCTCGCCGCCGTCATCGGGCTGCAGTTTGGCATCGCCGCCAACCGCAACAGCGGAATCGGGGTGGCGCTGCTGCTGCTCATGACCGGCCTGCTGGGCTGGTTCCTGGGGCCGCTGCTGAACGTCGCGCTGTCGCTGAAGAACGGCATGGCGCTGGTCGGCTATGCGGCGGTGGGCACCGGAACGATCTTCCTCGCGATGGGCGCGATTGCCGCGACCGCCAAGCGGGATTTCGGCTTCATGGGGAAGTTCCTGTTCGTCGGCATGATCGCCCTGCTGGTGGCGATGCTCGCCAACCTGTGGCTGCAGATCCCGGCGCTGGCGCTGACGATCTCGACCCTCGTGGTGGTGGTGTTCTCGCTGTTCCTGCTCTATGACCTGCAGCGCATCATCCGCGGCGGCGAGACCAACTACATCATGGCCGCTACGGGCGTCTACATGAGCCTGTTCAACATCTTCGCCAACCTGCTGCACCTGCTGATGGCGCTCGCCGGCGAGCGCGACTGAAGCTGCGCTGTGCCTGAGAGGGGCGCCTGCGGGCGCCCTTCGTTTTTCTAGCGCTCGAAGAGCGCGATCGATTCGACGTGTGCGGTGTGGGGAAACATGTTGACCACGCTGGCGGCAGCCAGGGCGAACCCTTTCGTGTGAACGAGCACGCTGGCGTCGCGCGCCAGCGTCGCCGGATCGCAGGACACATAGACGATGCGGCGCGGCCAGTCCGGCGGCAGCGCCTTGATCAGTTCGACCGCACCCTCGCGCGGCGGGTCGAGGAGCAGCTTGTCGAACGGGCCGAAGCCGCCGATCCCGCCGCGGGCCAGGTCCGCGCTTGCGAAGCGCACCTCCAGCCCGTTCAATGCCGCGTTCTGCCGCGCTCGCTCCACCAGCCCCGCGCTGCCCTCGAATCCGGTCACCTGCGCGCCGCAGCGCGCCACCGGCAGCGCGAAATTTCCCAGGCCGCAAAACAGGTCCGCGATGCGCTCGCCCGGTTGCGGGTCGAGCAGCCGCACCGCCCGCGCCACAAGCAGGCGGTTGACGCCGTGGTTCACCTGCGTGAAATCGGTTGGACGGAACTCGATGCGCACGCCGAATTCCGGCAGCGCGTAGTGCAGCGCGCCGGCGGCAGCGGGCGCGAACGGATGCGCGCTGTCCGGCCCTCCGGGCTGCAGCCACACCCAGACCCCGCTCTCCTGCGCGAATTCGCGCAGCTTCGATTCGTCGTCGGCGGCGAGCGGCAGAAGATGCCGGAACACGAGCGCCACCGCCTCATCACCGACTGCGACCTCGATCTGCGGCAAACGATCGCGAATCGACAACGACGCCACGAGGCGGCGCAACCCGGGAATCAGCGCCGCCACCTGCGGCGGCAGCACCTCGCAACCGTCCATGTCGGCGACAAAGGTGGACTTGCGCTCGCGAAAACCCACCATCGCCACACCTTGGCTGATCAGATAGCGCACCGAGAGCCGAGCGCGGCGCCGGTAGCCCCATTCTTCGCCGTGGATCGGCGCCAGGATGCAGCCCGGCTCGACCTTGCCAATGCGCTGCAGGCAGTCCTCGAGCCAGCGCTGCTTGGCGGCGACCTGCGTGCGGGCATCGGCGTGCTGCGTGGCGCAGCCTCCGCAGACGCCGAAATACGCGCAGCGCGGCGCGCGACGCCCGCTCGATTGCCGCAGCACTGCGGTGGTTCGCATCAGGTCGAAGGAGCGCTGGCTGCGCACCAGCCGCGCCGCGACGATTTCGCCCGCGAGCGCGCCCTCCACGAACACGACCTTGCCGTCCGGATTGCGCGCCACGCCGCGCCCTTCAGCGTCGAGCGCAACCACTTCGAGCGTCAATCTTCCTTCCAACGTTGCAGGAATTCGCGCCAGTGCGGCTCGCCCTGGCGCTCGAGGTGCGCGCGCAGCAGTTCGCGCTCGGCGCCGTACTGCTTCGCGCCCAGCGCGCCGCGCAACTGCTGGAAACGCAGCCAGAGGAGGTAGGTGTTGGCGGTGTCGGCCTCGCAGTAGCTGCGGATCTCGGCGATCCGCCCCTCGCGGTAGGCCGGCCACACCGCCGCGCCGCCGATGCCGATCTTGCCCGGCAGCCCGGCGATCTGCGCCACCTCGTCGAGCGGCGCGTTGTTGCGCGGCTGGTACATCGCGAGCACGTCCATCAAGTCGAGGTGGCGGGCGTGGTAGCGCGAAACGTAGCTGTTCCAGCGGAAATCCCTGTCGTTCTCGCCCTGGTCCCAGAACTTGGCCGCCTGCACGCCGCGCGCGAGGCCCCGGTAGGCGAGCACCGGCAGGTCGAAGCCGCCGCCGTTCCAGGACACGAGCTGCGGCACGAGCTTCTCGACGCCGTCGAAGAAGCGCTGGATCGCGGCGGCCTCGTCGGCCTCGGGCTCGCCGATCGACCAGATGCGGATGCCCTCGGCATCGCGCAGCAGGCACGAGATCACCACCACGCGATGCAGGTGCGGCGCGAGGAAATCACCGCCGGTCTGCGTGCGCCGTTTCTGGAACGCGATCTCGGCCACTTCGTGGTCGGGCAGCGATTCCGGCAGGTCGTACAGGCGCCGGATGCCGGCGCAATCCGGCACCGTCTCGATGTCGAACGCGAGGACCGGCGTCATTCAGTCCGGGAACACGCCGGTCGAGAGATAGCGGTCGCCGCGGTCGCAGATGATGGTCACGATGACGGCGTTCTTCAGTTCGCGCGCGATGCGCAGCGCCACCACCACCGCGCCGCCCGAGGAAATGCCGGCGAAAATGCCTTCCTCGCGCGCCAGGCGCCGCGCCATGTTCTCGGCGTCGGCCTGGCTGACGGGTTCCAGCCGGTCGACGCGCGAGCGGTCGTAGATCTTCGGCAGGTAGGCCTCGGGCCACTTGCGGATGCCCGGGATCTGCGAACCTTCCTCGGGTTCGCAGCCGACGATCTGGATCGCGGCGTTCCTTTCCTTGAAGAACCGCGCGCAGCCCATGATCGTGCCGGTGGTGCCCATGGAAGAGACGAAGTGCGTGATCGCGCCGCCGGTGTCGCGCCAGATCTCCGGCCCGGTGCCCTCGTAATGCGCGAGCGGATTGTCCGGGTTGGCGAACTGGTCGAGCATCGTGCCCTTGCCCTCTCGCACCATGCTTTCGGCCAGGTCGCGCGCGGCCTCCATGCCGCCCTTCTGCGGCGTGAGAACGATTTCGGCGCCGAAGGCGCGCATGGTCTGCCGGCGCTCGACCGAGAGGTGCTCGGGCATGATGAGCACCATGCGGTAGCCGCGGATCGCCGCCGCCATGGCGAGCGCGATGCCGGTGTTGCCCGAGGTCGGCTCGATCAGCGTGTCGCCCCTGCGGATCGTGCCGCGCTCCTCGGCACGGCGGATCATCGAGATTGCGGGCCGGTCCTTCACCGAGCCGGCGGGGTTGTTGCCTTCGAGCTTGGCGAGAATGACGTTGCCGTTGCGCGCCGCCGCCGGACCGGGCAGCCGCTGCAGGCGCGCGAGCGGCGTCTCGCCGATGAAATCCTCTAGGGTTCGCTTCATGACGTCCGCATCAGCTCCCTGACGTATGCGGCGACGCCCCGCTCCACCGTCATGAAGTCGCCGCCGTAGCCCACCTCGCGCAGCTGCGCCAGGTCGGCCTGCGTGAAGCTCTGGTACTTGCCCGCGAGTTCCGCGGGAAACGGGATGTAGCGGATGAGGTCGCGCTGCACCAGCTCGGCAATCGCGTAACCGGTGCCATCGACGGTATTGATCACCGCGGCGGCGAGCTCGTTGAAGCTCTGCGCGCGGCCCGTGCCGCAGTTGAAGATCCCCGAAACCTCGCGCTTCTCGAGCAGCCAGAGATTCACCGCCACGGCATCGTCGACATGGATGAAATCGCGGCACTGCTCGCCGTCGGCATAGCCGTCGCAGCCGGCGAACAGCCGCACATGGCCTTCCGTGCGGTACTGCTCGAAGGCGCGCAGCGCGATCGAATTCATCGCGGTCCGCTTCTTGTGGGCCTCGTTCGGGCCGTAGACGTTGAAATACCGCAGCCCGGCGATCTGGCTCGTACGCTGCGTCAGGCGCCGTCTCACGTACTGGTCGAAAAGAAACTTGGAGTAGGCATACACGTTGAGCGGATTCTCGTTGGCGCGGATTTCCCCCGAGTCGCGGCCCGCCCCGTAGACCGACGCCGACGAGGCGTAGATCATCGGCACTTCCTCGTCCTGGCACCAGTCGAGCAGTGCCCTGGAGTAGGCATAGTTGTTCTCCATCATGTAGCGGCCGTCGCTCTCCAGCGTGTTGGTGCACGCCCCCTGGTGCAGCACCGTGTCGATCGCGCCGTCGAAGCTGCCGGCGGAGAGCCGCGTCAGGAATTCCCGCTTGTCGACGTAGTCCTCGATCTCGCAGGCGGCGAGGTTGCGGAACTTGTCTGCCTGCTCGAGATTGTCGACCGCGAGAATCTCGCGAATGCCCTCGCGATTGAGCGCTGCGACCAGCCTCGAGCCGATGAACCCGGCGGCGCCGGTGACGACGTAAACCATCCTTGCCCCTATGCGAAGACTTCGCGTCGCGTCGCCACCGCGACGCCCAGCTTGCCGACCACGATGCCGGCGGCGCGGTTGGCGACGCGCACCGCCTGCTCCAGTCCCGCCCCCGCGCCCAGCATCGCGCCGAGCGCGGCGATCACGGTATCGCCGGCACCGCTCACATCGTACACCTCGCGCGCCTCGGCCTTGACGTGCCGCGCGCCGCGTTGGGTGTAGAGCGTCATGCCCTGCTCGGAGCGCGTCAGCAGCAGCGCCTCGAGCCCGAGCCGGCGGCGCAGCGTCTGCGTGCGCCGCTCGAGGTCGGCCTCGCTCTTCCAGCTGCCCACCACCTCGCGCAGTTCGGCGAGGTTCGGGGTCATGAGGTGCGCACCACGGTAGCGCGCGTAGTCGTCGCCCTTGGGATCGACCAGCACCTTCTTGCCGGCCGCACGCGCCAGGGCGATCATGCGCGCGATGTGCGCCAGCCCGCCCTTGCCGTAGTCCGACAGGATCACCACGTTGCACGACGGCAGCGCGGTTTTGAAGTCGGCGAGCTTGGACGCGAGGATCTCCCGCGAAGGCGTGCGCTCGAAGTCGATGCGCAGCAATTGCTGATGCCGCACGACGATGCGCAGTTTCTGGGTCGTCTGCACGGAAGGATCACGGTGCAGCCGGGCCCTGATGCCGGCCTTTCCGGCCAGTTGCTCCAGCCGCGTTCCTTCGGCGTCATCGCCGATCACCGACAGCAGCTGGGTGCGTGCGCCAAGCGCCGCGCAGTTGTTGGCCACGTTCGCAGCGCCGCCGAGCCGCTCCTCCTGCCGCTCGAAGCCCACCACCGGCACCGGCGCCTCGGGCGAGATGCGCGCGACTTCGCCGAACCAGTAACGGTCGAGCATCACGTCGCCGACCACCAGCACCCTCGCCTTGCGCGTGTCTGCGCGCGTCATGCCGGCCTGCCGATCGGGAAGTACTCGAAACCTAGGGCCGCCGCCGCGGCCGGCTCATAGAGATTGCGGCCGTCGAAGATCGCCGGGGTCGCCAGGCGGCGTCGCAGCTCGGCGAAATCCGGGCTGCGGAATTCCTGCCACTCGGTGACGATCGCGAGCGCGTCGCAGCCGCTCAGGCACTCGAGTGCCGAATCGGCGATGGCAACGCGCGGCTCGTGCCGGAACAGCGCGCGCGCTTCGTGGCGCGCGGCCGGATCGTAGGCGCGCACCGCGGCGCCCGCCGCGAGCAGGTCGGCGATCAGGCTGAGACTGGGCGCCTCCCGCAGGTCGTCGGTGTTCGGCTTGAAGGCGAGGCCCCACACGGCGAAGCAGCGGCCCGAAAGATCGTTGCCGAAGCGCGCGCGGATCTTCGTGCCGAGGACGCGCTTCTGCGCCTCGTTCGCGCGCTCCACGGCGGCGAGCACGCCGAGCGGGGCGCCGGCTTCCTGCGCGCTGCGCTGCAGGGCCTTGACGTCCTTGGGAAAGCACGAGCCGCCGTAGCCGCCGCCGGCGTAGAGAAAATGGTAGCCGATGCGCGGGTCCGAACCGATGCCGCGGCGCACCTCCTCGATGTCGGCGCCGAGCCGCTCGGCGAGGTTGGCCAGCTCGTTCATGAACGAAATGCGGGTCGCGAGCATCGCGTTGGCCGCGTACTTGGTCAGTTCGGCGGAGCGAACGCTCATCAGCATCAGGCGGTCGTGATTGCGCTGGAACGGCGCATACAGCTCGCGCACCAGCTGCGTGGCGCGCTCGTCGTCCGAGCCGACGATAATGCGGTCGGGGCGCATGAAATCCTCGACGGCGGCGCCTTCCTTGAGGAACTCGGGGTTGGACACCACGCTGAACGCGTGCCGCGCGCCGCGGGCGCCGAGCTCTTGCGCCACCGCGGCGCGCACGCGATCGGCGGTGCCCACCGGGACCGTCGACTTGTCCACGATGACGCGATAGCCGTCCATGTGGCGTCCCACCGCGCGCGCCGCCGCGAGCACGTGCTGCAGGTCGGCAGAGCCGTCTTCCCCCGGGGGCGTTCCGACCGCAATGCACTGCAAGACGCCGTGCGCGACGCTTGCCGCGACATCGGTCGAGAAGACGATTCTCCCGGCCGCGCGGTTGCGCTTCACGACGGCTTCCAGTCCCGGCTCGTAGATCGGGATCCGGCCCTCGTTCAGCGCGCGCACCTTGGCCGCGTCGAGGTCGAGGCAGAACACCTGGTTGCCCGTATCCGCCAGGCAGGCGCCCGTCACCAGCCCTACGTAACCCGTGCCCACAAGCGTGATTTTCATTTTTCCCTAGGGTGCGAGATCGAATTCTTCCGAGCGGCGCGGCGGGTAGCTCTCCCAGCCGCCGCAGCCCGGGCAGCGCCAGTGGAACTGGCGCGCCTTGAAGCCGCAGGCTTCGCAGCGGTAGCGCGCGAGCTTGCGCGTATGGCTGTGCACCAGGTTCTTGACCAGCTCGAGGTCGCGCCGCCGCTCCGGGTGCGCGTCGCCGGCAATCTGCGCCTCGATCAGGCGGTCGAGGCCGAGCAGCGTCGGGTTGCGGCGCAGCTCGTCCCGCACCAGGCGATAGGCGGCCTGCGCGCCCTTCGCCTCGAGCGTGTACTGGAACACCGCGTCCAGCAGGTCGAGCGACGGATAGCGCTCGAGATAGCCGCTCAGCAGCGTCAGTCCCTCTTCCAGCCGTCCGGCGTCGCGATGCGCCTCGAGCAGGCGCTGCGCGACCAGCGCCAGGTACGCCGGGTTCTGCTGCTCGATGCGCTTCCAGTGCTCGATCGCGCGCTCGGCGCGGCCGGCTGCGCGCTCCAGGTCACCGAGCAGGACGTTGGCGCGCACGCACTTGCGGTGCGCCTCGAGCGCCTCCGCGAGGTGCGCCCGCGCCGCGTCCGGGCGCGAATGCGTGGCCTCGCCCGCCGCCAGCTCGCACAGGAACTGGGCGATGTCACGCGAGCGCGACTCGCCAGCGGCGGGTTCGATGCCGCGCGCCATCGCGATCGCCTTCGGCCAGTCCTGTTCCGCCTGGTAGATCTCGAGCAGCGAAACGCGAGCCTGTGCGGCGTGCGGGCCGTCGCCGAGGCGCGTGAACACTTCCTCGGCGCGGTCCAGGATTCCGGCCTTGAGGTAGTCGAGCCCGAGTTCGAACAGCGCATTGGCGCGCTGCTCGACCGCCAGGTCGGCGCGCTCGATCAGGTGCTGGTGCATGCGGATGGCACGGTCGTACTCGCCGCGCCGGCGAAACAGGTTGCCGAGCGCGAAATGCAGGTCGACCGTCGCGGGATCGACCTTGACGACCTCGATGAACGCCTCGATCGCCTTGTCCGGCTGCTCGCTGAGGAGGAAATTGAGCCCCTTGAAATACGAACGCGGCAAGGCGCGCGACTCGCGCACCAGGTGCCGGATGTCGATGCGCGCCGCCATCCAGCCGAGGCCGAAGAACAGCGGGAAACCCAGCAGCCACCAGTATTCGAATTCCATGGGCGTGAGGCGCGGTGCCGCGGCTCCTCAGGATTCCGCGGCCGGCGGCTGCGTGGGCACCGGGGCGGCGACCGCTGCGGCGGCGGGCGCCTCGCGCCGCAGCCGCCCGAGTTCGCGCCGCTGCCGCAGCAGCGCGCCGAGCATCGCGGCGAGGCCCAACAGCACGCCGGCGGCGAAGAAGGCGAGCAGCAGCACCACCAGCGGCAGCTGCCAGGTCAGGTCGAAGAACAGGCGCAGCGTCACCGGATCGGCGTTCTTCGCCGCGAACGCCAGCAGCAGCAGGAACGCCGCCAGCCGGATCGTCCAGGTGACGATGCGCATCGCGATCGGCCGCGTCCGGGGCGACTGCGGACCCCGGAACCCGTTACGGATGCGCCGTCTGCGGCGGCGCGGCGGCGGCCGCCGCGGCCTGCGCCGCGTCGACGCGCTCGCGCAATTCCTTGCCCGCCTTGAAGTGCGGCACGTACTTCTCCGGCACGTGCACCTTCTCGCCGGACTTGGGATTGCGCCCGACCCGCGGCGGCCGG
>SCUF01000079.1 GCA_004298325.1 Betaproteobacteria bacterium | reverse complement strand
ACTTCTTCGCCAAAATGTGCGTCATCGCCGCCGTCAGCGTCGTCTTGCCGTGGTCCACATGCCCGATCGTGCCCACGTTCACGTGCGGCTTGGTGCGCTCGAATTTGCCTTTAGCCATGATCGTTCCCTGGTCGTCTGATTGATTACTTCTTCGCGCTGATCACCGCTTCGGCGACGCTCTTCGGCGCCTCGGCGTAATGCTTGAATTCCATCGTGTAGGTGGCGCGGCCCTGCGTCAGCGAGCGCACTGTGGTCGAATAGCCGAACATCTCGCCGAGCGGCACCTCGGCCTTGATCGCCTTGCCGCTCGGCAGATCCTCCATTCCCTGGATCACCCCGCGGCGCGCCGACAGATCGCCCATGACGTCGCCCATCTTTTCCTCCGGCGTCTCGACCTCGACCGCCATGATCGGCTCCAGAAGCACCGGGGACGCGGACCGCATGCCGTCCTTGAAGGCGAAGATGGCGGCCATCTTGAAGGCGTTCTCGTTGGAATCCACCTCATGGTAGGAGCCGTCGGTCAACGTCACCTTGACGTCCACCACCGGGTAGCCCGCCAGCACGCCGTCCTGGAGCGCCTCCACGACGCCCTTTTGCACTGCGGGAATGAATTCGCGCGGTACCCGGCCACCCTTGATGGCATCCACGAATTCGTAGCCCCTGCCCTGCGGCTGCGGTTCGAGCTTGAGCCAGACGTGTCCGTACTGCCCGCGACCACCGGACTGCTTGACGAACTTGCCTTCCGATTCGAGCGTTTTCTTGAACGTCTCGCGGTAAGCCACCTGCGGCTTGCCCACCGACGCCTCGACGCCGAATTCGCGCTTCATCCGATCGACGATGATTTCCAGATGCAGCTCGCCCATGCCGGAGATGATCGTCTGGCCGGACTCCTCGTCCGTGCGCACGCGGAACGACGGGTCTTCCTGCGCCAGCCGACCGAGTGCGACGCCCATCTTTTCCTGGTCGACCTTGGTCTTCGGTTCCACCGCCTGCGAGATCACCGGATCGGGGAATTCCATGCGCTCGAGCGTGATGACGTTCTTCACGTCGCAGATCGTCTCGCCGGTGATCACGTCCTTCAGCCCGACCACTGCGGCGATGTCGCCGGCGCGCACCTCCTTGATTTCGTGGCGCTCGTTGGCGTGCATCTGCAGCAGCCGTCCGATGCGCTCCTTCTTGCCGCGCACCGAGGTGTAGACCGTGTCGCCTGACGTCAGCACGCCCGAATACACCCGAATGAAGGAGAGCTGGCCGACGAAGGGGTCGGTCATGATCTTGAACGCGAGCGCCGCGAACGGCTCGTCGTCCCCGGGCTTGCGCGTATCGGGCTCGCCCTTTTCGTTCGCGCCCTTGACCGGCAGAATGTCCGCGGGCGAAGGCAGGTAGTCGATCACCGCGTCGAGCATCGCCTGCACGCCCTTGTTCTTGAACGCCGAGCCGCACAGCATGGGCACGATTTCGTTGTTGATGGTGCGGATGCGGATGCCCTTCTTCACCTCCTCGATCGAAAGCTCGTTCGACTCGAGGTACTTGTTCATCAGCTCCTCGTTGGCCTCGGCCGCCGCCTCGACCATCTTTTCGCGCCACTGCTGCGCCTCGGCGGCGAGCTCGGGCGGGATCGGCCGCCGCTCGAACTTCATGCCTTGGCTGGCTTCGTCCCAGTAAATGGCCTGCATGGTCACCAGATCCACCACGCCCGCGAACTTGTCCTCCGCGCCCACCGGAATCTGGATCGGCACCGGATTTCCCTTCAGCCGGTTGCGGATGTGGTCGTAGGACTTGAAGTAATTCGCGCCGACGCGATCCATCTTGTTGATGAAGGCAAGCCGCGGTACGCGATACTTGTTGGCCTGGCGCCACACCGTTTCCGACTGCGGCTGCACACCGGCCACTGCGTCATACACCATGCACGCGCCGTCCAGCACCCGCATCGAGCGTTCCACCTCGATGGTGAAGTCGACGTGGCCTGGCGTATCGATGATGTTGATGCGGTGCTCCGGGTACGACAGGTCCATCCCCTTCCAGAAGCAGGTCGTGGCCGCCGACGTGATGGTGATGCCGCGCTCCTGCTCCTGCTCCATCCAGTCCATGGTGGCAGCGCCGTCGTGCACCTCGCCAATCTTGTGATTGACGCCGGTATAGAACAGGATGCGTTCGGTCGTCGTGGTCTTGCCGGCGTCGATATGCGCCGAAATCCCGATGTTCCGGTAACGCTCGATGGGAGTCTTGCGTGCCACGTTCATTCCGTTTCCGTGACTAGAACCTGTAATGCGAGAAGGCCTTGTTGGCCTCGGCCATGCGGTGCACTTCCTCGCGCTTTTTCATGGCGCCGCCGCGGCCTTCGGCCGCCTCGGCGAGCTCGCCAGCGAGGCGCGCGCGCATCGATTTCTCGCCGCGCTTCTGCGCCGCCTCGCGCAGCCAGCGCATCGACAGCGCGACGCGACGCACCGGGCGCACTTCCACCGGCACCTGGTAGTTGGCGCCGCCGACACGCCGGCTCTTCACCTCGACCACCGGCTTGACGTTCTGCACCGCCTGCGTGAACACTTCGACCGGGTCCTTGCCGGACTTGGTCTTGATGATGTCGAGCGCGCCGTAGACGATCCGCTCGGCAACCGATTTCTTGCCGCGGGTCATCAGCACGTTGATGAACTTGGCGACGTCCTGGTTGCCGAACTTCGGGTCCGGCAGGATTTGGCGTTTGGGAACTTCTCGGCGACGCGGCATCGTGGCGTTCCTCGGCTCAGGCCGTCTTGGGCAGCTTGGCCCCGTACTTCGAGCGGCTCTGCTTGCGGTCCTTCACGCCCTGGGTGTCGAGCGATCCGCGCACGATGTGGTAGCGCACGCCCGGCAGGTCCTTGACGCGACCGCCGCGAATCAGTACCACCGAGTGCTCCTGCAGATTATGGCCTTCGCCGCCGATGTAGCCGATCACCTCGTAGCCGTTGGTGAGCCGGACCTTGGCGACCTTGCGCAGCGCCGAATTCGGCTTTTTCGGCGTCGTCGTGTACACGCGCGTGCAAACG
>SCUF01000078.1 GCA_004298325.1 Betaproteobacteria bacterium | reverse complement strand
CCGGGCTGGATGCCGCTCAACATCCACCGCCTGGTCGCCAACATCACGTTCGGCGCATTGCTCTGCTCGGCCTACGCGGCGTACCGGTTCCTGATGGCGACGCGCGACCAGGATCGGGCGCTGTACGACTGGATGGGCTACACCGGCAACCTCATCGCCTTGTTCACGATGCTGTTCCTGCCCTTCGCCGGCTACTACTTCGGCTTCGAGCTGTTCGCCTTCTCCGCCACCTACGGCGTCACCCTGATGGGCGGCGTGCTGTCCTGGCTGTTCATCATCCAGGCGATCGTGATCGCGGTGCTGTTCATCGGCGCCGCGTACTACTCCTGGCTCGGACTGCTGCGCATTCCGGGCTCCGAAGCCCAGCAGCGCTGGAGTCCGGTATTCAACGTGGCGCTGATCAGCGGCTTCATCGTCTGGGCGACGCCTCACACCATGGCGGCGTCAATCGAGGAGTCCACCGGGGGGTTCCATCCGATTCTCGGCGCACTTGGCGTGATGGCGCCGAAAATGATCGCCGTTACCCTGGTCCTGGTCGTGCTCTACGCGAGCTACCTGCTCTACCGCCGCGCGGGGCGCGAGCCCACGGTGGCCTGGCACCGCCAGGGCACGACGATCCAGTGGAATCTGGTGGGATTGACCGCGCTCGTAATTACGGCGCTCGGCGTGTACGGGTACTTCGCTCCCGCGGAAGTGCGCATCAAGACCTCGATCTGGCAGATCATCGTCCTCATGATCGGGATCGTGGCGACGTTCGTCCTCGACCTCATGCTGCTGCGCGGGGCGCGGACGGTGGCGGAAGTGCGTTGGGGCACGCTGCCGCGGCGCGGCCACTACGTGCTGATCATGCTCGCCTTCGTCATCGTCTGGCTGATGGCGCTGATGGGCTATGCGCGCAGCGGCGTGCGCCTGAACTGGCACATCTACGGCATCATGCAGGACACCTCGCCCGGCGCCGGACTGCCCAGCCTGGGCGAGGTCGCGGTGATCATTTCGGCGATCACCTTCATCTTCTTCGTCATGCTCGCGGTTGCCTTTGCCATCTCGGGTCTGGCGAAAGCGCCTGACGCGGCGTCCGGCGGTGAGGGACGCGCGCCGGCGCCCGCGCCGGACGGGGAGGGCGCATGAACCGGACGCTTCCGTACGTGATGCCATTCGTTCCGGCGTTCTTGGTCATCGGATTCTTCGTCTGGTTCGCGAATTGGATCCCGCAGACGCGCTGGGAGCCGCCAAAGGCACAGGAAATCAGCGCGACGCTTACGCCACCGGAATTGGCCCAGATCGGACAGACGATCGTGCGGCAGCGCGGTTGTCTCGCCTGCCACACGATCGAGCCCGGCGCGGGCGTGAAAGGCGGCGGGCGCGGGCCCAACCTCGCGGGCATCGCCGCGCGCCGCGCGCAAGGGGTGAGAGGCGGTCCCGACACCTTGGTGGGGTACTTGGCGCAAGCGCTCTACGAGCCCGGCGCTTACCTTGTTGAAGGCTTCGCGAACATCATGCCGCCCTCGATCTCGGCCCCCGCCAATCTTGGCT
This sequence comes from Betaproteobacteria bacterium, assembly GCA_004298325.1. Lineage (GTDB taxonomy): Bacteria > Pseudomonadota > Gammaproteobacteria > Burkholderiales > SG8-39 > 2-02-FULL-66-14. The sequence goes on along the minus strand of SCUF01000078.1, from coordinate 620 downwards.
ACGAAGAGGCGGTGGCGGTGATCGCCTATCTGCAGTCGCTCGGGAAGACGCCGACGGTGAAGGTGGGCGATGTCCCCAGGCCGGCGGCGAGCGCGCGCAGCGCCCAGCCCGCCGGTGCGCCGACCAACAGCGATCCGGTTGCCATGTTCACCGCGCTCGCATGCGATGGCTGCCATAGTCTCAAGCCCGGTGAGACGAAGGTCGGCCCGGCGCTGGACGCGGCAGGCATGAAGCAGGCAGCCGCCGAACGCGGTATGAGCCTCGAGGCTTTCCTTATGGAATCGATCGTGGACCCGAAGGCATACGAGCGCAAGGGCGTCCCGAGCGGCGTGATGCCGCCGGACTACGGAACGCGGCTGAACGCGGCGCAGCTTAACGCGTTGGTGCGATATCTCGCCGCGCAAGGCAAGCGCTCATGAAGGCCGGCGCCCTCCGCCTGCCGCTTCCGACCCGCGCCTTCCTGGTGCTGGCGGGGATATTCCTGCTCCTGAAACTGCTGCGTCCCGTGATCCCGGGCAGCGTGATCGTGCTGTACATGGGGTTCGTGATCGCCGGAATCGTGATCCACGTCACCTTGCGCGACGAGCGCATGCGCGAGTTCGCCGACTTCTTCATCATCG
>SCUF01000077.1 GCA_004298325.1 Betaproteobacteria bacterium | reverse complement strand
TCTGGCCCTGCAGCTTGATGCCGTTGACCAGATAGATCGAGACCGGAATGTGCTCCCGGCGCAGGGTGTTCAGGAACGGGTCTTGTAGCAGCTGGCCCTTGGTGCTCATGTCATGACCTCGTGCGGCGGGTGGCCGAGGCGCTACTGTAATTGAATTTGTTGGCTTTTTCTAGCACGTGTCAGCGCACGCTGCCGGCGATCGGCGGTGTCGGCGGGCCGACGTCGCCGCATTGCGCGCGATGCCGCAGCGCGTGATCCATCAGCACGCAGGCGAGCACCGCCTCCACGATCGGCGTCGCGCGGATGCCGACGCAAGGGTCGTGGCGCCCGCTCGTCGCCACCTGCGTCGCCTGGCCCTGCACATCGATGGTCCGGCGCGGCAGCCGGATGCTCGAGGTCGGCTTGAGGGCCACCGAGACCGTGACGTCCTGCCCGGTGGAAATGCCGCCGAGCACGCCGCCATTGTTGTTGGAGAGGAACCCCTGCGGCGTCATCTCGTCGCCATGCTCGCTGCCGTGCTGCTCGACTGCGGCGAAGCCGGCGCCGATTTCGACACCCTTGACCGCATTGATCGACATGAGCGCGCCGGCGATGTCGGCGTCGAGCCGCCCATAGACCGGCTCGCCCCAGCCGACCGGCACGCCGCTCGCGACCGCGTTGACGCGCGCGCCGCAGGAATCGCCGCCCGCGCGCAGCTCGTCCATGAAGGCCTCCAGCTGCGGCACCATCGTCAGGTCGGGCGCGAAGAACGGATTCGCGTCCACCGCCGCCCAGTCGCGCAGCGCGATGCGATGCGGCCCGAGCTGCGCCAGGTAGCCGCGCACGGTGACGCCGTAGCGCAGCTGAAGCCACTTCTTCGCGATCGCGCCGGCCGCCACCCGCACCATCGTTTCGCGCGCCGATGCGCGGCCGCCGCCGCGCGGGTCGCGCACCGCGTACTTCTGCCAATAGGTGTAGTCGGCGTGCCCCGGGCGAAACCGGTCGGCGAGTGCCGCGTAATCCTTCGGGCGCTGGTCCTCGTTGCGGATCAGGAAGCCGATCGCGGTGCCGGTGGTCCGGCCTTCGTAGACACCGGAGAGGATCTCGACGGTGTCGGATTCACGCCGCTGCGTGACGTGGCGCGAGCTGCCCGGCTTGCGTCGATCGAGCTCGCGCTGCAGGTCGGCGGCGGACAGCGCCATGCCCGGCGGGCAGCCGTCGACCACGCCGCCGTACGCCGGACCGTGTGATTCACCGAAGGAGGTGACGCAGAACAGCGTCCCGAACGAGTTGCCGCTCATCCAAAAAGCTTAGCATAGCGGCCCATGGAGCGACTGCCGCCGGCGGACGTCGACGCGCTGCTGTTCGACCTCGGCGGCGTGATCCTCGAAATCGATTTCACACGCGCGTTCGCCGCGTGGGCCGCGGCCGCGGGCGTCGCGGCCGAGGCGATCGCGGCGCGTTTCGCCTTTGATTCGGCGTACGCTGCGCACGAAAGGGGCGAAATCGGCGCCGTGGAATACTTCGCCGGCCTGCGGCACTCGCTCGAGCTCGAGCTGTCCGACGAGCAGTTCGCCGCCGGCTGGAAAGCGGTCATCGTCGGCGAGATCCCGGGCATGCGGGCGCTGCTCGGGGCGGCCGCCCGCGCCTGGCCGCTGCACCTGTTTTCCAACACCGGGGAGGTCCACCGCCGGCATTGGGAACCGCGCTACCGCGAGGTGCTGCAGCCGTTCGCGCGGCGATTCCTTTCGTGCGAGATCGGACTGCGCAAACCCGATCCGCAAGCCTTCGCGTGGGTGGCGCGGCGCGTTGGCCTGGCGCCGCGGCGCATCGCGTTCTTCGACGACGCGGCGGAAAACGTGGCCGGCGCCCGCGCCGCGGGGCTGCGCGCCTTCCATGTGCGCGCGCCGCGGGACGTGGCCGCGGCGCTCGGCCTCAACCCCTAGCCCGCTCGAAAAAACCGCGCGTCTCGAAGACGCCCGCCGCGAACGCCTTGCCGTTCGAGCGCAGGGTGCGCTTGAGCACGAAATCGAACAGCAGCGGATTGTGCGCGCGGATTTCCCTGAGCACCGGCGCCGCGGCTGCCGCCAGCAAGCCGATCGAGACCAGGTAGTCGACCGAAAAGATCGGCATCACCCCCGGCAGGGGATAATCCGAACCGTTCAGCAGGCGCGCATGCCAGTCCTTGCGCTCGATCAGCCGCGCCAGCGCGGGACCGGCGCGGTTGAGCTGCGTCACGGCGGAAATGTCGCCGAACAGCCGGCCGGCGTGGCGCGGCTCGTCCATCATGCGCGCAAACAGCTCGAAGCTGTCCACCACGGGTCCGCCCGCGCCGCGGTCGAGGTCGCGGTCCTGCCCCAGCGAGCCGCAATGCGCCACCACCACGCGCACGCCCAGCGCCAGCGCGCGCCGCAGCCGCAGCGGGTTGCCGAGGTCCTGCGCATCGGCGCCGAGCACGGCGCGCTCTTCGCCGGCATGCACGATGAGCGGCAGGCCGAGGCGCGCGAGCGCCTCGTAGAAGCGGTCGCAGCGCGGCGCGGCCGGATCCATGCCCATCGACGCCGGCAGCCACTTGACGGCGCGCGCGCCGTTACGCGCGGCCCACTCCGCGGCGTCGACGCAGTCGGCGCGGTAGGGATGGATCGAAGCCGCCCACTCGAAGTAGGCTGGATGCGCGCGTGCCGTGTCGCGCGCGTAGGCATCGGGCACGTGCAAACCGGTGTTCCCGGCATCGGGCGTGCCGTCCTCGCGGTAGGCGCGCTCGAAAGCAAACAGCAGCAGCTTGACGCCGCCGCGCATGCCGTCGACCAGGTTGTGCATGCGCTCGATGTAGGCGCGGTCGACGTCGCCTCGCACTTCGTGCGCGCAGCCGGCGTTGAGGAAGAACAGGCGCCGCGCGAACTGCGCCGGGCTGAGCAGGCTGTGCATGCGCGGATGGAGCTCGATGCCGCTGCCCGAATCCCCGATGCCCACCAGATGGACGTGCGAGTCCCACACCTGGCGCGCGTCGATCCCCTGCCACGCCGACTGCACCAGCTCGTGCGCGGCCAGCCGGCGCGGCAGGCTCGCATAGCAGGGGTTCCACAGACCCTGCTCGAGCGAAAAGCCGCAACCGGCGAGGCCGCCGCCGGCCGCAGCCGCCAGCAGGAAACGACGGCGCTTCAGAAAAATGCCGTTACGCGGGCCAATTCTTGATGTAGCCCTTCAGCATCTTGTTCTCGAAATCCTGCTCCTCGAGCACCGCCTTGGCGACGTCACGGAACGAGATCACGCCGAGGAGCTTGCCGTCCTGCATCACCGGCAGATAGCGGGCACCGCTCTCGAGCATGGTGCGCCGGAGGTCGTTCACCTCCATGTCGGGGGCGGCGGTCACGGGTTCGCGCACCATGATGTCGCCCACCTTCACGTCGCCAAGCGCACCGCCGCGCTTCGCCAGCGCCTGCAGCAGCTCGTGAAAGCTGAGCATCCCGGTCATGCGCCCGCCGTCGACGACCACCAGGGATCCGAGGTTCTGCGCCGCCATCGTGGCGACCGCGTCGGCGGCGCGCCCGGACGGTTCGATCGTGAGCAGCCGGTTGCCCTTGACGCGAAGGATTTCCCTGACTTGCATGCGGCTTCCTCCCGGATCGGCAGATGCCGCCGTCATACTATTCCAAACGGCGGCGCGCCAAAAGGGGAGCGCGCCGCGAACGCTCAGATCTGGCGCCGCTCCGGCAGGTGGAGCTGCTCGCGACAGCGTTCGTTGCAGCGCGGGTGGTTGTGGATGAAGTTGCGCAGCACCAGTTTCAACGCCAGGGCACGGTCGCGGTTGCCGCTCGCCGTCGCCCAGGCAATGTCGTCCCGGATCATGCCACGGATGCACAATTCGCCATCCGCGTTGTGCACGAGATAGTTGCCCAGCTCTGCGGCTGCGATTTCCGGGATGTGCTCATGATTCGCGATGGCGAGAACCTCCTCCTCGCTCAAGTCGCACATGCCGATGCAATCCTCGAGGGTGAGCATCACGATCCCCTATTTGCGGGGAGTCTAGCTGCGAACGCCCGCGGTCACGTTGATCTAGGGCAAGTCAGAGTCCCGCCGCGTCGGCGACCAGCCTGCGCAGCGCGCGGCGCAGGCCGTTGCGCACGCCGGCGTGGCGCCGGCTCGCGTTCAGGTTGACCAGCTCGAATGGGTCACGCGCAAGGTCGTAGAGTTCGTCCAGCTCGCCGTCGCGCCCGCGATTCACCCAGCGGATGTACTTGTAGCGTTCGGTGCGGATCGCCTTGTAGCTCATGCCGACGAGCCAGGGCAGCGCGTTCTCGGCCCAGTACTCGATCAGAAACGACCGGCGCCAGCCGGCGCGCCTGCCGGAGAGCAGCGGCAGCAGCGAGCGGCCCTGCACCTGCGGCCCCGGGCGCCCGCCCGCCAGGCGCAGCAGCGTGGGCGCGATGTCCTGGCAGATCACCAGCTCGCGCACGCGCGCGCCCGCCTTCGCGCGGCGCGGATAGCGCAGGAGGAAGGGCGCGCGGATCCCCTCCTCGTAGGCGAAGCGCCGTTCCGGGCCGAGCGCGTGTTCGCCGAAGAAATAGCCGTTGTCGCCGAAGAACAGGATCAGCGTGTCATCGAGCTGCCGCGTGCGGGCGAGCGCTTCCAGCAGCAGGCCGACGCCCTCGTCCACCGACGCCATCATCGCCGCGCGCAGGCGGATCTCCTCCTGCGTGCCCGCCTGAATCGCTTTCAGCGCCGCCTGCGAGGGTTCCGAGCGCTTGAGCGCAAACGCTTCCGCCCAGGCCGGCTTGCACCGCGCCACCTCCGCCGCCGCCAGCATGTTGGGTTTGCGCGGGAACACGCAACCCCGGTAGAGGTCCTGATGCCGCGCCGCGGGCTTGTAGCCGCCGTCGTTGTTGAGCGTGAGCGTCCCGTCCGCGGCCTGCTCGGCGTCGGGATGCACCGCCTTGTGCGCGAAGAACAGCGACCAGGGGCGCTTGCGCCTGCCGCCGACGAAGTCCACCGCCATGCGGTTCATGATGTCGGTGATATAGCCGGAATGCTGCACGGTGCTGCCATTGACGTTGAGCTTCGGATCGTGCAAGCGGCCATGGCCGTCGAAGCTCACCCAGTGGTCGTAGCCGGGCCGCGGCCTGCCGTCGTTGCCCATATGCCACTTGCCGATGTGCGCGGTCTGGTAGCCGAGCGCCTGCAGCGCGAGGTGATAGTTCGGCAGGCGGTGGCTCATCGCGTCGCGCGCCACGTTGTCGATGATGCCGTGGCGGCTGGCGTACTGGCCGGTCATGACCGAAGCGCGGTTGGGCGAGCAGATCGGCGTGGTGTGGAAGGCGCGCTCGAACAGCGCGCCTTCCTGCGCCAGGCGGTCGATGTGCGGCGTCTTCATGTACGGGTGGCCGCCGGCGCCGAATTCGTCGTGACGCAGGTCGTCGACGAGAATGACGAGGAAGTTGGGTCGTTGCATCGCTGGCCGCGCCGTTTCGGGAAGACCGCAATTGTCCACGAAAATGGCGGCTTGTCGCGACTTTCGTCCATGGTAAATTCGCCCCATGAGCCACGCCGCCATCACCCTGCGGCCCGCGCTGGCGCGCGACAGCCACGCCATCGCGCTGATGTCGCGCGATCACATCGAGCACGGGCTGGCGTGGAAGTACGACGCGCCGCGCATCCAGCGGGCGCTCGCGCGCAGGGACGTCGCGCTGCTCGTGGCGTGCGACCGCGGCTCGCTGGTGGGCTTCGCCATGATGGAGTTCGGCGACGAGCGCGCGCACCTCGCGCTGATGGCGGTGCGCCCGACGCACCGGCGGCGCGGCATCGGGCGGCACCTGCTCGAGTGGCACCTCGACACGGCGCTCACCGCCGGGATCGAGAGCGTGCACCTCGAGCTGCGTGCCGCGAACGACGCCGCGCGGCGCTTCTACCGCGCGCTCGGTTTCGGCGAGACGATCCTCGTGCCGCGCTATTACGGCGGCGCCGAAGCCGCGTTGCGCATGGTGCGCGTGCTGCGCCCGCCGCTGGGCGCCCGGCCGGCCTGGCAGCCGCCGGCGCACTGGCGCTAGAGGTCCCGTGGACCTGCAGCTCCACGGACGCACCGGACTGGTCACCGGCGCGAGCGCCGGCATCGGGCGCGCCATCGCGCTGGAGCTGGGCCGCGAAGGCGTGCGCCTCGCCATCACCGCGCGCCGCCGCGAGCGGCTCGACCAACTGGCGGCGGAGATCGAGCGCAGCGGCGGCGCCCGGCCGGCCGTCATCGAGCAGGATCTGATGCACGCCGACGCACCGCAGCGCATCGCCGAGCAGGCCCTGGGCGCGCTGGACGCGGTGGATATCCTGGTGAACAACGCCGGCGGCTCGCGCGCCTTCGAACTGCACGCGAGCGAGTCGCAATGGGACGAGGCGCTGACGCTCAATTTCACGCGCCAGCGGCAGCTCGCCGACCGCCTGCTCGAGGCGATGCTGGCGCGCCAATGGGGACGCATCATCAACATCACCGGCAAGAGCGAGCCCGAAGGCATCAACGGCGCGTTCTGCGCCAAGGCGGCGATGCATTCCTGGGCCAAGGGGCTCTCGCGCGCGGTCGGCCGGCACGGCATCACCGTCAACTGCATTCCGCCGGGGCGCATCCTGAGCGAGCAGATCCAGCGCAACTACACGCCCGAATACCGCCAGTGGCAGTCCGAGCACGAGATTCCGGTGGGCGAGTACGGCAAGCCCGAGGACATCGCGCACCTGGTCTGCTTTCTCGCCTCCCCTTGCGCGCGCTATATCACCGGCGCCGTGATTCCGGTGGACGGCGGGCTGCGCCGCTACCAGTTCTGACACGGCGGCGCACCGCGCCGCTCAGATCTCCTCGTAGCGGCGCCGGTGCGTCTCGTGCATCTTCCAGCGCACCACCGGCAGCTGGTCGATGCAGTGCAGCGGCACGCGGTACATCTGCACGTCGTCGAGCACGCGCACCTCGGTACCGCGCTGCGCGCCGTCGGCGAGAGCGCCGGCGCCGAAATGCGCGCCGGTGCACAGGCGCTCCTCGTACCCGGCCGGCGTCGTCAGCAGCGCCTCGCCGGAGCGCAGCACCAGCAGCTCCTTCTCCGGCGGCGCCAGCACCACGTCGCGCGCCATGGCCGCGGGTTGCGTCTCGCGCACCAGGCGGTTCAGCGTCATGCACGACACGCCGTCGGCAAAGAGCCACGTGCCGCGCAGGAATTCCAGCTCGTCGCGCGACTCGACGATGTCGCGATAGAGCGCGTTGCGCGTCACGAAATCGAGGTACAGGTCCTGCGGCAGGCGCATCGCCTGCACGAAGCTGAGCGCGCGATAGGTCTCGTTGGCCGCCATGCCGAGCAGCGACGA
>SCUF01000076.1 GCA_004298325.1 Betaproteobacteria bacterium | reverse complement strand
GGTAGAGGCGTTTCGCCCGCTGCAGCGCGGCGTTGGAGGTGATGCCGCTCGGCTTGTCGAGCAGCAGCCAGGCGTCGAGCCGGCGCCGGATCACCGCTTGGGCTGCACGCTGTCGATCAGGTGCGACAGGCGCGCGCCTCGTTCGACCGAGGCGTCGTAGACGAAGCGCAGCTGTGGCGTGACATAAAGCTGGATGCTGCGTCCGAGCTGCGAGCGCAGGAAACCCGCGGCGCGCTTCAGCCCTGCGGCCGCGGCCGGCACGTGGTCGGCCTCGAGGCACGTGAAATAGACCGTGGCGTGCGCGCAATCGGGCGACATTTCGACCGCGGTGATCGTGATCATACCGACGCGCGGGTCACGCAGCTCGCGCCGCAAGATTTCCGAAAGCACCCGCTGGATCTGGTCACCGACCCGCGTGCCCCTCGAGGTCCCCGCCCGGCCGGCTGTGCGCGCCATGGCCCGCTAGAGCGTACGGGCGACCTCGAGGATTTCGAAGACCTCGAGCTGGTCGCCTTCCTTGAGGTCCTGGAAGTTCTTCAGCGACAGGCCGCACTCGAAGCCGGACTTGACCTCGCGCACGTCGTCCTTGAAGCGCTTGAGGGTGTCGATCTCGCCGGTGTGGATCACCACGTTGTCGCGCAGCACGCGCACCTGGGCGCTGCGGCGCACCGTGCCGTCCTGCACGTAGCAGCCCGCCACCGTGCCCACCTTCGAGATGCGGAACACCTGGCGTACTTCCACCAGGCCGATCACGCTCTCCTTGCGCTCCGGCGCGAGCATGCCGGTGAGCGCAGCCTTGATCTCGTCGACCGCCTCGTAAATGATGGTGTAGTAGCGGACCTGGACACCGGCCGACTCGATCAGCTTGCGCGCGGTGGCGTCGGCGCGCGTGTTGAAGCCGACGATCACGCCGCGCGAAGCCATCGCCAGGTTCACGTCGGACTCGGTGATGCCGCCGACGCCGGCATGCACCACGACCACCTTCACCTCGTCGCTCGAGAGCCGCGTGAGCGCATGCACCAGCGCCTCCTGCGAACCCTGCACGTCCGCCTTGATGACGAGCGACAGCGTCTTTTTCTCGCCCTCGCCCATCTGCTCGAAGATGTTCTCGAGTTTGGCCGCCTGCTGCTTCGCGAGCTTGACGTCGCGGAACTTGCCCTGGCGAAACAGCGCGATTTCGCGCGCCTTGCGCTCGTCGCTGAGCACCACCAGCTCCTCGCCCGCCGCCGGCACGTCCGACAGCCCCTGGATCTCCACCGGAATCGACGGCCCCGCGGCCTGCACCGGCTTGCCGTTCTCGTCCAGCATCGCGCGCACCCGCCCGTACACCGCGCCCGTGAGCACGACGTCGCCGCGCTGGAGCGTGCCCGACTGCACCAGAACGGTGGCGACCGGCCCGCGGCCCTTGTCGAGCCGCGCTTCGATCACCACGCCCCGGGCGGGCGCGTCGATCATGGCCGTGAGTTCCTTCACTTCAGCCTGCAGCAGGACCTGCTCGAGCAGCGCGTCGATGCCCTGGCCGGTCTTGGCGGAGACCGGCACCAGCGGCGATTCGCCGCCGAACTCCTCGGGCACGACGCCGTGGCTCAGCAACTCCTGCTTCACCCGTTCCGGATTCGCCTCGTGCTTGTCGATCTTGTTGACCGCCACCACCAGCGGCACTTCGGCCGCCTTGGCGTGGTTGATCGCCTCGATGGTCTGCGGCATGACGCC
>SCUF01000075.1 GCA_004298325.1 Betaproteobacteria bacterium | reverse complement strand
GCTGGTGACCCACGTCAAACCTACCCGCAAGGCACGGCTGTAGTCTCTGGCTGGTTTTTGGGTTCTATCCGACACGGATGCGCTCGATTGCGATTGCGGGGCGGCAATGAATCGACGAGAGATTTTGGCAGCGCTTGCCGCTCTTATGGCCTCGAGCAGCCCCTGCGTCACGGTGTCACAGACAACGGCAAGGCTTCCGAGAATTGGCGTGCTGGAGGGCGGACCGAGCGCAACGCTCGAGCAATGGACGAAGTCGCGTTTCGCGATCAAACTCAGCGAACTGGGTTGGACGGAGGGAAAGAACCTCGCCGTCGAGCGCGCTTATGCCGATGGATTCATGGACCGCCCGCCGGCGCTGGCCGCGGCGCTTGTGCGCAAGGGCGTGGATCTCATTTGCGCCTTTGGCCCGGAAGCCGCCGTGGCGGCGGCGCAGGCAAGCACGACGATCCCTCTTCTGGGCCGTCACTTTTCCGGTCGAGCAGGGGCTCATTGATTCCTACGCGCGCCCCGGGCGTAACGTCACCGGAGTGACGTGGAACGCCGGCGCCTCAATGTTCGCAAAGCTTTACGAAGTTATCAGACAGCTGTCTCCCAGCGCTTCCCGGGTTGCGTACTTCACCTATCCCACAGCGCTGCGCACGGTGGGGGGAGGCCAAACCGATGCGCTCGATCGGGAGATGGCCTCTGCCGCCAAGAACCTGGGAATCGAGGCGCGCGCCTATCCCATCTCGAAGCGGGAGGACTTCGAGAGCGCCTTCCGTGACATGCTCGCCTTTCGCGCGCAGGCTCTGATCGCGGCGACGACCTGGCTGTCTTATCTGGAACGTCGGCGGATCCTGGACTTCGTCGCCCGCAACCGACTCATCGGGCTGTATGACACTGGGCAATTCGTGGATGCCGGCGGCCTGATCTCCTACGGGCCCGACAATTCCCATCTGAGGGAGCGGGTGGCCGTCTACGCTGACCGGATCTTGCGGGGCGCGCGACCTGCGGACGTCCCGGTCGAGCAGCCGACCAAGTTCGAGCTGTGCGTCAATGCCGCGACCGCCAGGACCCTCGGCTTGAAGATCCCGCCGTCGATACTATTGTCCGCCGATCGGGTGATCGAATAGCTGACCCTAAACGGCCGCAGTTGGCCGCTTTGTGACGGAGGTGCCGGCCCTGATTCTCCGCATCGGGCTGTTCGGGCGTAGACTCCGCGCCACATTGCTCGTTCGGGGGAGGAGCATGGCTGACAGCCGGCGCAGAAATTGGCTGCTCGCGACGGGGGCACTGCTCGTTGCGCCAGTGATCGCCTCCGCGCAGCGTCCAGGGACGTACCGAATCGGCTTTGTTTCGCCGACACGGCCCGGCCAGAGGAATGAGGCGTTTCTGCAGGGGCTCCGCGAACATGGGTACGTTGACGGACGAGACATCGTTGTGGAGATGCGATTCGCGGACGGCCGGCCCGAACGCCTTCCCGGACTCGTCCAGGAGCTGCTTCGCCTCGATATCGATGTCCTGGTCGTAGGCGCGACGATCGGGGCACGCGCGGCAAAAAAGGCGACTTCGGCCGTTCCCATCGTGTTCGCCGGCTCCAGCGACCCGGTCGCCGGGGGCATCGTCACCAACCTGGCGCGGCCGGGCGGCAACATCACTGGCTTCTCCACGGCTTACGGCGATGGTTTTGCCGGTAAATGGTTGGAGTTGCTCAAGGAGGCTGTGCCCAGTGTGTCGAGTGTCGCCGTGCTCTGGAGTTCAAGCAATGCCGCGGCCTCGCGGTTCGTCACTGAGCTCCAGGCGGCTGCACGAGAACTGCAGGTCAACGTCGGCGTGTACCATGCGGCGAATTTGGCCGAGCTCGACAAGGCGCTCGCCGCGATCGGAGGTAGCGGCGCTCAGGGGCTGATAGTGACGCCGAGCCCTTTTGCGGCGACGCAGCGGGACAGGCTCGTCGAATTTGCAGCAAGCAAGCGACTGCCTGCGGTCTATTTTGTCGAGAACTTTCCCGACGCGGGAGGACTGATGTCATATGGCCCGAGCATTGCCGATACGTACCGGCGGGCGGCCTCGCATGTCGACAAGATTCTGAAGGGCGCAAGGCCGGGTGACCTTCCGGTCGAGCAACCAACGAGGTTCCAGCTGGTCGTTAACCTGCGGACCGCGCAGGCGCTTGGCCTGACCGTCCCGCGGGTGCTGCTGCTGCGCGCTGATCGAGTGATCGATTAGCGACACCCGATTTCCGGCGTTAATTACGGAGTCGACTACATGACAACCGATCTGATGTACCTTGCTTTCACAGCGATCCTGACAGCGTCGCTGTGGATTCCGTATGTAATCGCACAGGTTTCGACCAACGGATTTTTGAAACGAGAGAACTACGTTGATCCGACACCTCGTCCACTACCCTCCTGGGGAAGACGCGCGGACCGCACTTACCTGAACGCGGTGGAGGTGTTCGCTCCCTTCGCGGCGCTTGTGCTGATGGCGCACATTACGGACAAGGCGAATTCAATGACCGCCTTCTGGGCGGCCTGTTTCTTCTGGGCGCGCGTTGCACACGCGGTTGTGTACTTGCTGGGCGTGCCGTATGTCCGAACGGTCGTGTTTACTTTCGGCTTTGTCGCCATTGGCGGGATCTTCTGGGAGGTCGTCAAGTAGTGCTTCGGGCGATCTGCGTGGCCCGCGCCGAACCACTTCCATAGGACGACCGAGCGGCAGTCGCCGCCGACTCGCCCATCTTTACCAGTGCATCATCGGCGTGTGGTTCATGGTGCCTATCCGCTGTTGCGCAATCCGGCGGCGATGCCGTTGATGGTGAGGTGGATGCCGCGTTGCACGCGTTCGTCCGACTGGCCGCCGCGGTGGCGCCGCAGCAACTCGAGCTGGAGGTGGTTCAGCGGATCGAGGTAGGGCAACCGGTCGCGGATCGAGCGCGCGAGCGACGGATTGTCGGCGAGCAGTGACGCCTGCCCGGTGATTGCCTGAACTGCGCCAACGGTGCGGTGCCACTCGTCGCGGATGCGGCCAAACACGCCGTCGCGCAACGCCGCGTCGGGCACCAGTTCCGCGTAGCGCGACGCCACGGCCAGGTCGCTCTTCGCGAGCACCATCTCCATGTTGGAGGTGACCGTGCGGAAGAACAGCCACTCGCGGTACATGGTGGCGAGCAGCGGCCCGCCGTCGGTGTGCTCGGCGCACCAGGATTCCACCGCGGTGCCGAAGCCGTACCAGCCCGGCAGCATGAGGCGGCACAGGCTCCAGCTGAAGACCCAGGGGATCGCGCGCAGGTCTTCGATGCGCTGCGAGTCCGTGCGTGAAGCCGGGCGGCTGCCGATGTTCAGCGCGGCCAGTTCCGCGATCGGCGTGGCGGCGCGGAAGTACTCCGCGAAACCCGGCGTATCGTAGACGAGGGCGCGGTAGGCGGCGAACGAGCGCGCCGAGAGCGAATTCATCACGGCGTCGTAGCGGCCGCCGCTTTCGCCCGAGCCAGTCCGCGCGAAGCTCGCCTCGAGCGTCGCCGCCACCAGGGTCTCCAGGTTGCGGCGCCCGACATCGGCATCCGCGTACTTGCTGCCGATGGTTTCGCCCTGCTCGGTGAGGCGGAGCGCTCCGTCCACGGCGCCTTTCGGCTGAGCGCGTATCGCGTCGTAGGCGGGACCGCCGCCGCGCCCGACCGTGCCGCCGCGGCCGTGGAACAGCCGCAGGCGCACGCCGGCCGCGCGATGCGTCTCGATGAGCGCGCGCTGCGCCTTGTGCAGGGTCCAGTTGGCGCTCAGGTAGCCGCCGTCCTTGTTGCTGTCGGAGTAGCCGAGCATCACTTCCTGCACATTGCCGCGGCGCGCCAGCCAGCCGCGGTAGGCTGGCATGGCAAAGGCGGCGCCCATCACGGCGCACGCGTTTTCCAGATCGGCGATGGTCTCGAAGAGCGGGACGAGGTCCATCGCCGGACCACGGTCCTGCGTATGCAGGCCCACCTCCTTGAGCAGCAACGCCACCTCCAGCAGATCGGACAGGCTCGCGGCCTTGGAAATGATGTAGTGCGGCAGGGCGGCGGCGCCATAGAGCGCATGAATCTCCGCCGTGGCGCGCAGGATCGCGAGCTCGCCCTGCGTTTTTTCGCTGTACGCCAGATGCGCCGAGACGAGGGGCCGGGGCGTGGCCAGCTCGCGCGCGAGAAGAGCGACCCGGGCCGCTTCGTCCAGCGCGAGGTAGGCGGGTTCGACGTCCACCGCAGCAAGCAGCTCCGCCACGACAGCCTCGTGAACGTCCGCGTTCTGGCGCTGGTCGATCGCTGCCAGGTGGAATCCGAATACGTCCAGTGCGCGCCTCAGCGGCTTGAGGCGGACCGCGGCGAGCGCTGCGGCGCCGTGGCTGGCGAGCGATTCGTCGATGACCCGCAGGTCGGCGGCGAACGCGGCCGCGTCAGGGTAGGCGGCGCTCTCCCGGTGCGGTTCGCGCGGGGGAACGAATCCGGTACGCAAGTGCGCAGTCGCGGCGAGGCGCGAATAGACGCCCGAGAGCGCCTGGCGGTAGGGCTCGTCCTGGCGGTGCTTCGAAGGGTCCCGAGCAGCGTGCGCGAGCCCGAGCAGGGCTGGCGTCGGCTCGAGCAGGCGCACTGACATGGAAAGCTCCGCGCCCAGGGCATGCACCTCCTCCAGGTAATGGGCGAACGCCGTGCGCGCCTGCCGCGTCACCGCGGCACGCAGCACCTCCGCGGTGACGAACGGATTGCCGTCCCGGTCGCCGCCGATCCAGGAACCCATCCGCAACAGGCTCGGCGCGGGCCGGCCCAGGAGCGACTCCAATTCCTCGTAGAGGCGTGGCACCTCCGCGAAAAAAGTGAGCCGGTAGAAGGACAGCGCGTTCTCGATTTCGTCTATGACGCGCAGCCTCGAGAGCCGGATCATCGCGGTCTGCCACAGCGTCAGCACGCGCGCGTGCAGGCGCGCCTCGACGCGGGCGCGCCCGGCTGCGCCCAGCCGCGCGTCGTCCAGCTGCGACAGGGCGTTGGCGATGCCGCGCTCGCAATCGAGGATGCTCTGACGCTGAACCTCGGTGGGGTGTGCGGTGAGCACGGGTGCCACCAGCGCGCGTTCAAGCCAGGCATCCAGTTCGGCCTCGCCGACGCCGTTGGCGCGCACGTGCGCGAGCGCGTATGCAAAGCTCCCGGGTACAGGTGCCGCGCCGTCGCGTTCCCGCTCCAGCGCAAGCCGGTTGATCTGGCGGTCTTCGGCGACGTTCAGGAGATGAAGGAAATAGCTGAAGGCGCGCACCACATCCAGCGTCTGCTCACGGCTGAGCGCGTTCAGCTGCGCTTCCAGCCTGTCACGAACCGCGGGCGCTTCCGGGCCCTTGGCGCGGCGAAAGCCTACCGCTTCCTGGCGGATGCGCTCGATGCGCTCGTAGCCCTCGACGCCGGTCTGGTCGCGCAGCACCCGCCCGAGCACGCGCCCGAGATACCGGGTTTCCTCCCGCAGCGAGCCGCCTTCCCGCGCATTCTCAGGACCGGGCATGCCGGGCATCATCGGGTACCGACCGGCGCTGGCGCAAGTGCGCAGCCGGATGGGAGACTCGCGCTCATGCTCTACGCGGCTGCGGTCTGGGGGTTGCACCATGCCGTGCGGCGCCAGCCATCACTGACTTCGCCACCCCACGCGGGCGGCGGGAAAAGCCGCTAGCCCCAGACCTCTTTCGCCGTCTCGAGCACGAGGCGAATCTTGGCCCACTGCGCCTCGTGCGGGATCACGTTGCCGTGCACCGTGCTGGAGAAGCCGCATTGCGGCGACAGGCACAGCTGCTCGAGCGGCACCAGCTTCGCCGCTTCGTCGATGCGCCGCTTCAGCTCGTCCTTCCTCTCCAGCTGCCCGAGCTTGGTGGTCACCAGGCCGAGCACGACGAACTTGCCCTTGGGCAGGAAGCGCAAGGGGCGGAAATCGCCGCTCCTCGCGTCGTCGTACTCGAGGAAATAGGCGTCGATGTGCATCTCGGATAGCAGCGCCTCGGCCACCGGCTCGTAGCCGCCCGTCGCCGCCCAGGTGCTCTTGAAGTTGCCGCGGCACAGGTGCATCGCGAGCGTCATGCCGGCGGGCTTCTGCGCCACCACGCGGTTGATGAACTTGGCGTAGCGGTGCGGCAGCTCGTTCGGGTCGTCGCCGCGGCTGCGCGCCGCCTCGCGCATCTTCTCGTCGCAGAGGTACGCGAGATTGGTGTCGTCCATCTGCACGTAACGGGCGCCGGCGGCGGCGAGGGACTTCAGCTCCTCGCCGTAGGCCTTCGCCACGTCGTCGTAGAAGTCGGGTTCGAGTTCGGGATAGTGCGCCTTGCTGATGCCGGCGCGGCCGCCGCGGAAATGCAGCATGGTGGGCGAGGGAATCGTCACTTTCGGCGTGCGCGCGGTCTGGCTCTTCAGGT
Source organism: Betaproteobacteria bacterium (assembly GCA_004298325.1). Taxonomy (GTDB): domain Bacteria; phylum Pseudomonadota; class Gammaproteobacteria; order Burkholderiales; family SG8-39; genus 2-02-FULL-66-14. The sequence continues at coordinate 4,355 of SCUF01000075.1, read as the reverse complement.
ACTTGAAATCCGCCAGCTGGATGTCCTTGACATGGCGCACCTTGTCGATCACGCGCATCACGGGCGGCGCGAGTTCCTCGGTGCCGTCGGGCTTCTTCACCGTGACGGGGATGTCGGTCTGCACGCCACCCAGCTGCTCGAGGAAGTCGATGTGGAAATAGGTGCGGCGGAACTCGCCGTCGGTGATGCTCTGCAGGCCCGCGGCCTCCTGGGCCTTGACGACTTCGGTGATCGCACGGTCTTCGACCGCGCGCAGCTGCTCGCGCGTGATCTCGCCTTTGGCGGCCTGGTCGCGCGCTTCCAGCAGGTAGCGCGGGCGAAGGAAACTGCCGACGTGGTCGGCGCGGAAGGGGGGTGCTGTGCGCGTTGTCATGGTGCAAATGTTACTCCTGGTTGGAAGAAGTCCTGGCGCTTTGGGTACGATGTCGAAAACCCGACGAACAACACTTGAACCCCGGACAGCGCAGCGCCGCGGCGCTCCTCGCAGCGACCGTCGTCAACCTCCCGTTCGGCACGCTGTACGCCTTCAGCGTGTTCCTCAAGCCGATGGAGGCGCTGCTCGGCGCGTCGCGCGCCGAGATGAGCTTCGTCTTCGGCCTTGCCACCGTGACCCTCACGATCGGGATGAACTTCGCGCCGCAGTTCTACCGGAGAGTTTCTCCTCCTGCGCTCGCCGTTGGCTGCGGCCTCGCAAGCGGGGCGGGGTTGTGGCTCTCCGCTTCGGCGACCACCTTCGTGCAGTTCGCGCTCGGCTACGGGGTGCTCTTTGGTCCAGGCGCGGGCGTGCTCTTCATCGTGTCGCAGCAGGCGGTGAACCAGACCGTCGCCAGCTCGCGCGGCCTCGCCAACGGCTACGTGGTCAGCCTCTATCCCCTGGGGGCGATGCTCGGGGCGCCGGTCTTCGGCTGGTCGATCCTGGCGTTTGGCGTGCGCCCCACGCTCGCCGGCCTCGGGGTCGTCGTGCTCGCCGCGTGCGCCGTCGCAGCCGCCCTGTTACGGAGCGCCGGGATTCGCATGCACGATGCATCCTCGATCGAGGCCGGCGAAAGTCGGCTCGGACGCACGTTCTACGTGCTGGTTGCAGTGTTCTTCCTGGCGGCGGCCGCGGGCCTCACGGTCTTGAGCCAGGCCGCTGCCATCGTGCAAGCCTACGGCGGTGGCGCCGCCCTTGCGGTGGGCGCGACGACCTTCATCACCGGGGCGGTGGGTGCCGCGCGCATCACCGGCGGGTGGCTCGTCGATCACTTCGCCGCCGCGCGCGTGGGCGTCGGTGCGCATCTTTGCTCGCTCGCGGGTGCGATCATGTTGAGCCTGATCCCGACCCCGGTGAGCGCAGCCCTCGCGCTCGGCCTGATCGGCGTGGGGTACGGCGTCGTGTCGGGGCTCGTCGCTGGCGCCATCGCACAGTACTGGCACAAGAACCAGTTCGGCCTCATCGCGAGCCGCCTGTACATCGCGTGGTGCGCGGCGGCCATCAGCCTGCCGGTGCTCGCGGGCGCGCTGTTCGACCGCACGGGCAGCTACGCATCCGCGGTGTGGATCGCCGCGGCGGTCAACGTCCTTGGGGTGATCGTCGCGCGCAAGCTCCCGGCCCGCAGTTAAGATATTCGCCATGTCCTGCGACTTCATCGTCATCGGCGCCGGCCACAACGGGCTTGCGTGCGCCGCCTATCTTGCGAAGGCGGGTCAGAAGGTCCTGGTCCTGGAGCGCAACCAGCGCGTGGGCGGCAGCTGCCATACCGAGGAGGCGACGCTGCCGGGTTTCAAGCACAACATCTGCTCGGTCGTTCACACGCACATCCCCTTGAGCCCGGTCTATCGCGACCTGGAGCTCGAGCGCCACGGCGTGCGCTACGTCTACCCGGATTATCTGCGCGGCACGATCTTTCCCGACCACCGGAGCATCGTCATGCACCGGGAGCCGGAGAAGATGGCCGCGGAACTCGCCCGCTACTCGGCGAGGGACGCCAGGACTTTCAGTCAGCTGTACGCCGACTACGCCGAGTTCATCGATTCGACCTACCTGCCGCTGATGTACTCGCCGCCACTGCCGCCCTCGGTGCAGACCGCACAGCTGGAACAGTCCGAGGAGGGCAGGACGTTGCTGCAGTGGCAGGCGAGCACGCCGGTGCAGCTCCTGAACGAGCTGTTCGAGAGCGAGGAGGTGAAGGTGCATTTCCTCTCGAGGATGACCGTGCTGGGATTTGCACCGGATCAGTTCGGACAGGGGTGGATCTGCCTCTTCAGGATTCTCAAGGCCGAGGCGCCGATCTGCGTCGGCGGCTCGCAGCAGCTGGCGGTCGGGCTGCAGCGCGTGCTCGAGGCGAACGGCGGACGCGTACAGACCGACGTGGAGGTGAAGCGCGTCCTCCTGCGCGGCAATCGCGCCGTGGGAGTCGAATTGAAGGATGGGCGAAAGATCGACGCGGCCAAGGCGGTGGTGACCAACATCGAGCCGAAGAAGAGTTTTCTCCGGTTGGTGGGCGAAGAGCATCTGCCGGCTGCCTTTGCCACGCGGGTGAAGAACTACCACTCGCGCGGGCGTTCGCTCTTCGTGCTGCACCTGGCCCTTTCGGAGCCGCCGAATTACAAGGCCGCGGCGCAGAACGCGCCGGTGAACCGGGCCTTCAGCCAGGAAATGTTCGGCGGCAGCCTGCTGGATCAGGTTTGCGCCTACCAGGACATTGCGCTCGGCAAGCCGCCGCGCCAGGAAATGCTGCAGATCACGCTGCCGACGCTGTTCGACCCCTCCCAGGCGCCCGTGGGCAAGCACACCGCAGTCGTCTGGCAGTACGCGCCGTACCGGGTGGAACCCGAGGGACCGGAGGGGTGGCGCAAGATCCGCGAGGAATACGCCGCGCATCTCCTGGAGCTGTGGCGCTTCTACGCGCCGAACATCACCCAGGACAAGATCCTCGCCATGACGATCCAGGATCCTACCGACACCGAGCGGCACAACGACAACATGGTGAATGGCGTCGATGTCGTGGGGGACATGACGCCCGACCAGATGGGCTACTTCAGGCCTTTCGCCGGTTGGTCCAGCTATCGCTCGCCCGTCGAAGGGCTGTACATGTGCGGCGGCTACTGCCATCCCGGCGGCGGCGTGCATGCGGGCGCGGGGCATAACGCCGCCACCGCGATCGCGGAGGACTTCAAGCTGCAGAAGTGGTGGGATTGATGCCCGAGCGCGAGGCGAAGTTCGCAGTCAACGCTTCACCGCAGGAGCTCTGGCGCTTCATTCGCGACTTCGAGTCGCTCTGTTCCTGCATCCCCGGCGTGGAGAGGATCAGGCTCGTGGACGACCGGACCGCCGAGCTGACGGTGAAGGAGAAGGTCGGCGTCGTGCCGCTCGTCCTCGCGCTGACGGCGCATATTGATGCGGAGGAGCCGCCCCGTCGCCTGCACGCCACGGCCAGGGCCGAGCATCTGACGATGGAAATCGACGTCGCGCTGGAGTCCGTCGCCGCGGGGACCGAGATGACCGGCCTCATCCGGGTGAAGGGCGAGGGGCCGCTCAAGGCGGTCGTCGACAGCCTGTTCGAGCGCCGCGCGACCGAGCGCACCGCCCAGTTCGCGGACAGTCTCGCAAAGCGCTTTGGCGTGGCCGCTGCGGAGAGGCCGCTGGAAATACGCGGCGGGCCACCCGCTGGCGGTGGATTTCTCGGCTGGCTGCGCCGTCTGTGGCGCCGGCTCACCGGGCTGGGACCCATGGGGTCAGAGTAAGTACTCTGACCCCAACAGACGATCACTTCGTCATCTTGATCGAACGGTCGAGGAACTCGTTGGTGTACGTGGTCTTCACGTCGAAGGGCTTTTCCAGGCCGATGTAGTCGCGCACCAGCTCGTAGTCGGCCTTCATGCGGCCGTCGTCGTGGATGCCGAGCGCGACCTCGCGCGCGAACTTGTCGCTCATCAGGACCTCGACCAGCTTCCAGTTCTGCAGCTCGTTGTCGTACTTGAGCGCGCCGTTCGCTTCCACCAGCGCCTCGACGCAGGGCTTCGGATCCTTGACGCAGGTGGCGAAGGCGCGCTGCGTCACCTTGACGAACTTGTCGATCTGCGGCCGGTTCTTGGCGAGATACGCGGCGTTCACGATCACCGAATTGCCGTACGGGTTGAGGCCGATCTCGCGCCAGGCGACGAAGCCCATGTCGTTGCCGAGCTCGCGCTGGAAGATGTGGTGGATGTTGTAGAACGAGGTCGTGATGTCGATCGACTTGGCCTTGAGCGCGGAGAGCTTGGAATTGGCGTCGATGTTCACCCAGGTCACCGATTTCGGATCGATGCCGTTCGCCTTGGCGAGCGCCGGCCACATCGGGCGCGCGCCATCGGCGGCCGGGTTGCCGATCTTC
>SCUF01000074.1 GCA_004298325.1 Betaproteobacteria bacterium | reverse complement strand
AACAGCACCGTGGCGCCGCCGATCAGCAGCCAGACCTCGGCCGGCGTCCAGCGGTAGAGCAGCGCGTAGACCGGCAGCAGGAACCAGTCGAACTCGATCGTGGTGATCGCCTTGCCGAGGTCCGCGGGCCCCTGGCTGAGCGCCGGCTTGACCAGCGAGAGCACCACCAGGCTCAGCGTCAGCGTCACCGCGATCGGCCAGGGCGGCGTCGTGCGCGCGTGCGGCACGCGTTGCGTGTGCACCCACAGCAGCGCCAGCGTCGCGAGCGGAATGCCGATGTGGACAAACGACAGCAGCGAGAACAGCCGGTCGTTCACCGCCGCGGGGAAGATGAAATTGCGGATCAGCGTGCCGGCGAAGATCGGCACCGCGTCGAACCACTCCGCGGTGGCGATGACCACGAACTGCGCCACGCGATCCCAGGGCAGCATGTAACCGTTGATCCCTGCCGCGTACACCATCCACAGCAGGACCACGCCGGTGAACCAGGAAAACCAGTGAAAGCCGCGATAACGGTCGAAGGTCCAGTGGCGCACGAGGTGCAGCATCATGGTCAGCACCACGCCGTCGGAGGCATAGCGGTGGAGACTCCGCAGCACGCCGCCGACATAGGGCTGGCCGTGGGTCAGGTATTCGACCGAGGCGTAGGCCTCCGCGACGCCCGTCTTGAACAGGATGTAGAGGTAAAGCCCGCTCGCCACCACGACCCACATCAGCCAGTAGGAGATCGCGCCGAGGTAGTACAGCGGATTGAGGCGCTCGCCGAACGCGAGGTTGAACACGCCCTCGACGCGCAGGAAAAACCACTGCCCGAGCCGGTGTATACGATTGATCACCCGCGCATCCTAATGGCTGCGCGGACAGCACCCCTTAACATGCGTCAACCGCTCGCGGCGGGCCGCTGCGTCCGGCGCCGGCGGCGCCACTCGAAGATCAGTACCGGAATGCCGACCAGAAAAATCGTCGCGCCGACGATGAGCTCGATCACCACGGCGTAGTTCACCCGGTAGCGGCCGGAGCTCGGATCGTAGATGGTGCACAGCAGCTTCGCCTGCTCGATCAGCCCCGCGACGTCGGCCAGCGGGCGCGGCGCATTCGCCAGCAGCTCGACGATTGGACCGACGAATTGCGGTGCCGCGAAGGATTCACCGTAGAGCTGGCGGTAGATGCGGCCGCCGGCGTCGACGATCGACGCCTGCAGCAGGTGATCGTACCCGGCGCTGGTCTGCTCGTAGCTGAAACCGAAATCGCTCAGCAGCTGCGGCAGCGTTGCCGCGTCCGGCGTCAGGAACAGCCAGTTCGACGCCGATATCCCCTGCTGCTTCGCGAACTGCTTCATCGCCTGCGGCGTGTCGAACGGCAGGTTGAAGCCGATGGTGGCGACGCGAAACTTGCCCGGGCCGACCGTGCGCTGCGCCGCGGCAACCGACAGCGCAAGCGCCTTGGTGGTCGTCGGGCAGACCTGGAAGCAGCCGGTGTAGATGAAGTTCACCACCAGCGGCTGGCCGCGCAGCTGCGCCAGGCGCACGTCGCGCCCCTGGCTGTCGCGAAAGGCGTAGTCGCCGAGCTGGCGGCCGATCGCCGCCTGGCTCGCGCGCAGCGCCGCCTTCTCGTCGAGGGCCGCCTGCGCCGTTAGCGCGGCGAGAAGCAGCATTGGGGTCAGAGTAAAACGGGCGAACGCCGTCAGGAGACACATGCCGCCGCCGTTTTACTCTGACCCCAAACTACAGGGCGACATCGAGCAGCGCCCCGATCAGCACCGCGCAGAGTTGCACCAGCGAGGCGCGGAAGCTTGCGCGTGCGGTCTCGCGGCCGGGTCGCTCGAGGAGGGATCGGCACTTGAGGAGGAACCAGGCCCCGCCGGAGAGCGCGGCCGCGAGATAGATCCAGCCCAGGCCGAAGGCCGCTGGCACGACGGAAGCGCCGACGAGCAGCACCGCGCCGGCAAAGATGGCGCGCGCCGCGCGCCGGTCGCCCACCACCACCGGGAGCATGGGCACGCCGGCAGCGGCGTAATCGTCGCGGCAGGCGATGGCCAGGCTCCAGAAATGCGGCGGCGTCCACAGGAACAGCACCACTGCGAGCGCGAACGCTTCGGGCCCGGGCATGGGGGTGACGGCGGCCGCGCCGGCGAGCACCGCGAAGCTGCCCGCGAGTCCGCCGACCACGATATTCCACCAGGTGCGCCGCTTGAGCCACACCGTGTACACGACGCCGTAGGTAAAGGCACCGAGGAAGACGTGCAGCGCGGCCACCGCGTTGGTCGCCACGGTCGCGGCGAGCACGGCCGCGGCAATCATGGCGCCGATCAGCCAGAGCCAGGCAGGATGGTGCGGCAGGCGCCCCGTGACGAAGGGGCGGTTGCGCGTGCGCGCCATGCGCACATCGATGTCGCGTTCGACGTACTGGTTGAACGCCCCGGCGGCCGCCGATGAAACCAGCACCGCCAGCACCAGCGTCGCCACCTGCCACGCCGCAAGCGCTGCGCCGCGCTCGACGACGAGCCCGGCGAGCGCGGCGAGCGCGATCGCCACGCCGATGCGCAGCTTGAACAGATTCAGCACGTCCCTCACAACGCGCCTCCTAACTCCGGGTGGGGGCAACGGGGGAGGGCTCTGCCCTCCCCTGTTCCTACCTCAGCGGCCAGACCGTCGACAGGTATTTCCAGTTGACGAAGTAATACAGCACGAACGACGTCAGGAATACGAGCGCCAGCACGAAGGTGCCCGGCGCCACCATGCCCCAGGCGCCTACGCCGGCGCCATGCCCGGTGGCTCCGACCGCCACCGGTTGCGGCGCCGGCGCCATGCCGCGTTTCGCCGATACCGTCGCGAAATCCGGCGTCTGGATCTTCTCGCCGAGGAACACCGAGTACACCGTGATCGCGAGGTACATCGCGCCGCCGACCAGCGCGCCGACGCCGAAGATCCCCATCAGGGCGATCATCAGCCACGCCGTGGCCGGAAACTCGTAGCCGAACGGATTGCCGGCGAAGCTGATGTCCCAGTGCCGGCGCGGCGCCCCCAGCGTGCCGGCGCCCATCATGAAGACCGAGAAGCCGGACATGCTGATGCCGAAGATGTACGCCTGCCAGGTAGCCATGTTGCCGAACGCGACCTTCCTGCGGAACAGCACCGGGATCAGGAAGTAGGTCAGCCCCATGAAGGCGAGCGTGGTGCCGATCACCACCGTGGCGTGGAAGTGCCCCGGCACGTAGAGCGTGTTGTGGATGATGAGGTTGAGCTGCTCCGTGCCCATCATGACGCCCGAGATGCCGCCGAGGAAGCCGAAGCCGACGATCGAGATGAACACCGCCACGAACGGCGCGTTGCCCCAGGGCGCCTTGCGCAGCCACTCGAACAGGCCGTTGTTGAAGCCCTTCTGGCGCTGCGCCACCTCGATCGAGCCCGGCACCGTCAGCCCGTGCACCATCGAGGCGAGCACGGCGAGGTACATGGCGTAGCTGGTGTTGAAGATCTTCCAGTTCGAGGTCAGGCCCGGATCGGCGAGCAGGTGGTGCGCGCTCGCCAGCTGCAGGAAGAAGATGTAGAGCAGGAACGCGGTGCGGCTCACCTTCTCCGACATGGGCTTGGCGCCGAACACCACGGCCGCGCCCGCGTACCACACCGAGACGTGCGCCGCGACGTTGATCTGCTGCGACGAATGGCCGAAGCCCCACCAGATGGTGCGGTACATGAGCGAGTCGATGTGCTCGATCAGCCCGAGCGACCAGAGCAGCGTCGGAATCAGGATGATGGCGCCGGTGGCGATGGTGAACACGGCGATGATCGCCGCCGTGATGGCGCCGAAAGTCACCAGCGGCACCGAGCCGTGGTAGGTGCGCTCGGCTTTCGCGATCACCAGCGTGCCGAAGAAGACGAAACACGCGATCAGCGCCCCCACCGCGAACAGGATCAGTCCGGCGTAGAACGTCGGGTGCGCGCCCATCGGCGCGTAGGACGTGAACATGACGCTCGAATCGCCGCGCAGCACCGCGTAATTGTTGAGCAGCGCGCCGACCACCATCAGCCAGAACCCGACCCAGGCCATGCCCGGCGTCGCCAGGCGGCATCGGAGCAGCGTGCTGGAGGCGAAGTACAGGATCGCCATCTCGAAGAAGATGATCCAGAACACCAGCATGTTGAGGCCGTGCGCGGTGAGGAACTGGTAGAACAGGTCCGCTTGCAGCAGGTGCACCGCCTGCCAGCGCGTCAGCAGCACGCCGATCGCGAGCACGCCGCCGATGAGCAGCGCGACCACCGCCACCACCGCGTTCCAGCGCATCAGCTTCTCGGCCGGCTCGTGAAACACCAGTCCCGTCGTGGGGCAGGTGCGGAAATTCCGATTGACCGCCATGTTGGCCCTCCCCTTATTTCACGACGTACAGCGGGCTGATCATCGTGTGATGATTGATGCCGCAGTACTCGTTGCAGATGATCGAGAACTTGCCTGGCGCCGTGGGCGTCACCGTGAGCACGTGGTCATAGCCGGGGTGCACCTCGATGTTGATGTTCTCCGGCTGCAGCGAGAAGCCGTGCAGCCAGTCCATCGACATGAGGTGGATGCGGTAGGACTTGCCCGCCTCCAGCTCGAGGATCGGCTGCCAGCTCCACAGGCGCGCCACAAGGTAGACGTCGCTGCCTGCCGGCGGTTTCACCACCGGGATCTTCTGCGGCCCCTCTTCGCGCACCTTGTACTTGGCGATCACCTCGTCGGCCTTCTTGGCGAAGGCTTCGGGCGAGGTCTTGTAGGCTTCGTTGGCGAGGTTCTGCTGCCCGTAGACGTGCCAATAGGGCATCATGAAGAACATGATCAGGCACCACACCAGTGCGATCACGATCCACAGCAGCTCGACGCGGTCGAGCGGCTCTTTCCACCAGACGCGCTCGGTGGGAGGCAGGATGGCGCTCATCGGGTCGATCTCCCTTACTTGGCGATGGGCAGGTTGACGATTTCCATCACGCCCCAGATCGTGTAGAGCACGGTCGGGACCGCGATGCCGATGAACAGCAGCAGGAACGGGTTGTCGAGCAGCTGCTGCATTGCCGGTACCGGTTCCTCCAGAACGTCGTCACCCGGTACGTTGCTCTCTGTCGTGTTCGCCATGGGGGCTCCCTCTTCGGTTCGTATTCGCACGTCCTCGCGACGCGGCGCGTCTGAGTTCGGCGGAAGTTACGCTGCGGGCTTTCTCGCCGATTTGATGCATATCAAGATTTCGGGCCCTCTGCGGGCTAGCCTCTGCGCCATGGAAGATTGCGCTGCAGCATCATGACTGAGCACGATCGCCGCCGCGTTGCAGCATGGCTCCTGGCGTGCGCCGCAATGGTGTTTGCCATCGTCGTCGTTGGGGGCATTACACGCTTGACGCACTCGGGGCTCTCGATCGTCGAGTGGCAACCGCTCGTCGGCGCGCTGCCGCCGCTGTCGCACGCCGACTGGGAGACCCTGTTCGCGAAATACCGCGAGACGCCGGAGTTTCGGCTGGTCAATTTCGACATCGATCTCGCGGGCTTCCAGCGCATTTTCTGGTGGGAGTGGTTTCACCGGCTGCTCGGGCGGCTGATCGGCGCCGTGTTCCTGCTGCCGTTCCTGTGGTTTCTGCTGCGCGGCCGCCTCGGGCGGTCGCTGGCGTGGCAGCTGGCCGGCGTTTTCCTGCTCGGCGCGCTGCAAGGCGCGCTCGGCTGGTACATGGTGGCGAGCGGGCTGGTGGACGATCCGCGCGTCAGCCACTTCCGGCTCACGGCGCACCTCGGCGTCGCGCTGGCGATATTCACCGCGGAGCTGTGGATCGCGCTCCGCCTGCTGGTGCCTGCCGGGCGCGCGGGCCCGCCGCCGGGCATCGGCCGCAGCGCGCTCGCGATCGTCGCCGTGGTGTTCGTCATGGCGCTTTCCGGGGGCCTGGTTGCGGGACTGCGCGCCGGCTACGCCTACAACACGTTTCCGCTCATGAACGGGCACTTCGTGCCGCCCGAGATCCTGATGCTCGAACCGTGGTGGAAGAATTTCTTCTACAACATGGCGACGGTCCAGTTCGTGCACCGCGGCATTGCCTGGTTGCTGCTGGTGCTGGTGCCGCTGCTGTGGTGGCGCGCGCTCGCTGCGCCGCTCGCGCCGCGGCAGCGGCTTGCCTGCCACGTGCTGCTCGCGGTGCTGGCGCTGCAGCTCACGCTGGGCATCGCGACGCTGCTCGCTGCGGTGCCGGTTTCCCTCGGGGCCGCGCACCAGGGCGGCGCCGTGCTGCTGCTCGCCGCCGCGATCTGGGCGGCGCATGAACTGGGGGCGAAAACCGCGACGCTCGGGCAAGGCGTGAGATGCGCGTCGCAGGCCGCCTCGCCGGTCTAGCCGCGATCCTGACGCTGGTGGTGGTCGCGGCGAGTGCCGCGATCCGTCTGGGCGCGAACGAACTGGGCGGCGCCATGGTGATCGCGCGCGGCGTGCATCGCGCTGCAGCATCGCTCGCGGCCCTGCTCATATTGGGGTCGTTCTGGCGCGCGCTGCGAATCGACACACTGCGGCGTCCCGCGTCCGCGGCATTCATCCTGATGCTCGCATTGTCGGTGGTCGGCTGGGCCACCGGCATCCAGCCCCCGCCGGCCGCCGCGCTGTTCAACCAGCTCGGCGGCATCGCGCTCGCCGCGCTGCTGGCGTGGATTGCCGGGCGCGCGGCGCGCGGGTGCGGCGACCCGCCGGCGGATCGCGCCCTCGCGCACGTCGCGCTCGTGTTCGCCGCGCTGCAGATCGTGTTCGGCGCCGCGCTCGTCCTGCCGGGCGATGCGGTGGCGCCGGTGCTCCTCATGGCGCACGCCGTCTCGGGCCTTGCGGCCGCGGCGATCGGTGCTGCACTGGGCGCGGGCCGCGTCGGTTCGGGCGCTGCGCGTGGCGCCGCGTGGCTGCTGGTGTGCGCTGCGCTCACGCCGCTCGCCGGCATCTTGTCGGTGCTGCCTGCGCCGGCGCTGGTCATCCAGGTCGGCCACGCGGCGGCGGCGGCGCTGCTGATCTGCGCGCTGGCACATGCCCATGGAAGCATGAGCGCGTCTGCTTGACACATATCAATTCGGGCGAACGCTTGCATCCCGACAATGATCCGATCATGAAGCCGCAATCCAGGCATGCCCACCGTTTCCGCTGAACTCACCGAGCACCACCGGCGCTGCTGGGAGCTGTTCGGCGAGGTCGAGGAGATCGTGCGCGCCAGCGACTGGCACGCGTTCAACCGCAAGCTGGTGGCGCTGCGCGAGGAAATTCTCGGGCACTTCCGCTTCGAGGAGGAGCGCCTGTTTCCGGTGTACGAGGAAGCGACCGGGCTGCGCGACGGCACCCGGGAGCTGCGCACGCAGCACGACGACATCCGCGCCATCCTC
>SCUF01000073.1 GCA_004298325.1 Betaproteobacteria bacterium | reverse complement strand
GCCGGACGAGCTTTTCGGGCACGCGCTGCTCGTGATGCACGAGAACGGCTTTCGCCACATGCCCATCGTCGAGAACGGGGAGCCGGTCGGCATCGTCTCCTCGCGCAAGGCGCTCGATCCGGATCTGGAGGAGTTCATTTCGGAGTCGCAGCGGCGCAAGCACCTGCGCCGGCTGATGGAAAACCAGCGGGCCAAGTCCGCCGGCTGAGCTTTACCCTTGCGGCGCCCTCGCGCCGCCGCGCAGCAGGATCGCCGCCAGGGCGACGGCGCCGAATGCCGCGCCGGCGGCGAAAGTCGCGGGCGCGCCCACGGCATCCCACAGCAGACCGGCCAGCGCGCTGGCGATCAGCAGCGCAAGGCCGCTCACCAGATTGAAGCATCCGAACGCAGTGCCGCGCAGGTCGGCCGGCGCCGCGTCGGCGACCATCGTCGCAAGGAGTCCTTGCGTGATGCCCATGTGCAGGCCCCAGAGCGTGATGCCGGCCCAGACCCAGGTCCAGTGATTGCTGAAGGCGAGGGCGGCATCGGCAGCGATCAGCACCGCGAGTCCGAGCGCCAGCAGGCGGGCGTGGCTCATGGAATCCGACAGCCTGCCGAAAGGGTAAGCCGCGGCGGCGAACACCACGTTCATGCCGATCAGCACCAGCGGCGCGAACGCCACCGGCAGGCCGCCCTGGTACGCGCGCAGGATGAGGAAGGCCTCCGAGAAGCGCGCGAGCGTGAACGCTGCGCCGATGCCCACCACCCACCAGTAGGCCGCTGAGAGACGGCGCAGGTTTTCGCGTCGGATCGGATTGCGCGCGACGTGTCCGGACCGCAGCTGCGGTTCCTGCACGCCGAAAAGGAGCAGCGCCACGGCCAGAAACCCGGGAACGATCGCGACCCAGAAAACGGCCCGGAAATCGTTTGCCCACCACAGCATCGGGCCCATCGCGAGGAGCGGACCGAGAAACGCGCCCACCGTATCGAGCGACTGGCGCAGCCCGAACGCGGCACCGCGCACCTCGGGCGGTGCGAGATCGGCGACCAGCGCGTCACGCGGCGCACCGCGGATCCCCTTGCCGACCCGGTCGATCAGCCGCGCCGCCAATACCAGGCCGGCGCCCGTGGCGAGCGCGAAAAGGGGCTTGGACACGGCGCCCAGGCCGTAGCCGATCACCGCCAGCGGCTTGCGCCGGCCGAAATAATCGGACAGTGCCCCCGAGAACACCTTGACGATCAGTGCGATCGACTCCGCGGCGCCTTCGATCAGCCCGACGGCGAGCGCGCTCGCGCCCACCGCGGTGACCAGAAAGACGGGCAGCAGGCTGTGAATCATTTCGGACGAGACGTCCATGCACAGGCTGACGAAGCCCAGCATCCAGATGCTGCGCGGCAAGGCGGGTGAGCGCTTGGATTCGGGCACGATCGTCAGTCGATGCGCGGCGGATGCCGCATTATCGTCGACCCGCATCGGGGCCGCCGGGCATTGACTTGCGGCAATTCCGCCGCGACGGTTTGTTGATTCCGGACAATCCGTCGACGAGATCTGCGGCGTAGGCTGGATGCGTCCGAGTCGACCGGGAGATAGCCATGAAAGCGAAAAGCGAAACCAAGACTTCGGTCAACTCGCCCGCGACGCCCCTGGATGCCTTGCTGCAAGCCAGCCAGCCCTGGATGCCGGTGCCCGCGCAATTCGTCGAGAGCTGGCAAAAGCAGATGAACGCGGGTCTGCGGGTCATGGACGCGATGCTCGCGGGCGCGGTCAAGACGCGCGACGCGCAGCTGCCGGCCGCCGGCGAATTCATGGCGCGGGCCGCGGAGCTGCAGAAGTCGATGCTCGCGGCGCGTACGCCGCTCGATCTGTGGACCGTGCAGTGCAACTGGATGATGGAAAGTGCGACGCGCGGGATGGCGCTATGCAAAGACCTGATCGACGCCGCAAGCGAGGCCAACGCCGCAGTCTGCAACTGCCTGCGCGAAGAGGCGCAGCAGGCCGGCGGCAATGTCTGCGCGATCGGCCAGGCCGCGGTGAACGCGCCCGGCGGCAGCGTTGCGACGCAGGATCTGGTGAAGACCGCGCTGGTGACGATCGATGCGGCCTACGGCCAGATGCTCAAGGGTTCGCAGCAGATGATGGCGGCGGCCACCGAGGCGCTGAATGCCGGCGCGCGGTTCGCGGCACCGGCAGCCAAGCCCGGCGCCAAGCGCGGGACGAGCTAGCGTGAGCCGCTGCAGCGGCTAAGCGGCTTGCGGCCCCCAGTGCCGCACGCGCCCGGTGTCGAGGTGCACGAAATCCGACTTCGGGTAATAGCCGACGCCGCCCAGCCCGAGCGCCAACGCGGCGTCGCGCAGCCGCGCGGTCGCGGTTCCCGAGAGTCGGACATCGATCGCGCGACCTTCGAGGTGCAGGCTGCGTTGCGCGACACCCCCGCCCGCCTGGCGCAGCTGCGCGTTGGTCTGCGGCGAACGATACGCGGAAATGATCTCGTATTCGCCGCCGCGCGGCGCGCAGAGCGCATGCAGGGCATCCAGCAGCCGGGTATCCATGCGCCGCGCATCGCCGGTGCGGAAATCCCGCAGCAGCCAGTCGATGCGCGCGAGCGCCGCCGGCACGTACTCGCCGTGCGCGAAATAGGCGATCTCGAGCCGCTCGCCGGTGTGCGTGTGACGGAAAGCGAGCGCGCGCTCGGCAGCCGCATGCGCAGCCGGGATGCGCGCGAGCCCGAAGGGCGTCAGCGCGAGCCCCTGCAGGCAGAGTCGGCGGCGCGCGTTGGCGCGATGAGGCGTGCTGATCACTCCCTATCTCCCGGCATTCGGTGCAGTGCAGCGCGCATTCTAAGCCATGGCGCACTGCTCCTGGCGGTTGCGCTCGCGGGCGGCGCTGCGATCGCGCAGGACGACGTGGCCGAGGCGCTGCGCACGCGTATTGAGCAGCTGCGCAGAGGGCAGGAGGTGAGCGTGGTGGGCGCGCGCATCGCCTCGCGCAGCCTGGTCCCGGAGTTCTACGAGCGGCGCGGTCTGCGGCCGGCATGGTCGCGGCCGGAGCAGGCGAGGGCGCTGCTCGAGCTGATCGAAGCGAGCGGCGCTCACGGTCTCGAGCCGGCTGACTACCACGCCGCCGCATTGCGGCGGCTGGCCGACGTACCGGCGGGCGCCGCAGGCATCGCCGACCGGGAGCTGGTGTTTACCGATGCCCTGGTACGCCTCGCCTACCACCTGCATTTCGGCAAGGCGAACCCGCGCGAACTGTACCCGGGCTGGAGCTTTACGCGCTCGCTCGGCGCCATCGACCCGCCGAATGCCCTCGAGGCGATGCTTGCGGCGCCCAGGCTCGAGGATGCCCTCGGGCGCTTTGCGCCGCAGTTGCCGGCGTACCAGCGGCTGCGCGAGGCGCTCGCCGGCTTGCGAGCCATAGAAGCGCGCGGCGGCTGGCGGCAGCTGCCGCGCGCGCCGTCGCTCAAGCCCGGCATGCGCGATGCAAGGGTCGCGGCGCTGCGCGAGCGGCTGGCCGCGAGCGGGGATCTCGCGCCTGGCGTGATCGCCGAGGCGGAATATTTCGACGCCATGCTCGAGGCGGCGCTGCGCCGTTTCCAGGCGCGGCACGGCCTCGCGGCCGATGGCGCCGCGGGCCCGCGCACGCTGCAGGCGCTCAACGTGACCGTGGGCGAGCGCATCGACCAGGTGCGCGTCAATCTCGAGCGCCTGCGCTGGGTGGCACAGGATCTCGCGGGGGACTATCTGATCGTGGACATCGCGGGCTTCACGGCGCAGTTGTTCCTCGACGGGCGTCTGGCATGGTCCTCGCGCACCGTGGTGGGACGGCCGTATCGAAAGACCCCGGTGTTCCGCGCCACCCTGCGCTACCTCGTCCTCAACCCCACCTGGACCGTGCCGCCGACGATCCTGCGGCAGGACGTCCTGCCCAAGCTCGCGCGCGATCCCGGCTATCTCGCGCGCAACCACATGAGGATCGTGGACGCGAGCGGAGACGCGGTGGACGCCGCGCACCTCGACTCGATACGCTATCGCGCGGATGGGTTTCCCTATCAGATCGTGCAGGCGCCGGGCGAGGACAACGCCCTCGGCAGGATCAAGTTCATGCTGCCCAATCCGCACACGGTGTACCTGCATGACACGCCGTCGCGGCGGCTGTTCGAGCGCGCCGAGCGGGCCTTCAGTTCCGGCTGCATCCGGCTCGAGCGCCCGCTCGAGCTGGCGGAGCTGCTGCTCGACGACGCCGGGCGCTGGAGTGCAGCAGCGATCCGGGAGGCGATCGCCAGCGGCGAGACGCGCACCGTGCCGGTGAAGCGCCAGGTGCCGGTGATGATCCTGTATTTCACTGCGCAAGGCGACGCCGATGGCGGCGTGCGCTTCAATCCGGATCTCTACCACCGCGACGCGCGCGTGGTGGCGGCGTTGCGCGCGCCGTTTCGCTTCGCGCCGGTCGACCGGCGGCGCGCGCGCTGACCGGGCAATGCTGGAAATCGACGGCTCGCACGGCGAAGGCGGCGGGCAGCTCGTGCGCCTGGCAGCCGCGCTCTCGGCGATCAGCGC
>SCUF01000072.1 GCA_004298325.1 Betaproteobacteria bacterium | reverse complement strand
TCGGCGAGCGTGTACTCGTCGAGTACGGCGAAAAAAGCATCGACCGCGCGGCCCAACACGCCCTTGAGCACACACGCGGGCTCGATGCGGCAGTTGGAGGCCGCTCGGTCGAAGCACTCCACGAGCGCGAGATTCTCTTCGGTTCCCCGCACGACCTCGCCCACGTTAATCTGCGCGGGCGACTGCGCCAGGCGCATGCCGCCTCCCTTGCCGCGTGTGGTTTCGATGTAGCCGCGCTGCGCCAAGTGGTGAACGACCTTCACCAGATGGTTCTCGGAGACACCGTAAGCCGAGGCAATCTCGCCGACGGTTGCAAGGCGGTCAGCATGAACGCCCAGGTACATGAGCACCCTGAGGCTGTAGTCCGAGAACGTGGTGAGGCGCATAGGTGCTGTGCGGCGAGCAAAATAAAAGATGTATAACAGATATTGATTATGCCAGAAGATCGTGATACCGTTAAGGTGTATCTTGTGTACAGCTTTAGAGCTTGACAGGGAAATGGACAAGATGTTGCCGAGCGAAGCGGCGGTGCGCGAGGCACTGCGCGCGGTGGACGATCCCGAGGTTGGAATGAGCGTTGTTGAGCTGGGGCTCGTCTATCGCATCGACGTCGCGCCGGAACGGGTCCACGTCGAGATGACGATGACCACCCCGGCCTGCCCGATGGGCGACCTGATCACCGATAACGCCCGCCGAGCGGTGGGCGCGGTAGTGCCGCAGGGCGTGGACGTCGACGTCGAACTCGTCTGGGACCCACCGTGGACGCCCGAGTTGATGTCGGAGCGCGCAAAGCAAACATTCGGCTGGATCCGTTGATTCCGTTTCGCGGAGCCCGTTTTCTCGATCAACAACTTGAGGAGATTGCCCCTATGACCGCCCATGCTATCGACACCATCGACGTGCGGACCATCATCCCGCGCGAGCGCCACCCGCTCATCTTCAAGACGTTCCATAATCTGGCGCCCGGGAAGAGCTTCCTGCTCGTGAATGACCACGACCCGAAGCCCCTCTACTACCAGTTCCAGGCGGAGCTCAGCGAGCCATTTCAGTGGGATTACCTGGAGAGCGGTCCCGAGGTCTGGAAAGTCCGGATCGGGAAGCAGTCAAAATAGAGAAGGGCGCGCAGTGAAACTCGCAGGCGATATCCGGGCGCCGTGGCGGGTTCCACTATTGCTGCTCGCCTTTGCCTCTTTGTTTGTCGGCATGTCGGCGGGCCTCGCGCGGCTCGGGTGGCTCTTGCCCGGGGCAGGCGTCGCGGCAATGCACGGACCGCTCATGGTGTCCGGCTTTTTCGGTACCGTGATCAGCCTCGAACGCGCGGTCGCGTTGCGCGAACGCTGGGCCTACACGGCACCGCTGCTGTCGAGCCTCGCCGCGCTGGCTTCGATCGTTGCGGCGCCGGTCGCTGTAGCGCCGTCGCTCGCCACCGCCGGCAGCGCGGTGATGCTGGCGGCCTCGGCGGTGGTGTACCGGCGGCAGCGAGAACTCTTCACGCTCGCCCTGGTGCTCGGCGCAGCCTCGTGGACGGTCGGCAACCTGGTCTGGCTCGCCGGACAGCCAATCTATGCGGTTGTGCCGTGGTGGATCGCATTCCTGGTCTTGACCATTGCCGGCGAGCGCCTGGAACTGTCGCGTCTTCTGCCGCCTTCCCCAGGCGCGAAACGCCTCTTCGCTGTGCTGATCGCCGTGCTGCTCGGTGGCGTGATGGTGTCGCTCTTCACCCGTCCGGCGGGCACCATCGCTCTCGGCGCCGCGCTCACCGGCCTCGCCCTCTGGCTCATGCGTCAGGACGTGGCGCGGCGGACCATCAAGGCAAACGGCTTGACCCGCTTTATCGCGGTTTGCCTGCTCTCCGGTTACGTCTGGCTCGCGGTGTCGGGAGCGTCGATGCTGCTCTCCGGTGGACTTGGTTTCGGCGGTGCCGCGTACGACGCCGCGCTCCACGCGGTGCTGCTCGGGTTCGTGTTCTCGATGGTGTTCGGCCACGCGCCCATCATCTTGCCGGCAGTGTTGCGCGTTGCCGTACCCTATGCTTCCTACTTCTACGCGCCGCTCGCTCTGCTGCACGCGTCGCTCTTCATCCGGGTGGCCGGCGATTGGATAGGCTTACCCGACTGGCGCGCGTGGGGCGGCGCGCTCAATGGGCTGGCCCTGCTCGCCTTCGTGCTCGGAACGATTGGCGCCGTGATTCGCGGGCCCCTAACACGTGCCTCGAGCGTGCGCGACAGGCGAATCACGATCGGAAGCCGTGAACATGCCGCGCTGTCTGAGAAGCAGCCATGACCGGCGCTGCGAGGAGCCGCATCTACCTCGCAACGATTGCCGTGTTGCTGCTGGTGATTGCGGCGATGGCCTACAAGTTCATCGTCGTCGGATCGACGCAAAGGGGCGAGGACGGCCGCGTGGCTGTCGTTCTGGAGCCGGGCGAGCGCGCGCTAATGCTGCGGGAAATGCGCGAATTCGTCGCCGGGCTTCAGCTTGTCGAGGACGCGCTCTCACGCGATGACATGCCGGGGGTGGCGAAGGCCAGCCGAAAGCTGGGTGCCGCAAGAGCCCATGACGTGCCCGTCGCGATGATGGGCAAGCTGCCGCTCGAGTTCAAGACCATGGCGTTCGATACGCATCGCGCATTCGACGCCATCGCGGTCGACGCGGAGGCCAACGGCACACCCAAGCACGCCCTCGCGCAGCTTGCCGATGTCCTGCAGAAGTGCGTCGCATGCCACGCCACCTATCAGGTCACGAGCTCAACGGGCCACTAACCGAATTACCCGAGCGCGGG
>SCUF01000071.1 GCA_004298325.1 Betaproteobacteria bacterium | reverse complement strand
GTAAGCGTGCGGCGGAGACCGTCTTGACGACGGCCGAGTGATTCAGGCAGCCAGTTTCTCCTGGAGGTGGGCTTGCAGTGAGCCGGCGACTGCCCAGGGGAGGAACTCGGCGACGCGATTGATCGGATGGTCGGCGATGCGCTCCAGGACGTGGCGCAGGTAAGCCTCCGGGTCCAGCCCGTTCAGTTTCGCTGTGCCGATCAGACTGTAGATCCCGGCGGCGCGCTCGCCTCCGGCGTCGGATCCACAGAACAGGTAATTCTTGCGTCCGAGCGCGACCACACGCAGCGAGCGCTCGGCAGCGTTGTTATCGATCTCGATGCCGCCGTCGTCGCGGTAACGGGTGAGTGCGGGCCAGCGCGTGAGCACGTAGCTGATGGCCTTGGCCAGTTCCGATTTCTTGGACAGTTTCCCCAGCGTCTCGCGCAACCACTCGCGCAGCGAATCGAGCAGCGGTCCGGCACGCGCCTGACGGATGGCCGCGCGCTCATCAGTTGGGCGGCCGCGGATTTCGGATTCGATTGCGTAAAGCGCCCCGATGCGCTGCAGCGCTTCGGCGGCGATCGGGGACTGGTTGGCCTGGTGGATGTCGTAAAAGGCGCGCCGGGCGTGCGCCCAACAGGCCGCCTCCTGAATCTTGCCGCCTGCGTACAGATGCCCGAACCCGGAGTAGGCGTCCGCCTGCAGAATGCCGGTAAAGTCCGCCAGGTGTTTGCGGGGACGCTCGCCGCGCCGGTCCGGCGAGTAACGAAACAGTACTGCCGGGGGTTCCTTGCTGCCTGCGGGCCGGTCATCACGCACGTAGGTCCACAGCCGCCCGGTCTTGGTTTTTCCGCGCCCGGGATCGAGCAC
Source organism: Betaproteobacteria bacterium (assembly GCA_004298325.1). Lineage (GTDB taxonomy): Bacteria > Pseudomonadota > Gammaproteobacteria > Burkholderiales > SG8-39 > 2-02-FULL-66-14. Next base: position 1,749 of record SCUF01000071.1, on the reverse strand, counting down.
CGGTACCGGAGTGTCGTCGGCATGCAGCTTGCCGGGCTTGAGGACGTAACCGGCCAGGGCTTCAATGAGCGGATCCAGTAGCCGGTGACAGCCACCGACCCACTCGGCCATCGTCGAGCGTTCCAGCTCTACCCCTTCCCGCGCGTAGATCTGCGCCTGCCGATATAGCGGCAGATGGTCGGCGTATTTGGACACCAGCACGTGGGCAAGCAGTCCTGGACCGGCCAGCCCTCGGTCAATCGGCCGCGACGGGGCTTCCACTTGCACGATGCGCTCACACTCGGGGCAAGCCAGCTTCGGTCGCACATGCCGGATCACCCGGAAGCGCGCGGGCACATAGTCCAGAACCTCCGAGACGTCCTCGCCGATCTTCCTCATCGGCGCGCCGCAGTCCGGGCAAGTGCAGGAGGGCTCGTGCACCACGCGCTCGCGCGGCAGATGTTCCGGCAGCGGGCGTCGAACTGGCTTTGATTTCTCCTCGACCTTGGGCTGGGGTGCTGAAGGCAACTCAGCCTGGGCAGTCTGCAATTCCTCCAGGCGCAGTTCCATCTGTTCGATCTGCCGGTCTAGTCGCTCCGAAGAACGACCGAACTGCATGCGGCGCAGCTTGGCGATCAGCAGCTTCAGATGTTCAATCTCGGCAGAGTTGAATGCGAGTCTTGCACGTTGCTCGCGCACCAGCGCTTTGAGCGATTCGACATCATCGGGCAATGCTGCCTCGATCTCAGTCGGTGGTGTCTTGGAATCTTCGATTGTCATTCGCGAGTAGGTGCGATTGGCGTGTTGTTCGTTGTTGCTACTTCGACCGAACTCACTCGCGCGAGTTCGCAAGCAGCAAACATTTTTTTCATCTTCCACGAAGTTCATCGAGAGCGAATTTCCTCGACAGTAACTACGCAGCAAGTTCCGGTGTCCAGGTGCGCGTGGGTCTTCTCCAGTCGATGCCTTCGAGCAGCATCGATAACTGCGCCGCACTCAATGCCACGCTGCCGCTTGCCGCCTGCGGCCACACGAAGCGACCGCGCTCCAGGCGCTTGGCGAACAGGCACAGCCCATCGCCATCGAACCACAAGAGCTTCACCAGATCACCGCGCCGACCGCGGAACACGAAGATGTGTCCGCAGAACGGATTCTCCGAGAGTGCCGTCTGCACCAGGGCTGCCAGACCGTCCATGCCCTTGCGCATGTCGGTCACACCGGCGGCGAGCCACACGCGCGTGCCTGCGGGCGGTGAGATCATCGGCCCGAGAGCGCATCGAGTACCGCGCGCAGCACCACCACGTCGACCGCGCCTTGCAACCGGATGCAGGCGCCGTAGGCCTCAATCTCGATACAGCCCGGCGGCGACGTATTGTGCGCACACTGTTTCGTTGGCAACGGCTCGGGTATGGACACGGAAACCGTCGTCTCCGATGGCTCGATCCTCACCGGTAGCAGGTTCACCAATCCGACGCTGGCCAGTTCACGCAGGTACCGGCGCCGCCAGGTGAACAGCAGGTTCGTGTTGAGCCGATGATTCAGCGCGACCGCCGAGACCGAAGCGCCAGGAACGAGCGTCTCCTTGACGACCAGCCGCCTGAATTCCTCGGTAAAGCTCCGGCGCCGGACCACCGTGCGCTTTCCACCTTCCACCACACGCTTCATAGGTGTCCACTTATCGATTAGCGGACACCTGTGCGGCCTCCGCAAACCGGCTATCCTGGACCCCTACAAGGGCCGAGCAAAGAGGGCCTCGGCCGCACGCTTACC
>SCUF01000011.1 GCA_004298325.1 Betaproteobacteria bacterium | reverse complement strand
GCCGGCCTTGCCCTCGCGCAGCGCGTCGCGCATCGCGGCATACTGCATGTAGCGCAAGTTGGTGCGGATGCCGACCGCGCGCAGGTAGCCGATCATGGCCTCGGTCTGCTGGCGCTCGCGATACGCGTAGAGGTCGATCTCGAAGCCGTTCGGGTGGCCCGCCTCGGCGAGCAGCGCCTTTGCCCTGGCCGGATCGTAGGGATAGCGCGGCGCGCCCTCGTCGGTGCAGCCGAACTGCTGCGGGAAGCACAGCGTGTGAATCACACGCGCGCTCTCGCCCACCACGGTCTTGAGCATCGCCTCGCGGTTGATGGCGTGCGCGATCGCCTTGCGCACGCGGATGTCCTTCAGCACCGGAGTCGGCGTACCCTCGCGCGTCGCCATCGTCAGCCACACCACCCGCATGCTCTCGCCCGCGACCACGTTCAGGTCGCGCACCGATTTGAGCTGCCTCGCCTGGTCGGGCGGCACGTTGAAGATCCAGTCCAGGCCCTTCGCCATCAGCTCCGCGGCCTGCGTGTTCTGGTCCGGGATCAGGCGCAGCTCGATCCTTTCGATCGCCGGCTGCGGCCGGGGGCTGTCCTTGAAGTAGTCCTTGTTGCGCTCGAACTTGACCAGGCGTCCGGGCTGGTGCTCGGTAACGCGGTACGGACCGGTGCCTACGGGTTTGGCGCTCATGCCCTTGGGTCCCGCCTTGGCGTAGTACGCGTTGGGGTAGATCGGAATCGGCCCGGCGAGGTACTCGAGCGCCGCGGGAAACGGCTTCTTCAGCAGGATGCGCACCTTGTGCGCGTCGACTTTCTCCGCCTTCTCGATCCAGTTGACGTTCTGCTGCGTGACCGCCTTGTTGGCGGGGTTGGAGACGTAATTCAGGGTGTAGACGACGTCGTCGGCGTCGAACGCCTCGCCGTCATGGAAGCGCACGCCCTTGCGCAGGTCGATTTCGAGCGTCTTCTGGTCCACCCATTTCCAGGCGGTCGCCAGCAAGGGTTTGTATTCGTTCGACCTGGGATCGCGGTAGATCAGCTGGTCCCAGATGTGGTGCGCGATGATGACGCCGAGGCGCACATTGTTGAAGTAGGCGTCGAGGCTCTCCGGCACCTGGTTGCCGGCGATGCGCAGCGTGTTGTCGCGCTTGCCCGCGTGGGCCGGGGCCGAGAGCGCCAGGGCCACGGCGACTGCCGCGGCGATACGGATCGTGTTCATGAGGTCCTCCTTGTGAGTCCCGACCGGGATGATACATACAGATGGCATGCGACCCGGGCGCGATCGTCGCCGGCGAGCGAAGGCCGGTCCCTGCGGCACTGCACCAGCGCCGCGCTGCAGCGCGGATGGAAGGCGCAGCCCGGGGGCGGGTTGACCGGATCGGGATAAGCCGCCCCGAGGTGCGTGTCGGGCACTCCGAGCCCGGGCTCCGGGGTGAGCACCGAATCGAGCAGCGCCCGCGTATAGGGATGGCGCGGGGCCCGGAACAACGCGCCGGTCGCCGCTTCCTCGACGATGCGGCCGAGATACATGACCGCCACGCGCGTCGCGATGTGTTCGACCACGGCCAGGTTGTGGCTGATGAAGACGTAGGTGAGCCCAAGTTCGCGGCGCAGGTCCTGCAGCAGATTGAGGATCTGCGACTGCACCGAGACGTCGAGCGCCGACGTCGGCTCGTCGCAGACGACGATCTCCGGATGCGTGATGAGGGCGCGCGCAATCGCGACCCGCTGCCGCTGACCGCCGGAGAGCTGGTTGGGGTAATTGTGATAGAGCCGGCGCGCAAGCCCCACGTGCTCCATCATCGCCTCGACCTGCCGACGCCGCTGGGCGCCGTCGGCCCCGCCCTGGACGTCGAGCGGCAGGCCGATGATGGCGCCGACCGTTTTGCGCGGATTGAGTGACGAGTAGGGATCCTGGAAGACGGGCTGGATGCGGCGCGCCACGGCATGCCGGCCGTGCGCGGCAAGCGTCTTGCCGTCGAGCCGGATCGCGCCCGCGGACGGCTCGAGCAAGCCGATCATCAGGCGCGCCAGCGTGGACTTGCCGCAGCCGGATTCCCCGACCAGCGCGAGCGACTCGCCGCGCCCGATCGCGAGCGACACACCGCTCACCGCGTGCAGCGGCCGCTTGCGCATGAAAAGCCCGCCGCCCACCGAAAAGCTGCGGCTGACGCCATCGAGCTCGATCAGGGGACCGTTCATGCCGCGAGCACGCAACGGACCTCGTGTCCCGCGTCGAGCCGCCTGAACTCCGGGCCGGGCCGCGCGCAGTCGGGGCGCGCGTTTTCGCAGCGGTTGCGAAACTGGCATCCGGTCAGGTCGCCGATCGGCGTTGGCACGAGCCCAGCAATGACACCCAGTTTCTCGCCCGGCCGCGTGCGACCCGGCACCGGGATGCAGCGCATCAGACCCCGCGTATACGGGTGGCGCGATGCCTGGAACAGCGCCTTGACCGGGGCGCTTTCGACCACCTCGCCGGCGTACATCACGGCAACGCGGTCGGCGACCCGCGCCACGATGCCCAGATCGTGGGTGATCAGGATCAGGGCCATCTTGAACTCGCGCTGCAACTCCTTGAGCAAACGCAGGATCTGCGCCTGGACGGTGACATCCAGCGCGGTGGTCGGTTCGTCCGCGACGATCAGCTCCGGGCCGCACATCAGGGCCATGGCAATCATCACCCGCTGGCGCAATCCGCCGGACAGCTGATGCGGATACTGCGACAGGCGGCTGCCCGCCGCCGTGATGCCGACGCGATCGAGCAGGAACACGGCGCGTTCCCTCGCCTTCGACCGCGGCAGGCGGCGGTGCCTGAGCAGCGCCTCTTCCAGCTGATCGCCTACCGTATACGCCGGGTTGAGCGAAGTCATCGGTTCCTGGAAAACCATCGCCATCCGGTCGCCGCGCAGATCCGACATCTCGCGCTCAGGGAGCGCGACCAGATCCTCGCCCCCGAACCGCAAGCGCAGCGCCGAGCGCTGCGCGGCCGCGGGCAGGAGTCCCATCAGCGCGAGCGCCGTCAACGACTTGCCGCAACCGGATTCCCCGACCAGGGAGAGGGTCTCACCCCGATCGAGCTGCAGGTCGACGCCGCGGACCGCGTGCAGCAGGCCGGAAGGCGTCGGGATATCCACGCGGAGGTTTTCGACTTCGAGCAGCGCGGCCATGGCTGCCCGAATGTACCGGGCGCTACCGGATTTGCAAGCTGCCTGGCGCTGGGGTCAGGCCGAAAACGTACGGCGCGCGGCGCCGGGCTCGCGCCGCGCCAGAACGCGAAACGACTCCGGCAGCTGGACCCAGCCGGCGAACAGCACCTCCGGCCCGTAGCCGCCGGAGCGGGACGCGCGGCGCGCCCTGAAGCGGGCGAAAATCTTGGCGAAGAAGCGCATATTGCGGATCACAGTCTGGGCGGCGATCGTTACACTGCCATGACCTGCCTAACGCCCTTGGCAGCAAAAGGTTGAGTCCGACCGCCAGTTTCTTGTTTCACGGCAATCTCGCGGGCCTGCTGGCGCGCGAGCGCCGCGGCGCGCCATTCGAATTCGCCTTCGCGCGTGCCGCGAACCTGAAGAACGCCGTCGAAGCGCTCGGCGTGCCGCACACCGAGATCGGCCGCGTTCTCGTGAACGGCGCAGCGGCGACCCTCGCCCGCACGGTGCGCGACGGCGACGCGGTCGAAGTGTTTCCCTGGCCCGACGGCGGCGCAGCCGCCCCCGAAGGCGAACGCCGCTTCCTGGCCGACGCCCATCTGGGGGCGCTGGCACGCTACCTTCGCATGCTCGGCTTCGACACGGCACATGCCAATCCCCTGCCCGATACCGAAATCCGGCGCCTCGGGCATGACGCGCGCCGCGTCGTGCTGAGCCGCGATCGCGAGCTCCTCAAGTGCCGCGACATCCTCTTCGGCTGCCTGGTGCGCGCACCAGCCCCTGAGGCGCAGCTGCGCGAAGTCGCGGCGCGCTATGCATTGGCGGCGGCCGCGCAGCCGTTCAGCCGCTGCCTGCGCTGCAATCTGCCGCTCGACCGGGTGGAGAAAGCGGCGATCATGCAACGCCTGCCGGAGATCGTGCGCGCACACCACGAGCAGTTCATGATCTGCCACGGCTGCGACAGGATCTACTGGCCGGGTTCGCATTACGCGCGCATGCAGGCGGCGCTGCGGTCGCTGCTCTCCGGCCGGCAGGCCGATCCTGCGCCGGCTACGTCCTGACGTAGGCCCAGCCGCCCTGCAATCTCCTGACCACCTGGTCGAGCGCGGAAGGCGCGACCTGGACGCCCGGCAGAAGCCTTACCGCGACGCCTTTCTCGCGCAACCGCTCGATGGTCTGAGCGCATGCCACGAGCGTGAATCCCGGGTAGGTCGCGCGCAGGGCGGCCAAGCGATCGGAAAACCCGGAGGCATCGGCGCGCAGAAGCTCCAGCCCGGGGCCGTTGGCGATGATCTCGACGTTCAGCCCCCGCCCGCGCTGCCGCGCCGAGCGCAGGACATCCTCGATTTCATCCAGCGCCGCGGCGATCAAATCGCGTCGCGATGAGCTGACGTGCACCAGGATGCGGTCGCCCGCAACCGCCCTGAGTGACGATCCCGCGGCCACTGCGTGTTCGACCTCGACCGCGTCCGGCAGCCAGGCCGATCGCCCGACCCAGCCGGCGGCAGCGCTCACCGCACACAAGGCAGCGACCGCGGCCCAGCGCGTGCCGAGGGATACGGCCGGTCGGCCCCCCGGCGGCGGTTCATAAGCGTGCCGCACGAGCTCCTTGAGGGCCCGAAGATCGCAAATTTCGGCCCGCGCACCCTCGTCCTGCTGCAATCGTGCCGCGATGCGGGCCCATTCAGCCTGATCGAGTTGTCCGTCGACAAACGCGCTCTGCATCTCCTGCGAAATCTCGCGCTCCTGCGTCATCGCACGATCCAGACCCTTCTGCCGGAGAGTTCGGGCCGCAAGGCGCCCGGCGCCGCGTCGAGCAGGCGTGCCTTGAGCACCGCCCGCGCCCGGCACAGGCGACTCATCACGGTGCCGATCGGTACCGAGAGGACCTCGCCGACTTCGGCATAGCTGCAGCCTTCGAGATCCACCAACGTGACGACCTGGCGCTGGCCAAGCGGCAGTCGCGCGACCTCGGCCCGCACGCGTGCGGCCAGCCGCGTGGCCTCGCTTGTCGTTTCCGGCGTGACCGGGTCGGCGAGCACGGCCTCGTCGAGGTCATCGACATTCTCGAACGCGCGGCTGCGCCGGTAATGGTCGCGCAGGGCATTGGCCAGAATGCTGCAAAGCCAGCTCCTCAGCCGCGCGGGGTCGCGCAGCTGCGCCGCGCGATCGAGCGCGCGCAGCTGCGTTTCCTGCACCAGGTCGTCGGCGAGCGCCGCGTCGTGACACCAGGCGAAGGCGAGCCGGTACAGGGCACTGCGCTGCGCCTCGATCCCCGCCCTGAGGCGGGCCGATGCACCGAACAGCCGGGTGAATCCCATTGGCATTCTCCAAGTGTGACGCCGGGACCGTTCCGGCTATTCCCCGAAAATCGCCACGCGGCATGGAATAAAACCCGTGACCGCGCCGTCTGATCGGGCAGATCCCCGCACCTGCGGGGACACAAGATAAGGGAGGAGACGACGTGAAACAAGCACTTGCAATCACAGCCGTGCTCGCGGCCGCGAGCCTCGGTGGTCTGCAGGCTTGCACGACCACGCAGGCGTCGGCACATGCGGAAATGAGTAAAGTGGTTTTGCAGGTGAGCGACGCCGATCCGCAGAAGTGGAACCTGGCGCTGAACAATGCGAAAAATGTTCAGACCGACCTCGGCAGGGACAAGGTCCAGGTCGAGATCGTGGCCTACGGGCCCGGGCTCGGCATGCTGAAGGCGGACTCGAAGGTCGCTGCCCGCCTGGCGCAGGCGCTCGACAGCAACGTCGGTCTGCTGGCCTGCGAAAACACCATGAAGAACACGAAAACCACGCGGGCTGACATGTACAGCGGTATCGCGTACGTCGATGCAGGCGTGGTGCACATCATGCAGCGCCAGAGTGAAGGCTGGTCGTACGTGAGGCCATAGCGCGGTCAGCCGTCAAACGGGCGATAGAATGGCGCTCCTCCGCGCCATTCTGTCCCCCGTGAAGCAAGAGCAGCCCCCCGCCGACGCGATTCGCATTCGCGGCGCGCGCCAGAACAACCTCAAGAACCTGTCGCTTTCGCTCCCGACGGGGGAGCTGATCGTCGTCACCGGGGTCTCCGGCTCGGGCAAGTCCTCGCTCGTGTTCGACACGCTGTACGCGGAGGGCCAGCGGCGCTATGTCGAGACCTTCAGCCCCTACGCGCGGCAGTTCCTCGATCGCATGGACAAGCCGCAGGTGGACGCGATCGAGGGCATCCCGCCGGCGATCGCGATCGACCAGACCAACCCGGTGCGCACCTCGCGTTCCACCGTCGGCACGATGACCGAGCTGAACGATCACCTGAAGCTCCTCTACGCGCGCGCCGCGGCGCTGCATTGCCGCGGCTGCGGACGGCGGGTGCTGCGCGACACGCCGGAGACGATCTTCGCCCACCTTCAGGCGCGCTCGCGCGAGGCCGGCGATCCGCGACTCGTGATCACGTTTCCGGTCCCGATTCCGCGGAATTTCAGCGAGCCGGAGATCCAGCAGCTGCTCGAGCGCCAGGGCTATACGCGGCTGCATTCGCGCAGCCGGACCGGGCTCGAAGTGGTCCAGGACCGCGTCCGCATGAGCTCGGCCGAGCGCGCGCGCGTCATCGAGGCGCTCGAGGCCGCGCTGCGCGTGGGCCAGGGGCGCGTGAATGTCTATGTAGAAAGGGGTCAGGCCCCTTTTGCTGGCACGGAAAAGGGGTCTGACCCCCTTTCCGCGTGGCGATTTTCCTCCGACCTGCACTGCGCCGACTGCGACCTGCACTACGCCGAAGCGACACCCGCCGCGTTCTCCTTCAACTCGCCGATCGGCGCCTGCGAGACCTGCCGCGGCTTCGGCCGCGTGATCGGCGTCGATTTCGGTCTCGTGGTCCCCGACGAGGCGAAGACGCTGCGCGCGGGCGCGATCAAGCCCTGGCAGACCGCGAGCTTCAGGGAGTGCCAGGACGATCTGCAGAAATATGCCAAGAAGCGCGGCGTGCCGCTCGACGTCCCCTGGCGCGAGCTGACGCCGCAGCAGCGGGAATGGGTGCTCGAGGGCGAATCCGACTGGGTGAGCTGGAAGAAATCCTGGCCCGGCGTCTGGTACGGCGTGCGGCGCTTCTTCAAGTGGCTCGAGAGCAAGGCCTACAAGATGCACATCCGGGTGCTGCTTTCGAAGTACCGGGCCTATACCGCCTGCAGCGCCTGCGCCGGCACCCGGCTCAAGCCCGATGCGATCCTGTGGAAGCTGGGACCGGCGCGTCTCTCGATCCACGACCTGGTGCAGCTGCCGATCGAGCAGGCGCGCCGCACCCTGGACGCGCTGCGGCTGCCGGGAGAACTCGATGAGGCCGGCGACCTGCTGCTCGGCGAAATCCGCTCGCGGCTGCGTTTCCTGTGCGAAGTCGGGCTCGGCTACCTGACGCTCGACCGGCAATCGCGCACGCTCTCCGGCGGCGAAGTGCAGCGCATCAACCTCACGACCGCGCTCGGCACTTCGCTCGTCAACACCCTGTTCGTGCTCGACGAGCCTTCGATCGGCCTGCACCCGCGCGACATGGGCCGGGTGATCGAGGTCATGCAGCGGTTGCGCAGCGCCGGCAACTCGCTCGTGGTCGTCGAACACGACCCGCAGATCATGGTGGCCGCCGACCGCATTCTCGACATGGGCCCGGGCCCCGGCGAGCGCGGCGGCGAGATCGTGTTCTTCGGCGCGCCGCAGGAACTCGGGCGCGGCGAGACGCTCACGGCGCAATACCTGACGGGCCGCCGCCGCGCCGCCGCGACGGCCGCCAATCCGCCGGCCAGCGCGCACCTGCAGGTGCTTGGCGCGAGCGAGCACAATCTCAAGAACGTCGACGTTTCGATCCCGCTCGGGCGGCTGGCGTGCGTGACGGGCGTCTCCGGTTCCGGCAAATCGACGCTCGTCCAGGACGTGCTTTACGCCGCGCTGCGCAAGGCCAAGGGCAAGCCCACCGAGCAGCCGGGGGCGCATCGCACGCTGATCGGCGCCGACCAGGTTGGCGACGTCGTCATGGTGGATCAGTCGCCGATCGGCAAGACGACGCGCTCCAACCCGGCCAGCTATGTCGGAGCCTTCGACGCGATCCGCGACCAGTTCGCCCGCCTGCCGCTGTCGCGGGAGCGCAAGTACACCGCCGGCACCTTCAGTTTCAACTCGGGCGTCGGACGCTGCCCGGCCTGCGGCGGCAACGGTTTCGAGCATGTCGAGATGCAGTTCCTGTCCGACGTCTACCTGCGCTGCCCGGACTGCGACGGCCGGCGCTTCCGCGCCGAGGTGCTCGAAGTCGCGCTGCGCGGCAAGAGCATCGCCGACGTGCTCGAACTGACCGTTGCCGAAGCGCAGCAGTTCTTTGCCGCAGCGCCGGACGTGGTGGCGCGCCTGCGCCCGCTCGCCGACGTCGGGCTCGAGTACCTGCGGCTCGGGCAGCCGGTACCGACGCTTTCCGGCGGCGAAGCGCAGCGCCTCAAACTGGCCGGCCACCTGGCCGGGGCGGCGAGAGCGCGTGCCGAACCCGATCTGCGCGGCAAGCTGTTCCTGTTCGACGAGCCGACCACCGGCTTGCACTTCGACGATATCGCGAAGCTGCTGCGCGCGTTCCGTCAGCTCATTGCCGCGGGCCATTCGCTGGTCGTGATCGAGCACAACCTCGACGTGATCCGCGCCGCAGACTGGATCGTCGACCTCGGACCCGAGGGCGGCGAAGCGGGCGGCGAAATCATATGCTGCGGCACGCCCGCCGACGTCGCGGCCCACCCCAGCTCCCACACGGGCCGCGCTCTTCGCGATTACGCCCTTGCGTTTTCCCCTCAATCGGCTTCTGCAGCCGCAGAAGCCGATTGCCGCTCGCCGGCGGCGGGCGGAACGGCGCTCGCCAGAGAATCTGCCGCACGCTATCTCGCCCCCGCCATCCGCATCCACCATGCGCGCGAGCACAATCTCAAGAACATCGACGTCGAGATCCCCCGCAACCGCTTCAGCGTCATCACCGGCGTCTCCGGTTCGGGAAAGTCCACGCTCGCCTTCGACATCCTGTTCGCGGAGGGGCAGCGGCGCTATCTCGAGTCGCTCAACGCCTACGCGCGCCAGTTCGTCGAGTCGGCGTCACGCCCCGACGTGGACGCGATCTTCGGCATCCCGCCCACCGTCGCCATCGAGCAGCGCAGCAGCCGCGGTGGCAGCAAGTCCACGGTCGGCACGCTCACCGAGGTGCATCACTTCCTGCGCCTGCTGTTCGTCAAGCTCGGCACGCAGCACTGCCCCGACTGCAGGCTGCCAATCGAGCCGCAGAGCGAAGCCACGATCGCCGCGCGGCTGATGCGCGACTACCGCGGCCAGCGCATCGGCCTGCTGGCGCCGCTGGTCGTCAACCGCAAGGGCGTCTACACCGATCTTGCGAAATGGGCCCGGACGCGCGGCCATACCCACCTGCGCGTCGACGGCGCGTTCCTGCCGGTAGAGCCGTTTCCGCGCATCGATCGCTTCAAGGAACACAACATCGAGCTGCCAGTGGCGGATCTGCGCATCGCACCGCAGGCCGAGGCGCAGCTGCGGGAGGCGCTCGCCAGGTCGCTCGAATACGGCAAGGGGTCGGTGCTGGTGCTTTCCGACCTCGACGATCTCGTCAAGGCCGCCGCCAAGGGCAAGGCGCTCGACATGCGCCAGCAGGCGTTTTCCACCAAGCGCGCCTGCGGCGGCTGCGGCCGCAGCTTCGGCGAGCTCGATCCACGGCTGTTCTCGTACAACTCGCGCCACGGCTGGTGCCCGGCGTGCTACGGCACCGGCCTGCA
>SCUF01000070.1 GCA_004298325.1 Betaproteobacteria bacterium | reverse complement strand
GCCCGATAGGCGGCCAGATCGCGCACGTGGCGCCCCACGAGCGCACAGGCGACCGTCAGCGCGATGCGCTCGCCGCTGCGCACGCCCATGACCTTGACGTCCTCGCCGATCTCCGGATGCGACTCGCGCGTGGCCTTGGCATTGAGCGCGCGCTCGGCCGCGAGCACGGCGCGCTCGAGCGGATCGAGCGGCGCGAACCCCGCCCCGATCGAGGTGTCGTTGGCGAGCGGCCCGCCGCCGGCCGGACGCCGCCCGAACAGGGCCACCAGCTCGGTCGAGGTCGGGCGGATCCGGGGCACGATGCGCACGTGCCGCACCGCATCGAGATGCCGCAGGTTCTGCGCCAGCCATTGCCGGCTCAGCGCGATCGCGAGGTCGTCGACCGCAATGGCGGCACCGCGGAACTCGCGTGTCGCGCGCCCCGCAAGGATGATCTCCATCGGCTCGAGCACTTCGCCGCCGCCGAAAGCGGCGCGCGCGGCGCCACCGACCAGCAGCGCCTTGTCCACGTTGTGATGCAGGACGAATCCGAAGCGCTCGTGATACGCGCGCCCCAGGCCCGCGCTCAGGTTCTCGACCAGCGCGTCGCAGATCGTGTCCGGATGGCCCAGCCCCTTGCGCTCGACCACCTCGAACGGCAGCGACGCGGGCGACGGCGCCTGCAGCGCGACGACGCTGAAGTCCATGTCGACATGCTGTGCCGCAACGGCCCGGCACCGGTTGATCTAACTCAACAACGCCTTTTGCACAGCACCTAGCATTGAAGCGCAAACCCGGGAGCCGCCATGAACTACAAGACCATCCTCGTCCACCTCGACGCCGGCCAGCGTGGCGCCGAACGCCTCGCGATTGCCAGGCGCTTCGCCGAGACTTTCGACGCGCATCTCACTGCGCTGTTCGCGCTCAGCGCGCCGCGCATCCCTTCTTACGCCCTGGCCGAAGCGGGGCCGGTGGTGATCGAGGCCGAAGCGCGCTACCGTGCGGAAGCCGCGCGCGCCGCGGAGAACGCGTTCAAGGCGGCAACGGCACAACAGGTGCGCAGCACAGAGTTCCGCAGCACGAACCGCGACGCGCTGGCCGCGGTGCAGCTGAGCGCGCGTTACGCCGACCTGGTGATTGCCGGCCAGCCCGAGGCGGAAGGCAGCGCCGGCGTGGCCTCCGATTTTGCCGAAGAGCTCGTGCTCAGCGCGGGGCGACCGGTGCTGTTCGTGCCCTATGCCGGAAGCTTCCCGGAGGTCGGCCGCCGCGTGCTGGTGGCGTGGAACGCCGGGCGCGAGGCGGCCCGCGCGGTCACCGACGCGCTGCCCCTGCTCAGGCGCGCGAGCATCGTTCAGGTCGTCGCCTTCGACCCGCGCAAGGGCGGCGCCGACCACGGCGACATCCCGGGGGCCGACATCGCCCTCGTGCTCGCCCGCCATGGCGTCAAGGTCGCGGTGGCGCAGCAGCAAAGCGCGGACGTGGATGTCGGCAACCAGATCCTGTCGCGCGCCGCCGATATGCAGTCCGACCTGATCGTCATGGGCGCCTACGGCCACTCGCGCCTGCGCGAGCTGGTGCTCGGCGGCGTCACGCGCACGCTGCTCGACACCATGACCGTGCCGGTGCTGATGTCGCATTGA
>SCUF01000069.1 GCA_004298325.1 Betaproteobacteria bacterium | reverse complement strand
GGGTCGATGGTCACGGCTTTGGTCGGGACCGTCTCGACCTGCCTCACGGGACCCGTCAACGCGATCATCTCGGGGTCGGGCGAGAAGCACCGCCATTACAGCGCGGGGATCTTCGTCGGCCTGCTCGCACTTGCGTTCGGCCTCTTTTCGCCTGTGTTTACCCACCTGATGCTGGCGACGCCCAGGGCGTTCATCGCGGCGCTGGCGGGACTGGCGATGCTGCGCGTGCTGCAGACGGCGTTCACCGTGGCGTTCAAGGACCGCTTCTCGCTCGGCGCGCTCGTCACGTTCCTGGTGACGGTGGCCGATGTCGCGATTTTCAACATCGGCGCGCCGTTCTGGGGCCTGGTGATCGGTTTTGCGACCGCGTGGCTGCTCGAGCGCGGCGACTTCAGTCGTCCTGCTCCACGGTGACGCCCTTCCAGAAGGCGACGTAGCCGGCGATTTCCTCGGCCTCGGCCCGGGGCGACGGATAGAACCAGGCCGCATCGCGGTTCACTTCGCCCTCCACCACGACGTCGAAATAGCCCGCGACGCCTTTCACGGGACAGATGGTCTGCGTGCGCGATTCCCGCAGATAGGTCCGGTCGATGCTCTCGGGCGGGAAGTACACGCTGCCCTCGACGATGCGCACCGCATCGGAATCGGCTTCGGCGAGCGTCGCGCCGTTCCAGGTGGCCTTGGGCATGGCGCGATTGCAGTTCAGCCGCGGCGCACTGTCAAGCGCTGGCGATTGGCCAGGAACAGTCCCGAGGCGACGATCACCGCCATGCCCATGAGCGACCAGCCATCCGGGAAGTTGCCGAACACGGCGAGCCCGAGGAGCATCGCCCAGACCAGTCCGCTGTAGGTGTAGGGCGCGAGCAGCGTTGCCGGCGCGTAGTCGTAGGCGCGGATCAGAAGGTAGTGGCCGATCGAGGCGAGCACGCCGAGCACGCCGAGCAACGCCCAGTGCAGCGCCTCATCCGGCGTTTTCCAGTCGAAGGGTACGACGGCCGACATCAGCACCGCGCCGACGATCGCACCCCAGATCAGGGAGGTGAGCGGATGCTCCACGCCGGCGACCTTGCGCGTGAGGATCTGGTAGAGCGCGTTGCACAGGGCCATCGCCATCGGCAGCAGCGCGTAGAGCGTGAACGTCGCCGACCCCGGCCGCACGATGATCAACGCACCGGCGAAACCGGCCATGATCGCGAGCAGGCGCGGCGCATCCAGCCGCTCCTTCAGCATCGGCGCCGCGAGCGCGGCGATGAACAGCGGCAGCACGAAGGCGATCGCCGCAGCGTCCGCCAGCGGCAGAACCGACAGCGACGTGAAGTAAAACAGGGTCGCGCCCGCGAGCAGCAGCCCGCGGGCGAACTGGATGCCGGGGCGCACCGTGCGCAGGCGGCGCAATTCGCCGCGGGCCGCGAACCAGGCCAGCAGCAGGGCGACATTCGACACGTAGCGCGCCCAGACGATGCCGGGTACGGGATACCAGTGCGCCAGGTACTTCGCGATCGCGTCCATGAGCGTGAACATGCCCACTGCCGCGACCATCAGCAGGATCCCGCGCAGCGCGGGATGCGGCGCCGCGCTCAGTTCGCCAGCTCGAGCTTGCCGTCGACGACGCGCACGCGGTCGCCCGCGCGCCAGGTGGGCGGCGCATCGAACGAAATGGTGCGCAGCGAGCCGTCCTCCATCTTCACGCCGACGTCGTATTTCTTCTTCGTCTTCATGTGCTTCTCGATCTGGTGTCCGGCGTAGGCGCCGCCCGCGGCGCCGGCGACACCCGCCGCCGTGCGCGTGCCGCCGCGGCCGACCTGGCTGCCGAGCACCGCGCCGGCGACGCCGCCGGCCACGGCCCCGAGGCCGCTGCCTTCGCCCTTGACTTCGACCTCGCTCACGCCGGTGACCGTGCCGCAATTCGTGCAAACGGCCTTCGGCTGCGCCGCCGCGGTTTGCCGCTTCGGCGGACTGGCCTGCGCGACCTTGGGCTGCGCGGGTTTCGCCTTCGGCGCCGGTGCGGCCGCGGTCGGGGCGGGCGCCGTGATCGGGGCCGCGGACTCGGTGGCGGACTTCTGTGCGCTGGTTCCGGGCAGGTGGCCCGTGATCGCCGCGACGGCGACGGCACAGAGCACGATGACCGCGACGGCCGCAGTGGCGACCAGGGGGTGAATCTTCGATTTGGTCTGGGTCTCCATGACGGGCTCCTGGGTTAGGGCACGAAACAACAGCATAACGCGCCGGCGCGGGACCGGGCTGACGAGGCTCAATCTTCGCTGCGCATGTGCGGAAAAAGGATCACGTCGCGAATCGACGGGCTGTCGGTGAGCAACATCACCAGGCGGTCGACGCCGAGGCCGCCTCCCGCCGTGGGCGGCAGGCCATGCTCCAGCGCGCGGATGTAGTCGGCGTCGTAATACATCGCCTCCGGGTCGCCGGCCTCCTTCAGCCTGACCTGCTCGCGAAAGCGCTCGGCCTGGTCTTCCGGGTCGTTCAGCTCGGAGAAACCGTTGGCGATCTCCTTCGTGTCGATGAACAGCTCGAAGCGGTCGGCGATCCCGGGGTCGCGGTCGTTGCGGCGCGCGAGCGGCGACACCTCGGCGGGAAACTGCGTGACGAACGTCGGTTCGACGAGGTGCTTTTCGGCCACCGCCTCGAACAGCACGAGCTGGAGCGACCCCCAGCCCTGTCGCGGCGTGTGCGCGACGCCCAGCGCATCGAGCCTGGCCGCGAGGATTGCCCGGTCGCGCAGGTCCGCGACGCGGCACTCGGCGTCGCCGTAGCGGCGGATCGCATCCGGGATCGGCAGGCGCGCGAACGGCTGGCCGAAGTCGAGCGTCCTGCCCTGATAGCTCACCGCGGTGGCGCCGAGAGCGGCTTGCGCCGCGTGGCGCACGAGCCGCTCGGTGTGCGCCATCATGTACTCGCAATCCTCGTACGCGCAGTACCACTCCATCATCGTGAACTCGGGGTTGTGGCGCGTCGAGATGCCCTCGTTCCTGAAGTTGCGGTTGATCTCATAGACGCGCTCGAAACCGCCGACCACGAGGCGCTTGAGGAACAGTTCCGGCGCGATGCGCAGGTACAGATCCATGTCGAGCGCGTTGTGATGCGTCCTGAACGGCCGCGCCACGGCGCCGCCCGGGATCGGCTGCATCATCGGCGTCTCGACTTCGAGATAGCCGTCCGCGTTCATCGCCTCGCGCAACGCCTGCACGACCTTCGATCGGACGGCAAACGTGCGGCGCGACTCGGGCGTGACGATGAGGTCGAGATAGCGCTGCCGGTAGCGGGTTTCCTGGTCGGCGAGGCCGTGGAATTTCTCCGGCAGCGGCCGCAGCGCCTTGACGAGGAGCCGGAGATTGCCCGCGTGCACCGTCAGCTCGCCCTTGTTGGTCTTGAAGAGGGTTCCCTCCACGCCGACGATGTCGCCGAGGTCCCAGTGCTTGAACTGCTCGTGGGCGTCGGCGCCGGTGACGTCGTTGGAGACGTAGACCTGGATGCGCCCGCTGCCGTCCTGCAGCGTGGCGAAGCTCGCCTTGCCCATGACCCGCTTGAGCACCATGCGCCCGGCAACCGCGACCGGGACGCTCTCCTGTTCGAGCGTCGCCTTGTCCTTCGCGCCGTGCGCTGCCGCGACGTCGCCCATCTGGTGCGCGCGCCGGAAGTCGTTCGGGTAGGCGACGCCCTGCGCGCGCAGCCCGCGCAGCTTCTCGCGCCGCTCCTCGACCAGCTTGCTGTCGTCGTCCATGGTCACACTCCCTGCTTCAGGCTGGCGCTGATGAAGTCGTCGAGGTCGCCGTCGAGCACCGCCTGCGTGGCGCCCTTTTCGATCCCCGTGCGCAGGTCCTTGATGCGCGACTGGTCGAGCACGTAGCTGCGGATCTGGTGCCCCCACTCGATGTCGGTCTTGGTGGACTGGAGCTTCGACTGCTCGGCGGTGCGCTTGCGCAGTTCCAGTTCGTACAGGCGCGACTTGAGCATCGCCATGCACTCGGCGCGGTTGCGGTGCTGGGAGCGGTCGTTCTGGCTCTGCACCACGATGCCGCTCGGCAGATGCGTGATGCGCACCGCGGATTCGGTCTTGTTGACGTGCTGGCCGCCCGCGCCCGAGGCGCGATAGACATCGACGCGCAGTTCCGCCGGATTGATCTCGACTTCGATCGATTCGTCGACCTCGGGATAGACGAAGACATTGGCGAACGAGGTGTGGCGGCGCGCATTGGCATCGAATGGCGACTTGCGCACCAGCCGGTGCACGCCGGATTCCGTCCGCAGGTGCCCGTAGGCGTGCTCGCCCGAGATCTTGAGGGTCGCGCTCTTGATGCCGGCCACCTCGCCCTCGGTCTGCTCGAGCACCTCGGCCGAGAAGCCTTTCTTGTCGCAGTACTTGAGGTACATGCGCTGGAGCATCGAGGCCCAGTCCTGCGCCTCCGTGCCGCCGGCGCCGGCCTGGATGTCGACGAAGCAGTTGTTGGGGTCGAGCGGGTTGGAGAACATGCGCCGGAACTCGAGCGCCTCGATCTCCCGCTCGAGCTTGGCAGTGTCCTGCTCCAGGCCCGCGAGCGTCGCGTCGTCGTCCTCGGCGCGCGCCAGGTCGAACAGCTCGCGGGTATCGGCGACGCCGCCATCGACGCGGCCGAGCGTCAGCACGACGCCTTCGAGGCTCTTCTTCTCCCTGCCGAGCTCCTGCGCGTGCTGCGGGTTGTCCCACAGCTTCGGATCTTCGAGCTCGCGGTTCAGCGCTTCGAGGCGGGCCTGCTTCGCGTCGAAGTCAAAGATACCTCCGCAGCTCGGCGGCGCGGGCGGCGAGCCCGGCGAGCATGGAGGCGATCAGGTTGATGCGTTCGGCTTCCATAGCGTCCTGAAAATTGACGGATTATACCGGCACGGCGCTGCGTCGCTTGACGCCCGGCGCGCTCATATGGCAAACGAGCCGCGGTATGCCACCGCAGATTGCGTTCTCGCGCGCACCCTCGGCGTTCGCTTTCATGGCGCGCGCCGTCCTGACGCCGCGGCGGCCGGGGTTGCAGGCGGCACCACCGTTGGTCGTCGCCATTTGGCGCAGACATCGGGTCGGCGGCGCACCGCTGGAGGATTTCTTCGAACTGACCGGGCTCGGCGGGCATTCGGCGTGGCCGCTGCTCTATCCGCACGTCGTCGGCTTCAGGCTACAGATGGCGCTGCTCACCGAACGTCGCTTTCCGCTGCCGATCTGGAACGCGCTGCAGATCCGCAACCGCCTCGTGCTGCACCGCGCGTTCGATCGCGGCACCATGCTCGATTTCGCGACGCACGTCCCGGCGCAGCGAGTCGTTGACAAAGGTGTCGAGATCGACCTGCACACGACGGCCCATGCGGATGGCGGCCTGGTCTGGGAGAGCACCAACACGTTCTATTACCGCGGTCGCTTCGGCGCGGCGGGCGAACCGTCGCCGTT
>SCUF01000068.1 GCA_004298325.1 Betaproteobacteria bacterium | reverse complement strand
CTGCGCGAGACCGTGATCTTCGCCGACAAGCTGATGCAGGCGGGCTTCACGTTCGCGACGCGCGCCGGCATTTCCTTCGGCGTCAACGACATGCGCATCCCCTCGGAGAAGGCGAAGCTGATCCAGGACGCCGAGATCGAGGTGAAGGAAATCGAGTCGCAGTACACCTCGGGGCTGGTGACCGTGGGCGAGCGCTACAACAAGGTGGTCGACATCTGGTCGCGCTGCGGCGAGCAGGTCGGCAAGGAGATGATGAAGCAGCTCGGCACCGAGGAGGCGGTCGACCACCAGGGCAAGAAGGTGATGCAGGAAGCGTTCAACTCGATCTACATGATGGCGGACTCGGGCGCGCGGGGCTCGGCGGCGCAGATCCGGCAGCTCGCCGGCATGCGCGGCCTGATGGCCAAGCCCGACGGCTCGATCATCGAGACGCCGATCACGGCGAATTTCCGCGAGGGCCTGAACGTGCTGCAGTACTTCATCTCGACGCACGGCGCGCGCAAGGGTCTCGCCGACACCGCGCTGAAGACCGCGAACTCGGGCTATCTCACGCGGCGGCTGGTGGACGTGACGCAGGACCTGGTGGTGACGGAAGACGATTGCGGCACCACCAACGGCGTCTCGATGAAAGCCCTGGTCGAGGGCGGCGAAGTGGTCGAGGCGCTGAAAGAGCGCATTCTCGGCCGCGTGCTCGCGGTGGAAATGCCGCATCCGGAAACCCAGGACGTGCTCTACGCGGCCGGCTCGCTGCTGGATGAAGAGGCGGTCGACACCATCGACAACCTCGGCATCGACGAGGTCAAGGTGCGCACGCCGCTCACCTGCGACACCCGCTGGGGCGTCTGCGCCAAGTGCTACGGGCGCGACCTCGGACGCGGCTCGCTGGTGAACGTCGGCGAGGCGATCGGCGTCATGGCGGCGCAGTCGATCGGCGAGCCGGGCACGCAGCTCACGATGCGCACCTTCCACATCGGCGGCGCGGCGTCGCGGACGGCGGTGCAGAGCCACGTCGAGGCCAAGTCCAGCGGCACGGTGGGCTTCACCCCGACCATGCGCTACGTCAGCAGCGTCAAGGGCGACAAGGTGGTGATTTCGCGCTCGGGCGAGCTGGTGATCACGGACGACAACCACCGCGAGCGCGAGCGCCACAAGGTGCCGTACGGCGCGCTGCTGGCGGTGAGCGACGGCAAGGCGGTCAAGGCCGGCGTGATGCTCGCCAGCTGGGACCCGCACCACCGGCCGATCATCACCGAGTATCCGGGCACGGTGAAGTTCGAGCACGTCGAGGAAGGCGTCACGGTGGCCAAGCAGATCGACGACGTGACCGGGCTGTCGACCCTCGTCGTGATCGATCCCAAGCGCCGCGGCTCCGCCGCGGTGAAGGGCGTGCGGCCGTCGGTCAAGCTGATCAACGAGGCGGGCGAGGAGGTGCGCATCGCGGGCACCGACCACGCCGTGAACATCAGCTTCCCGGTGGGCGCCGTGATCGCGGTGCGCGACGGCCAGCAGGTCGCGGTCGGCGAAGTGCTGGCGCGCATCCCGCAGGAAACCTCGAAGACGCGCGACATCACGGGCGGCCTGCCGCGCGTGGCGGAACTGTTCGAGGCGCGCTCGCCGAAGGACGCCGGCATGCTGGCCGAAGTCACCGGGACGGTGTCTTTCGGCAAGGACACCAAGGGCAAGCAGCGTCTGGTGATCACCGATCTGGACGGCGCGCAGCACGAGTACCTGATCCCGAAGGACAAGCACGTGCTGGTGCACGACGGCCAGGTGGTGAACAAGGGCGAGATGATCGTCGACGGCCCGGTCGATCCGCACGACCAGCTGCGCCTGCTCGGGGTGGAGGCGCTCGCGCGCTACATCATCGACGAGGTGCAGGACGTCTACCGCCTGCAGGGCGTGAAGATCAACGACAAGCACATCGAGGTGATCGTGCGGCAGATGCTGCGCCGCGTGCAGATCGAGGAGCCGGGCGACACGCCGTTTATCACCGGCGAACAGGTCGAGCGCGCGGAGGTGCTGGAGGAGAACGAGAAGGCGGAGAAGGACGGCAAGAAGCCGGGCGTCTATTCGTACATGCTGCTCGGCATCACCAAGGCGTCGCTTTCGACCGACTCGTTCATCTCGGCGGCCTCGTTCCAGGAAACCACGCGCGTGCTGACCGAAGCCGCGATCATGGGCAAGAAGGACGAGCTGCGCGGCCTGAAGGAGAACGTGATCGTCGGCCGGCTGATTCCGGCGGGCACGGGACTTGCGTACCACAACATCCGCAAGGCGCAGGCCGCGGAGCC
>SCUF01000067.1 GCA_004298325.1 Betaproteobacteria bacterium | reverse complement strand
TTGATCGCCGCCTCGTTCGCCTCCAGCCCCGAGTTGCAGAAGAACACTTCGTCCAGGCCGGTGATCGCCGCGATGCGGTCGGCGGCCGCTTCCTGCAGCGGCTGGCGGAACAGGTTCGAGGTGTGGATGGCGCGGCCGATCTGCTCACGCAGCGCCGCCACGAGGCGCGGATGGTTGTGCCCGAGCGTGTTTACCGCGATGCCGGCGAGCGCGTCGAGGTACTTGCGGCCGTCCTCGTCCCAGAGCCAGACGCCCTGGCCCCTGACGAACGCGACCGGCTGCCGCGCGTAGGTGTTCATCACATGGGACATGTTCGCGTCTCCAAATGCAAAACGGCGGTCGCAAAACCGCCGTTCGGGAAATCCTATCAGGAAATCGGGGTCGGAGTAACCCTCCCGCGCCGCGCGCGCGCCTGCGTGCTCAATCCGGAATCCGGTAGTTGCTATCGCGGAACAGTTTGAGGCAGGTGTCGGCGACCACGGGATCATAGGCGCTGCCGCGGCCGCGCTCGATTTCCGCCAGGGCCATGTCGATGCCGAGTCCCGGCCGGTACGGTCGGTGCGAGGCCATGGCCTCGACGGTATCGGCGACCGCCAGGATGCGCGCTTCGAGCCCGATGGCATCGCCCTTGAGGCCGTTCGGATAGCCGCCGCCGTCGAGCCGCTCGTGATGCTGCAGCACCATCTCCGCCACCGGCCAGGGAAAGCCGACATCCTTCAGCACGTCGTATCCGGCCTGCGCGTGCTGCTGGATCAGCTGGAATTCGATCGCGCTGAGCTTGCCGGGCTTCGACAGGATCTCGGCCGGAATCGTGATCTTGCCGATGTCGTGCAGGTAGCCCGCGACACGCAAGCCTTCGAGTCGCTGCGCGTCGAGACCCAGCGCCGTGCCGATCGCCACCGCGATGTCCGTCACCCGGCGTTCGTGGCCGGCGGTGTAGGGGTCGCGCATCTCGCTCAGCGTGGTGGCTACTTCCACGGTGCGCATGAAAGCGCCTTCCAGTTGCGCGACGTAGCGCTGGATCTGTTCCTCCGCGCGCTTTTTCTCCGAGATGTCCTGGATCAGGCCGATGACTGCAGGCCGGCCCTGATGGCTGGCGGCGGCGCCGTGCACGCCGACTTCGGTCGTCGAGCCGTCCTTGCGCAGCGCGGTGAAGCTGTAGCTGACGGTGCGCGCTTCGCCCTCGATGCGGCGGCGGACGTTCTCCGCGACGGTAGCGCGATCGCGCTCGACCGCGAACGACAAGGGGTCGCGTCCGATCAGCTCTTCGGCGGATGCGTAGCCGAGGATCTCGGCGAAGCGCCGGTTCGCATAGGCCAGCCTGTCGTCCTGCACGATGTAGGTGCCGGCGATCGACTGCTCGACCAGACCGCGAAACTGCTCCTCGGCCGCGCGCAGCGCGACATCCGCCTGCTTGCGCGCCGTGATGTCGCGCAGGAAAGCGTAGAAGCACTCGCCGTCGTCGCTGGACCGGAAATTGGTACTGACCTCGACATCCAGCAGCCGTCCGTCCTTGCACCGGTGGCGGGTTTCGAAGCGGTCGTAGCCCAGCGTCATGACCCTGCCAATATGGCGCGCCGTCTCCTGCGGCGATTCTAGGGCGTCGATGTCCTGGATGCGCATCTCCAGGATCTCCTCGCGCGCGTAGCCGAGCAGGTGGCAATAGGCGTCGTTCACGTCGAGGAAGTGCCCCTGGACATCCATGATCCAGAAACCGTCGATCGAGCTCTGGATGACGCTGCGATAGCGTTGCTCGCTCTGATCGAGCATCGCAGCGGCCTGCCTGCGTGCCGTCTCGCGCGCGAAGTTGTCGAGCGCGAAGGAAACGTCTTCGGCCGTCTCCTCCAGCGTGGCAATGAGGTCGGCGCTGAAGAACCCGGCTTCGGCCGCGTAAAGGCTGATCGCGCCGATGACGGTACCGCTCTGCCGGATCGGGAACTTGGCCGCTGCCCGCACGCCGGCGCGCGCTGCCGCGGCGTGCCAGGGCGCGGTTGCCGGATCGTTGAGGAAATCATTGCTGATGACGTAGGCGCCGGAATGGAGCGTGGGGACGGTCAGGCCCCGCCGCGAGTCGCCCAATTCGCTCGCGGCGCCTTCCAGCGCGTCGATGTAGCCGGCATCCTCGCCGTAGCGCGCGACGGGCTGCAGCCGCGGATCGCCGTCGCCGATCAGTCCGATCCAGGCGAATCGAAACCGGCCGTGCTCGACCGCGATCCGGCACACCGTCGCGAACAGTTCGCCGCGCTCGACGAGGCGGACAATCGCCTTGTTGGTCTGCGAAAGGACATCGTAGAGGTTCTTCTGCCGCAGCAGCGCCAGGGCGGCGCGCTGGCGCTCGTGTGCCTGCCGGTCGATGATGCGCTGGCCGCGGTGCACGGTGAGCCACAGCGCGGCATAGAGCAGCGCGAGCAGCCCCAGCACGATCGCGAGCATCCGTTTCTCTCTCGCGTCCACAAGTTGGCGGTTCGCAGTGTCGGCGCGTTCCAGTTGCGTGCGGTTCACGGCGAGCGATCGCCGGATCTCGGAGGAGGTGCTGCTCACCTGCTCGAGGAATGGCGTGATGTCGGAATAGATCTCCAATACCGCCACGGTATCGTCCCCTCCGGGGGCCGCCACCGGGAGATAGCTCGTGACGAGGTCGCGGTTCTGGACCATGCCTTCGAAAGCGCTGAACTGGCCACGGTGGACGAGCTCGCTCGCGGTCTTGCCGGCCAGGGCGCTCTGCCACCCGGCGCTGCCGGAGTGGTCTTCGCCGATCTGGTCGTGCTCCGACGAGTACACCGTGATTCCCCGCAAGTCGTACAGCTTGATCCGCGAGACGGTGCTCTTGCGCATCACTTCGAATACCTTGGTGTCCAGCGCCCGGAATTCAGGCAGCGCCATGATTTGCCGGCCGATGGCGGCCTGGCAGTCCGGATGGTTGCCGGCGGCGCCACGGCAGCGGCCGGACGGGATCTGCTGCGCCCTGGCGACGAACGGCGCAAAGTCCTCCTGCCACAGCGCGTTCGCGAACAGCCGCGCCAGGTTGACATTGGCCGTCTCGTAGACCTGCAACAGGAAGGCCGGGGCCGCCGTTTCATGCCGCTGCACGAACCGGTCCTGCAACTGCGCGCCGAGCGCGTTCTGCTCCTGCTGCGCCTTCCGGGAGAAGGCGTCTTCCTCGCGGTCGAAGTGCAGCAGCGCGGCCGTGATCGGCAGGAACGCTGCCAGGCTCGCCACCGTGAAATAGCGCAGCAGGCGAAAATCCGCCGCGTCGCGCTTCCAGAGATTCAGCATCCGGTTTGGTCCATCGAATTCTCGTTCTGGGCCGGCAAGACTAAAAAAACGGGTCATCCGGGATTGTGATCTGCATCAAGTGCCGCCCAGAAAGTGGCAGAGCGCGGTCAGGTCTTGCCACCGCGCAGGGGGCGTCCATGCGCAGAGCGCAGGTGACCTAGGCTGGAACGGCGCAGCCCGTGTCGCGAAACAGCGTCAGGCAGGCAGCGGCCGCCGCAGCATCGTAGTCGCAGCCGCTGCCGCGCCCGATTTCGGCCAAGGCGGCCTCGAGTCGCGGAGCGGGTCGGAAGGGGCGATGCGAAGTCGTCGATTCGACTGTGTCGGCCCCGGCCATCCTGCGGCGCGGGTTGCGCGAAGGTCTACTCCGACCCCAGTCTGCGCAGGCGCTTTTCTTCCGCGGCCGTCAGCACCCGCACGCACGGCTGATAGCCCTCGTGGACGATGCCGTGCAGTTCCATGCGTTTTTGCGACCGCAGCAGGTTGGCGAGGTACTCGGTGATCTCCGCCGTGATCAGCTGCCCGGGCACCAGCACCGGGATGCCGGGCGGGTAGGGCACGATGCCGTCGGCGCAGACGCGCTGCGCCAGGCGCCGGTTGACGCGCTCGCTTTCGTCGAACACCGGCACGAGTTCGCCGCCGCAGTAATAGGCGTCGCGCGGCAGGTAGCGCAGCCGCGTGAAACCCGGGATCTCCGGGGTCTGCACCAGGCGGCGCGGGGGCCGCCCTTCCCGCGCGAGGCGCATCAGCGCATCGTACAGCCGCGACACCTTGGAGCGCGTGGTGCCGATCGTGAGCAGCAGCGTCAGCGTGTTGAAGGTGCTCTTCTCGACCTGGATGTTGTAG
>SCUF01000066.1 GCA_004298325.1 Betaproteobacteria bacterium | reverse complement strand
GCGGTCGGCAGATCGAGCCCGCTCGTCGCCTCGTCGAAGACGAGGATGCGCGGCCGCTTCAGCAGCGCGCGCGCAATCGCGATGCGCTGCTTCTGCCCGCCCGACAATCCGACCCCGTGCTCGCCGATCGGCGTGCGGTAGCCCTGCGGCAGGCGCTCGATCACGTCGTGGATCCCGGCCTGACGGCAGGCGCGCACGAGGTCCTCGAACGCCGCATGCGGATTGGCCATGGCGAGGTTGTCGTAGATCGACCCCGAAAAGAGCTGCGAGTCCTGCAGCACCACGCCGAAAGACTGGCGCAGCTCGTTCGCGGCGAGATGGCGCAGGTCGCGCCCGCCAAGCAGAATCCTGCCTGAGTCCGGCTGGTAGAACCCGAGCAGCAGCTTGGCCAGCGTGCTCTTGCCGCAGCCCGATGGCCCGCTGACGAGTACCAGCGCCCCGGGGCGAAGGCGCAGATTCAGGTCGCGGAACAGCCAGGGCTGCGCTTCGCCGTAGCGGAACGACACGTCCTGCAGCTCGACGCTCCCCGGCGCAGCGCTCGGCGCATGCGCCGGCACGAGCGCATGCGGCTCCGGCGGCGCATTCATGATGTCGCCCAGGCGCTTCACCGCGATGCTCGCCTGCTGCAGTTCCTGCCACAGCCCGGCGATCCGCAGCATCGGCTGCGCCATGCGCGCGGCGAACATCTGGAACGCGACCAGCATGCCGATGGTGAAACCGTCGCCGCGCATCACGAGCAGCGCCCCCGCGAGCAGGATCGCGATCGTCAACAGCTGCTCGAGCGAGCCGGCGACGACGTGATAGCTGTTGGCGAGCTGGCGCGTCGAGAAGCTCGCCGAAAGATAGCCCGCGAGATAGTCGCCGTACTGCCGCTCGAGCACCGGCTCGAGCTGCAACCCCTTCACGGTCTCGGCAGCACCGACGTACTCGGTGAGAAACGCCTGGTTGCGCGCCCCGAGCATGAACTGGCGGTCGAGCCGCGCGCGCAGCAGCGGCGTGACGAGCGCGCTGAGCGCCCCCAGCGCCGCCACGACCGCGAGCGCGATGAGCGAGAGCTGCCACGAATACCAGAACATCACCGCCAGCACGACGACGAGAAACGGCGCATCGAGCACGAAGCTCATCGCGGCGCCGGTCAGGAATTCGCGGATCGTCTCGATGCCGTGCAGCCGCGCCACGGTGACGCCGGTGGGGCGATGCTCGAAGTACGGCAGCGGCAGGCGCAGGAGGTGGCGCAGCACCTCGGCCGCGAGAACCGCATCGACGCGGTTCCCGGTCTGCAGGACCAGGTACTGCCGCAGCCACGTCATCGCGGCGTTGAACACGAGAAACATGCCAAGGCCAAAGGCGACCGCGGTCAGCGTGCCGTGGGTATGATGCACCACCACCTTGTCCACCACGACCTGGGTGAAGAGCGGCGTCGTCAGGCCGACGAGCTGGATGAAAAGGGACGCGAGCAGCACGTCGCGCCAGACGGCGCGGTGACGCGCGAGCGCCGGGATGAACCAGCGGAAGCCGAACGGACGCGGCTCCTCCTCGAACCCCGGCACCGCGGCCCGCGCATCCTCCGTCTGCCGCGCAAACAGTACGCCGTCGGACTCGAAACGCTCGCTGAAGTCCCTCGCCAGCGCGGGCCGGGAAACGTCGCTTCCCGCCTCGGCGTAGATGAAGCGTTCGCCGTCGCTGCGCAGGACGAGCGCCGGGCGTCCGCCGGCCCGCAGGAACGCGACGCAAGGCAGCGGCACGCGATCGAGCCTCAAGCCGCCGAGGCGCGCGACCCCGGCTCGCAGGCCGAGCGCCTCGGCCGCCTCCAGCAAATCGGAACGCCGGCACGGCGGCGGAAACCGGCCGCGCAGGAGCGCGCCATCGAACGCCAGCCCGTGACCACGGCATAGCGCCGCCAGGATCCACAGCAGGTCGTCCGCTGGGATCGCCGGATCGGGTGCACGGCTCTCCAGTGCCGGCGCCGGCGTCGACATCTGCCTCCCCTCCTCGCAACAGATGTGTCTTCAAGCGTGCGCCGCAGACCGCATCTGCCGCGCGCGCCCGGCAAAATTACTCGCCGCGGCAAACGCTGTCCAAGCGACATTGGTCTTACGACTCGCGGTCGCGCGCCACCTGAGGCACAGGCCGCAGGGATTACGACTGGAATGGTGGAAAATGCGCTACTGGCCCGCGCCGGGCCCGGCCATTCGGATCGGACGAGACGGCTCATGCGCAAGATCCAGCCTTTGAAGTACCAGAGCGGCTTCGGCAACACCTTCAGCAGCGAAGCGCTGCGCGGTGCCTTGCCGGTCGGGCAGAACTCCCCGCAGCGCACTCCCAAGGGGCTTTACGCGGAAGTGCTCTCGGGCACCGCGTTCACCGCGCCACGCGCCGAGAACCAGAGCACCTGGCTCTACAAGCTGCGGCCGAGCGCAATGCAGCCGCCGTTCAAGCGAATGGATAACGGCTTATTGCGGTCCGGGCCGTTCGACGAGGAGGCCGCCTCGCCCAACCGGCTGCGCTGGAACCCGCTGCCGCTGCCGCAAAAGCCGGCCGATTTCATCGCGGGACTTGCAACGCTCGCGGGATCGGGCGACCCCGCGGCGCAGAGCGGCATTGCGGTGCACATCTACCGCGCCAACCGTTCGATGACCGATCGCGTCTTCGCCAATGCCGACGGCGAAATGATGTTTGTGCCGCAGCAGGGGTCGTTGCGCCTGGCGACGGAACTGGGGGCGCTCGACGTCGCCCCCGGACAGATCGCGGTCGTGCCGCGCGGCATGAAATTCAAGCTCGGGTTGCCCGGCGGTCCGGTGCGCGGTTACCTGTGCGAGAACTACGCAGCGCCATTCCGGCTGCCGGAGCTCGGGCCGATCGGCGCGCAGGGTCTGGCGCAGAAGCGCGACTTTCTCGCCCCGGTGGCGGCGTTCGAGGACAAGGGCGGACGCCACGAGCTGGTGGTGAAGTTTCTGGGCAATCTCTGGGCGACGGAGCTTGGGGCCTCGCCGCTCGACGTGGTCGCCTGGCACGGCAACTACGTGCCGTACAGGTACGACCTCGCGCGCTTCATGGCGATCAACACGGTGAGCTTCGATCATTGCGACCCGTCGATTTTCACCGTGCTCACCTCGCCCTCGGGCCAGCCGGGCGTGGCGAACTGCGACTTCGTCATCTTCCCGCCGCGCTGGATGGTCGCGGAGCACACCTTCCGCCCGCCGTGGTTCCACCGCAATGTGATGAGCGAGCTGATGGGCCTGGTGCGCGGCGTCTACGACGCCAAGGCCGAGGGTTTCCTGCCGGGCGGCGTGTCGATCCACAACTGCATGTCGGCGCACGGCCCCGACGCTGCCACTTGGGACAAGGCGAGCCACGGCGAATTGAATCCCCACAAGCAGGAAGACACCCTCGCCTTCATGTGGGAATCGCGTTACGTCTTTCGTCCCACAAGCTTCGCCCTGGCGACGAAGGAGCGCCAGCAGGACTACGATAACGTCTGGAATGGATTCAGGAAATCGGGGTCAGAGTAAGGGGTCAGAGTACTGCCGGCGATGGATGAGACGCACAACCCGAAGTTGCGGAGCTGGGTCGAGAGCGCGAACGCGCCGGCAAGCGAGTTCCCGATCCAGAACCTGCCCTTTGGCGTCTTCCGCCCACGGGGAACCCAGGAGCCGCCGCGCGGGGGCGTCGCGATCGGCGACCAGATCCTGGACCTCGCGGCACTCGGACTGAAGACGGGACCCAGCCTCAACGGCCTTGCCGCCGCGGGACGCAAGGCGTGGAAGGCCCTGCGCAAGCAGTTATCCCGCGCGCTCTCGGATCCGAAGCAGCGACGACATCTTCAGCGCCACCTTCTGCCGACGAAGCGCGCCGAACTGTTGCTGCCGGTGGCGATCGGCGACTACAGCGATTTCTACGCCGGCATCCATCACGCGACTAACCTGGGCCGCATGTTCCGCCCGGACTGTCCGCTGCTGCCGAATTACGCGTGGGTGCCGATCGGCTACCACGGCCGCGCCTCGTCGATCGTGGTCGGCGGCACTCCGGTGGTGCGGCCGAACGGCCAGACCAAGGCGCCGGAGGCGCCGGCGCCCACGTTCGGGCCGAGCCGGCGGCTGGATTTCGAGCTCGAGCTCGGCATCGTGATCGGCCCGGGCAACGCGCTCGGCAAGCCGGTGCCGATCCGGCGCGCACTGGATCACGTCTTCGGCGTCGTACTGCTCAACGACTGGTCGGCGCGCGACATCCAGACCTGGGAGTACCAGCCGCTCGGGCCGTTTCTCGCCAAGAGCTTTGCCACCACGGTATCGCCGTGGATCGTCACCCTCGAGGCGCTGGAGCCGTTTCGCTGCGCGGCGTTCGAGCGCGCGGCCAATCAACCGGCGCCGCTTGACTACCTGTGCGATGCTGCCGATCAGCGCGCAGGCGGTGTCGCGATCGAGCTGGAGATGCACCTGCGGAGCGCCGCGATGCGCGCGCGCAATCTGCCCCCGGCACGCCTCACACGCAGCAGCTTCAGGCATTCGTACTGGACCGTCGCGCAGATCGTGACGCACCAGGCGTCCAACGGCTGCAATCTGCGGCCCGGCGACCTGCTCGGCTCGGGCACGCTTTCCGGGACGACGCCCGAATCGGTGGGCTCGATGATCGAGCTGACGCAGGGCGGAAAGAACCCGATCGTCTTGCCGGGCGGCGAGTCGCGCACGTTCCTCGAGGACGGCGACGAAGTGATCCAGCGCGGCCGCTGCGCGCGCGAGGGCTGCGTGACAATCGGGTTTGGCGCCGCCACCGGGCGGATAGCGTCAGCCCCAGGATTGGGGACAGCGTAGTGACTCCGACCCCTTACTCCGACCCCTTACTCTGACCCCAACTCGGCTTGCGCTTCTCCCTGAAAGAGGCGATCCCCTCGCGCGCTTCCGCCGAGGCGCGCACCCTGGCGATCACGTTGGCGGTATGCGAGATGAGCTGCGGCGTGAGCGGCGCGCCGCTCACCTCGCGCAGCAGCTTTTTCGCCTCCGCGATGGCGTTCGGTGCACAGGCGACGAACGCCTGCGCGATTCTCTCCACGGCCGCGTCCAGCCCTGCCTCCGGCACGAGCTCGTGCACCATCCCCATCGCCTTCGCTTCGGCGGCCGAGAAGCGCTCTCCCGAGAGCACGTAGCGCCGCGCCGCATTCGCCCCCATGGCGCGCGTCACGTAAGGGCTGATCATCGCCGGCACGAGGCCGATCCGCGTCTCCGGCAGGCAGAACACCGCCGCCTCGCCCGCCACCACCACGTCGCAGGCGCACACCAGTCCCATGCCGCCGGCGAACGCCGCGCCGTGGACGCGCGCAATGGTCGGCTTGGGGAAGGTGTAGAGCTGATGGAAGAGCTTCGCCGATTTCATCGCCTGAGCCCGATTGCGCGCGCCGCGCGCCCGTCCCGCCTGCTCCATCCGGCCGAGATCCGCACCCGAGCAGAACGCGCTGCCGCGGCCGCCGAGCACCACGACACGCACCGCGGCGTCCTTGCCGAGCAGGCTGAAGGCCGCGGGCAGCTCGGCGCTCATGGCGTCGCTCATCGCGTTACGCGCCTGCGGCCGGTTGAGCCACACCTCGGCCACCGCGCCGCGGCGCTCCACCTGCAGCGTCTCGAAATCGGGCTTCATGAAGCGAGCGCGAGCCGCTGGCGCGCCGCGGTGTATTCCCGCTCCAGCTGCGCTACGACCTCCGCCACGGGCTGGATGCGATCGATCTGGCCGACGCCCTGCCCGGCGCTCCAGATGTCGCGCCAGACCTTCGTCTCCGTGCCCGAGCCGGTGCCGAAATTCATCTTCGAAGGGTCCGAGCGCGGCAGGTTCTTCGGATCGTAGCCGGCGGCGATCACGCTGTGCCTGAGGTAGCTCCCATGCACGCCGGAAAAAAGATCCGTGTAGACGATGTCGGCGGCCGCGGCCTTGAGGATCTCCTCCTTGTAGCGCTCGGGCACGCTCGCCTCCGGCGTGGCGAGAAAGCGCGTGCCGATATAGGCGAGGTCCGCGCCCGCGGCCTGCGCGGCGAGGATCGCGCTGCCGGTGGTGATGGCGCCCGCGAGCACCAGCGGCCCGTCGAAAAAGCGCCGCACCTCGCCCACCAGCGCGAACGGCGACAGCGCGCCGGCGTGGCCGCCCGCGCCGGCGCAGACGAGGATCAGGCCGTCGACGCCCGCCTCGAGCGCCTTTTCGGCATGGCGCACGCTGATCACGTCGTGCAGCACGATGCCGCCGTAGGCGTGGATCGCCGGAATCACCTCGTTGGGCGCGCGCAGGCTCGTGATGATGATCGGCACGCGGCGGCGGATGCAGACTTCGAGGTCCTTCTCCAGCCGGTCGTTCGACTTGTGCGCGATCTGGTTGACGGCGAAGGGCGCCGCCCCCGGATGCGCGGCGAGCGCGGCTTCGATCTCGGCGAGCCACGCGTCGAGCGCCTCCTGCGGGCGCGCGTTCAGCGCCGGAAACGCACCGACGATGCCGGCCTTGCACTGCTCGATCACGAGCTTCGGGTTCGAGGCGATGAACATCGGCGCGGCGATCACCGGCAGCCGCAGGCCCTGGAGGCGCTTTGGCAGAGACATCGTCAGCCGCCCTTCCGGGATGGAATCGGGCGCAGGTAGAAGCACGCCGTGTCGCCGTCGCGCTTGCGATTCAGCGCCTCGGCGCGCCGCTCGAAATCGCGCCATTCGGCTTCGGAAAACGCTTCCGGGCTGCGTCCCGGCTGGAAGCGGCTCTGCTCGACGTAGGGCACGCCGCGCAGGTAGAGCTCGCTGCTGGCGAACTGCTGCACCGAGGAATCGTAGCGGATGTCGAAGACTTCAAAACCCGAGTTGGCGGCGGCGAGGTGCATGCTCTTCACGGTGTGCAGGTAGAGGTGCCGCGGCGCATCCCAGGCCATCCAGTGAATCCCGTACTTGCGCCGCGCGTAGGAGTCGCAGACCGGGATCCGGATCAGCAGCGTGCCGCCGGAAGAGACCCGCCGCCGCAGCGCGTCCAGCGCCCGTTTCGGCTCGGGCATGTGCTCGAAGGAGTGGTGCAGCATGAGGAAGTCGAACGTCCCCTCCAGCTCCTCGATGCTGCGCTTGAGCACGCGCACGCCGTTGCCGTAATCGATGTCGGCCGCGATGAACGGATCGGCGCCGAGCAGCGCGCGAAAGCCGTCGCGCTGCAGCGTCAACAGCAGCTTGCCGGTGCCGCAGCCGATGTCGGCGATGCGCGAATCGAGGCTCAGCCGGCTGCGCCGGAACCACTCGAAATGCCCGGGCTGCTTCGACACCGCGCCGAGCACGCCCCCGAGCCAGCTGCGCTCGCCGAGATAGTGGCGCGTGCGCCGGTGGCGCAGGCGCAGCACCCACCCGGGGTAGGTCTTCTGCCGCGGCGGCTTGTACGCGTAGTAGCCCGCGTTCGGATAGTGCTTCGCCAGGTCGGGCGGAATCTCGGCGATCTGCAGGCAGCCGCAGTAACCGCACTCGAGATACTCGAACGGCTCCTGCGAGCCGAACATCATCTCTCTCGGGAAGTGTGCCCGGTTGCCCGCCGCGTTGCCGCAGATCCGGCACGTGCGACCCGATACGCTTGAGCTCACCGATGTTCCGCAGACAGGAAGGTTGTACCGTGCGCCAGAGTATCATGGCGCGTCCCGCCACGCGCCGCGCCCGATCGACACGGTTTGAACACGCTTTCGCTCTTCGCCGGCTGCGTCCTGATCTGGGGCACCACCTGGCTCGCGATCACGTTCCAGCTCGGCAGCGTGGCGCCGGAGGCGAGCGTGAGCTACCGCTTTCTCCTCGCCGCGGCGCTCGTCGGCGCCTATTGCCGGCTGCGCGGGCTGCCGCTTCGCTTTCGCCCCGCGCAGCACGCCGCGCTGGTGGTGCTCGGCATGCTGATGTACAGCTTCGGCTACATCCTCGTCTACCACGCCGAGACCCACGTCATCTCGGGGCTGCTCGCGGTGGGCTACTCGGCGGGGCCGCTGCTCGCCATGTTCGGGCTGCGCATCTTCTTCGGACAGGCGATGACGGCGCGCATGGCGCTGGGTTCGCTGCTCGGCATCACGGGCATCGCGCTCGTCTTCTGGCCGGAGATCGGCCGCACCGGCCACCCGGGCAACGTTGCGTTGGGCGCCGTGATGACGATGGGCGCAGTGCTGATCACCTCGGCCGCAAGCCTGGTGGCGCACCGCAACCACCAGCGCGGGCTGCACGGCTGGCCGACGATGGCCTGGAGCATGGCCTATGGGGGCCTCACCTCGCTCGCGATCGCGCTCGCGCTCGGCCGGCCGCTCGGCTTCGATCCCTCGCCAGGCTACGTCCTCTCGCTCCTCTACCTCACGGTGTTCGGCTCGATCCTGACTTTCGGCGCGTATCTCACGCTCCTCGGGCGCATCGGCGCGGCGCGCGCCTCCTACATCGGCGTGATGGTGCCGATCATGGCGCTGGTCGTGTCGTCGCTGTTCGAAGGCTTTGCCTGGCACCCGCTCACCGTGGCCGGCATCGCCGTCTCGGTGGCGGGCAACGTGCTGGTGCTGCGCCAGCCGGCCTAGCCGAGCCGGCCGCCCTTGGCGGCCAGATCGCGCAGCAGCTTCGGCGGCGCGAAGCGTTCGCCGTATTTCTTCGCCAGCGCGTCTGCGCGCTGCACGAACTTCGCCGCGCCGACGTAGTTGACGTACTGCAGCGCGCCGCCCGTCCAGGCCGGGAAGCCGATGCCGAAGATCGAGCCGATGTTGCCGTCGTGCGCCGTGGTGAGCACGCCTTCCTCGAGGCATCTCGCCGTCTCGATCGCCTGCCGGTAGAGGATCCGCTGCTTCAGTTCCTCGAAGTCGTATGCGAGCTTCGCCTGGCCGAAGATCTTGCCGAGTTCCGGCCAGAGAAACTTCCTGCCCTCCTTCGGGTACTCGTAGAAGCCGCCGCCCCCGGCGCGCCCCGGACGCTTGAACTCCTTCACCATGCGCACGATCACGTCCTGCCCCGGATGCGGCGGCGGCAACGGCTTGCCCTCGGCCTTCAGGTCGGCGAGGGTCTGCTCCATCACGTGCACCGAGAGCGACATCGAAGTCTCGTCGATCACCGCGAGCGGCCCCACCGGCATGCCGGCGAAGCGCGCCGCGTTCTCGATCACCGCCGCCGGGATGCCTTCGGCAAGCATCGCGCAGCCTTCCTGCACGAAAGTGCCGAAGGTGCGGCTGGTGTAGAAGCCGCGCGAGTCGTTCACCACGATCGGCGTCTTGTCGATCTGCAGCACGTAGTCGTAGGCGCGCGCGAGCGTCTCGGGCGAGGTCTGCGCGCCCTTGATGATCTCCACCAGCTTCATCTTGTCCACCGGCGAGAAGAAATGCAGGCCGATGAAATTCTCGGGCCTCGCCGCGGCCTGAGCGAGCCCGGTGATGGGCAGGGTCGAGGTGTTGGAGGCGAAGATGCCGCCCGGGGCAAGCATCGGCTCGGCCTCCTTCGTCACCTGCGCCTTCAGTTCGCGCTTCTCGAACACCGCCTCGATGATGAGGTCGCAGCCGCGCAGGTCCTCGGCGCGCGCCGAGGGCTGGATGCGGCCGAGAATCTCGGCGCCGTCGGGGCGCTTGCGTTTCGCCAGCAGCTTTTCCGAATAGGCCTTGCCCGCTTCGGCCTTTTCCTGCGACACGTCCTTGAGCACGCAAGGGATGCCGCGGCTCGCGCTCGCCCAGGCGATGCCGCCGCCCATCATGCCGGCGCCGAGAATGCCGAGCTTCGCCGCCTTCCAGCGCGGCACGTCCTTTGGGCGAGAGGCTCCCGACTTGATCGCGTTCAGGTTGAAGAAGAACGCGCTGATCATGTTCTTCGCCACCGCGCCGGTCGCAATTTTCGCGAAGTAGCGTGACTCGATGCGCATCGCGGTGTCGAAATCGACGTACAGGCCTTCGACCATGGCGGACATGATCGCCTCGGGGGCCGGGTACAGGCCGCGCGTCTTTTCCACCAGCATCGCCGGCGCGATGGCGAGCATCTGCGACACCTGGGGGCTGGAAGGCGCGCCACCCGGCATGCGGTACTTCTCATCGTCCCAGGGCTGGATCGGCGCCGGGTGCGCGCGGATCCATTCGCGCGCCATGCGCACGAGGTCTTCGCGATTCGCGGCGAGACCCTGGATCAGTTTCAGATCGGCTGCCTCGCGCGGCCGCAGGAGGCGGCCTTCGACGAGATACGGAAACGCCGCCTGCAGTCCGAGCAGGCGCGTCATCTTGACCACGCCGCCGCCTCCGGGCAGCAGGCCCAGCGTCACCTCGGGGCAACCGAGCTGGATCCGGGAATCGTCGAGCACGATGCGGCAGTGCGCGGAAAGCGCGATCTCCCAGCCCCCGCCGAGCGCGGCGCCGTTGATGGCCGCGACCACCGGCTTGCCGAGCTTCTCCAGGGCGCGCAGCGACCTCTTGAGGCGCTCGACTTCCTCGAAGACCTTCGGTCCGTCCTGCGGCGTCGCCTTGACCAGCTCCTTCAGTTCCGCGCCGGCGAAAAAGGTGCTCTTGGCCGAGGCGATGACGACGCCGGCGAGGCTTTCCTTCTCCTTCTGCAGCCGGGCGAGCGCGGCTTCGAAGTCGGCCTGCCATTCGGCCGACATCGTGTTCACGGCCGCGCCCGGTGCGTCGAACGTGAGCGTGACGACGCCCTCGGCGTCTTTCTCGTATCGAATTGTTTTCATTGTCTATATTGGGGTCAGAGTAGGGACTCTGACCCCTTACTCTGACCCCGGGTTTAAAGACGCTCGACGATGGTGGCGATGCCCATGCCGCCGCCGACGCACAGGGTGGCGAGGCCGTAGCGGAGCTTGCGCCGCTCCAACTCGTCGATCAGCGTGCCGAGGATCATGGCGCCGGTGGCGCCGAGCGGATGGCCCATCGCGATCGAGCCGCCGTTTACGTTCACCTTTTCGGCCGGCACGCCGAGCTCCTTCATGAACTTCATCGGCACCACGGCGAAGGCCTCGTTCACTTCGAACAGGTCGATCTGGTCGATCGTCATGCCCGCCTTGGCGAGCGCCTTGCGCGCCGCCGGCATCGGCCCCGTGAGCATGATCGTCGGATCGGCGCCCGAGAGCGCCGCCGCGACGATGCGCGCGCGCGGTGCAAGCCCCAGCTGCCGGCCCTTTGCCTCGCTGCCGATCAGCATCGCGGCCGCGCCGTCGACGATGCCCGACGAATTTCCCGCGGTGTGCACGTGGCGGATGCGCTCGACCTGCGGATAGCGGCGGATCGCCACCGCGTCGTAGCCCATCTCGCCCATCTTGTCGAAAGACAGCTTGAGCGAGGCGAGCCCCTCGAGCGTGGTGTGCGGTTTGATGAACTCGTCGCGATCGAGGATCACGTCGCCGATCGCATCGGTCACCGGCACCACCGATTTGCCGAACAACCCGCCGTCGCGCGCCGCGGCGGCTTTCTTCTGCGAGCCCAGCGCGAACGCGTCCACTGCCTCCCGCGGGAATTCCTCGAGCGTGGCGATCAGGTCCGCGCTGATGCCCTGCGGAATGAACGCCGTGTCGAAATTGGTCTCGGGGTCGCAGGCCCAGGGTCCGCGGTCGGTGCCCAGCGGCACGCGCGACATCGATTCGACGCCGCCCGCCACCACCAGGTCTTCCCAGCCCGAACGCACCTTCTGCGCCGCCATGTTGACCGCCTCCAAGCCCGAGGCGCAGAAGCGGTTCAGCTGCACGCCCGCCGCGTGCCAGTCCCAGCCCGCCGCGAGCGCCGCGGTCTTGGCGATGCAGGAGCCCTGCTCGCCGACCGGGGTGACGCAGCCCATGACCACGTCGTCGACCTGCGAGGT
>SCUF01000065.1 GCA_004298325.1 Betaproteobacteria bacterium | reverse complement strand
CTCCCGGCGGCACCAGCACGTCCTGCGCGATGCGCTTGTCGGCGGGCGCGAGAAACGTCACGCCGTGCTCGGCATGCAGCTGCCCGACGATGCGCCGCTGCGCGCGCTCGAGCACTTCGAGGATGGCGCCCTGCGCGCGGCCGCGCGTGTCGCTGCCGGTGACGCGCACCGTGGCGCGATCGCCGTGCAGCACCTGGCGCATCTCCGCGAACGGCAGCAGGATCGATGCCGTGCCGTCGTCGGGCACCAGGAAGCCGTGGCCGTCGGGATGCCCTTCGACGCGTCCCGTGGCCTGCGCGCGCACGTCGCTCGGCGGCGTCCGCCGGCGCGGCAAGTCCCGGCCGCGGCTCAGCCGGCGAGCAGTCTTGGCAGCCATAGGGTCAGCGCGGGAAATGTCACCAGCAGCGTCACGCGGACGATTTCGGCGGCGAAGAATGGCATGACGCCGAGAAAGGTCTGGCTCATCGGCACGTCCTTGGCGAGCGAATGGATCACGAACACGTTCATCCCGACCGGGGGCGTGATGAGGCCGAGTTCGACCACCACGAGGGCGAGGATGCCGAACCAGATCTTCAGGTCGTTCGCGCTCATGCCGAAATCCAGTGCGGAGATCACCGGCCAGAAGAACGGGATCGCGAGCAGGATCATCGACAGGCTGTCCATCAGGCAGCCGAGCACGATCAGCGCGACCAGCAGCAGCACCAGGATCGCCATCGGCGGCAGGCCGGAATTCGCCATCATCGCGGCCGCGGCCTGCGGCACCCCGCCGCGCGTCATGAAGATGTTCAGCAGCTGCGCGCCGAGCAGGATCAGGTAGATCATGCCGGTGGTTTGCGCGGTGTCGAGCAGCGCCGCCCGCAGGCCCGCGAGATTCATGCTCCGGCGCACCGCGGCGATGACGGTTACCAGAAAGACGCCGATGGCAGCGGCCGGCGTCGGGTTGAAGAGCCCGAAGTAGATGCCGCCGATCACCGCGGCGAAGACCAGCGCCACCGGCGCCACGCCGATGGTCGCGGCGACGAATTCCTCGCGCGATACGCGGTCGCCGGCAGGGCCGGCGTCGGACCGCACGCGAACGTAGATCGCGATCGTCAGGAGGAACATCACCACGGCGATGAGGCCCGGGATGAAGGCCGCGATGAACATCTCGACGATGCTCGCCTCGACCACGATCGCGTAGACCACCAGCACCACCGACGGCGGAATCAGGATGCCCAGTACGCCGCCGGCGGCGAGCGTGCCGGTGGCGAGCGCCGGGCTGTAGCGGTAGCGGCGCAATTCCGGCAGCGCGACCTGCCCCATCGTCGAGGCCGTGGCGAGCGAAGAACCGCAGACCGCGCCGAATCCCGCGCAGGCGGCAATTGCGGACATCGCGACACCGCCGCGCATCCAGCCGAGCCAGGCATTGGCGGCGCGGAACAGGTCGCGCGACAGCCCCGCGCGCGAGGCGATGTTGCCCATCAGCACGAACATCGGCAGCACCGACAGGTCGTAGATCGAGAATTGCGAGTAGACCAGCGTCTTGAGCTGCGACAGCAGGATCGCCGGCCCGCTCAGGATCGCGAAGCCCGTGGCGCCGACGAGGATCATCGCGTGCGCGATCGGCACGCGGATCGCGATCAGCGCGATCAGCGCGGCGAGGCCGATGAGGCCGGTGAGGAAATGCGCGTCCAACGCGGTCTGCCGCTCAGCCGCGCAGCAGCGCGCGCAGGTCGTCCGCCAGGGTAATGACGCAGGCAATGACCAGCAGCGCCAGCGACGCGAGCGCTGGAACGTAGGCCCACCAGATCGGGATCTTCAGGATCGCGGTGGTCTCGACGAACTGGCGATAGTCCAGCAGCCCCGCCCCGGTGCGCCACGCCAGCAACAGCGCGACGGCGAGCGCAAGCAGCGCACCGAACAGCCGGAAAGCGGCCGTCGCGCGCGGACCGGCCCCCGCCGTGAACAGGTCCGCCGTGACATTGGCGTCGGTTTGCTGGCAGTACGGCAGGAACGCGAACACCGCGACCGCGACGAAGACTTCGGTCAGCTCGAAGTCGCCCGGCAAGGGCTTGCCGAGCAGCCAGCCGGTCGCCGCGCTCCAGGCACTCATCAGGGCGATCGCAAGCAGCACCACCCCGCCCAGCAGGGCCCACCACTCGATGGCGCGGCGGACGGGGCCGAAACGCCCCGCCCCTGAGGTCCCGGGCGCCTCGCCCATGCGCTACTTGGAGTACTTGGCGACCAGCTCGCGCGCCCTGGCGACCAGCGCTTTGCCGTCGATGCCCTTGGACTTGACTTCGTCGATCCAGCGTTGCACCACGGGCTCCAGCTTCTGCTTGAACAATTCCAGTTCGGCCGCCGTGATCTGGATGTGCTTGTTGCCGGCCTTCTTGGCCATGGCGATGCCGCCCTCTTCCGAATCGGTCCAGACCTTGCCGACGGCGCGCCAGCGGGCTTCGCCGTTGTTCGCTTCGAACGCTTTCTTCACGTCGGGCGGCAATTTCGCCCAGGTGTTCTTGTTCATCGACACCTGGAAGGTCGTGGTGCCGAAGCGCTCGCGCTGCGGTCCCTCGACCTGCACCTTGGTGACGTCCTGCAGCTTCAGGGGAGGAATGATTTCCCACGGGATCAACGCACCGTCGACGACCTTCTTCTGCAAGGCCTGCGGCAGGGCGGGAACCGGCATGGCCGCCGGCGCCGCGCCGAGCGCCTCGATGATCCAGGCGCCGGTGCGCGTCGGGATGCGCATCTTGAGACCCTTGAGATCGTCGGGCTTGCGCACTTCCTTCTCGGCCATCTGGATGCCCTGGCCGGCGTGCACGTGCAGGAACATCACCTGCACGTCCTTGAAGTCTTCCGCAATCTCGCCGCTCAGG
>SCUF01000064.1 GCA_004298325.1 Betaproteobacteria bacterium | reverse complement strand
GGCCGGCTGGCGCATCGGCTTCATGGTCGGCAACCGCGACCTGGTGCACGCCCTGGCGCGCATCAAGAGCTACCACGACTACGGCACCTTCACGCCGATCCAGGTGGCTTCGATCATCGCGCTCGACGGTCCGCAGGACTGCGTCGAGGGGGTGCGTCGCACCTACCAGCGGCGGCGCGACGTCATGGTGCGCGGCCTGCACGAGATCGGCTGGATGGTGGAGAACCCGAAGGCCTCGATGTACGTGTGGGCCAGGATCCCCGAGTTCTACGCCGCGCTCGGCTCGATCGAGTTCACCAAGCGCCTGCTCGCGGATGCGCGCATTGCGGTGGCGCCCGGGGTGGGCTTCGGCGACTACGGCGACGACCACGTGCGCATCGCGCTGATCGAGAACGAACACCGGCTGCGCCAGGCGGTGCGCGGGATCCGCGAGATGTTCCGCAAGGACGGGCTGTTGAAGGGCGCGGCTTGAGGAAGCGCCGCGCCGCGGGCCCCGCGCAGCCGATCCGTGCCGGACTGCTCGGCATCGGCACCGTGGGCCGCGGCACCTGGGAGGTGCTCGCGCGCAACGCCGACGAGATCCAGCGGCGCGCGGGACGCGCCATCCGCATCACGCGCATCGCCGACACGGCAATCGAGCGCGCGCGTGCCATCGCCGGCGGCAAGGCGGGCGTGACCGCGGATGCGTTTGCGGTGACCCGCGCCAGGGACATCGACATCGTCATCGAGCTGATCGGCGGCACCGGCATCGCCCGCAAGCTGGTGCTCGACGCGATCCGGCACCGCAAGCACGTGGTCACCGCCAACAAGGCGCTGCTGGCGAAGCACGGCAACGAGATCTTCGCCGCCGCGCAGCAGCAGGGCGTGATGGTCGCCTTCGAGGCCGCGGTCGGCGGCGGCATCCCGATCATCAAGGCGCTGCGCGAGGGCCTCTCCGCGAACCGCATCGAGTGGATCGCCGGCATCATTAACGGCACCTCGAACTTCATCCTCTCGGAGATGCGCGACAAGGGCCTGCAGTTCGGCGCCGTGCTCAAGGAGGCGCAGCGCAAGGGCTATGCCGAGGCCGACCCGGCCTTCGACATCGAGGGCGTGGACGCGGCGCACAAGCTGACCATCCTGGCGGCGCTCGCCTTCGGCATCCCGATGCAGCTCGACAAGGCCTACACCGAGGGCATCGCCGCGCTGACGACCCAGGACATCCGCTACGCCGAGGAGCTCGGCTACCGCATCAAGCTGCTCGGCATCACGCGCCGCGCGCGCCAGGGCATCGAACTGCGGGTGCACCCGACGCTGGTTCCGGCCAAGCGCCTCATCGCCAACGTCGAAGGCGTGATGAACGCGGTGCTGGTGAAGGGCGACGCGGTCGGGCCGACCCTGTACTACGGCGCCGGTGCGGGCAGCCAGCCCACGGCGAGCGCGGTGGTCGCCGACCTCATCGACGTGACGCGCCTCATCACCGCCGATCCCGAGCATCGCGTGCCGCACCTCGCCTTCCAGCCCGACCAGCTCTCGGACGAGCCGATCCTGCCGATCGGCGATGTGGAGACCTCCTACTACCTGCGCATGCGGGTGCGCGACCAGCCCGGTGTGCTCGCCGATATCACGCGCATCCTGGCGGATTCGAGCATCTCGATCGACGCCATGGTGCAGAAGGAACCCGGCGAGGGCGAGCGCCGCGTCGACATCGTGGTGCTCACGCACCTCGCGGTAGAGAAGAACGTCGACGCCGCGCTGCGCCGCATCGAGAGCCTCGCGACCGTGGTGGGCAGGGTCACCCGCATCCGGCTGGAAGAGCTGCTTTAGTGCGCTACGTCTCGACGCGCGGCACGGCGCCGCGCCGGCGCTTCAGCGAGATTCTGCTCGAGGGGCTCGCGCCCGACGGCGGCCTGTACGTGCCGGAATCCCTGCCGCGCCTCGAACCCGGTGCGCTGCGCGGCAAGAGCTACGCGGAGCTCGCCTGCGCGGTGCTGCAGCCGCTGATGGACGACGTGCCCGGACTCGACGCGCTCGTGCGGCGCGCCTACCGGCCCGCCGTCTTCGGCAGCGACGCCATCACGCCGCTCGCCACGCTCGAGCCGGGGCTGCATCTGCTGCGGCTCTCGAACGGCCCGACGCTCGCCTTCAAGGATCTCGCGATGCAGCTCCTCGGCGAACTCTTCGAGAGTGCGCTGGCGCGGAGCGGCGCGACGCTCAACATCCTCGGTGCCACCTCCGGCGACACCGGCTCGGCCGCGGAGCACGCGATGCGCGGCAAGCGCGGCATCCGCGTGTTCATGCTCTCGCCGCACGGCCGCATGAGCGCGTTCCAGCGCGCGCAGATGTACTGCCTGCAGGACGCGAACCTCCACAACCTCGCGGTGAAGGGCACCTTCGACGACTGCCAGGACCTGGTCAAGGCGGTCAACGCCGACGCCGAATTCAAGGCGCGCTACCGCATCGGTGCGGTGAATTCGATCAACTGGGCGCGCGTCGCCGCGCAGGTGGTGTACTACTTCAAGGGCTATTTCGCGGCGACCCGGAGCGACGGCCAGGAGGTCTCGTTCGCCGTGCCCTCGGGCAATTTCGGCAACATCTACGCCGGCTACGTGGCACGCGCCATGGGCCTGCCCGTGAGGCGCCTGATCCTCGCGACCAACGAGAACGACGTGCTGGACGAGTTCTTCCGCACCGGCCGCTACCGCGCGCGCGGCGCCGCGGTCCCCACCTCGAGCCCGTCGATGGACATTGCGAAAGCCTCGAACTTCGAGCGTTACGTGTTCGATCTCGTCGGCCGCGACGGTGCCCGCGTCAGTGACCTGTGGGCGGAGCTCGAGAGGCGCGGCGAATTCGACTTGGCAGCGCTGAAGGCGCGCATTGCGGCGAGCGGTTTCGCCTCCGGCACGAGCCGGCATGCCGATCGCCTCGCCACCATCCGGGCGGTGCACGAGCGCTTCGGCGTCGTCGTCGATCCCCACACCGCGGACGGCGTGAAGGTCGGGCTCGAACATCGTGAACCCGGCGTGCCGCTGATCTGCCTCGAGACGGCGCTGCCGGCGAAATTCGCGGAGACGATCCGCGAAGCGCTGGGGCGCGAACCGGAACGGCCGCCGGGCTTCGAGGGCCTGGAGGCGCTGCCGCAGCGCTACGAAGTGATCGCTGCGGATGCCGCGGCCCTCAAGCGCCGCATCGCGGCAAGCGCGGACTGAGCCGGACGCGCGCGTCTACCTGAGCTGCAGCGCGAAGCTGCCGGCGCCGCGCTCGATCGCGATGAGCCGCAGTAACGGTGAGAGCTGCTGCTGGTGCTGCGGCGGGACCTGCGCCGTGCCCGTGAACTCCGGATTGCGGCCGCTGCTCCAGGAGCCCTGTCCGGCCAGCTGCAGCGGCCCCTGCAGCGTGCGCAAGGACGCGCGCAGCACGCTGCCGTCGCCTTCGAGGTGCAGTTCGTAGTCCCCCAGCGGTGTAACCGGCGACAGCGCCGATCCGGCGGCGCGCCATTGCAGCGTCGCGTTGCCTCGCGGTGCGCCGCGGGCAATGTCGAGCCGGGCGATGCGCAGCGTCAGTTCACCGGCAAGCTCGAGCGGCGCCAGCTTCGGCACGGCCAGTGCCAGCGCCGCGGCCGGCAGGTTGATCTCGGCTGCCGTCAGCTCGATGCGCGACGCAAAGATCGCCACGGGAAAAAGCCTGGATGCGTGGTCGAACCCGACGTCATAGTGAAGCTGGCCTTGCAGCAGGTACGCGGGCCGCATGCGCCAGGCGATGTGTTTCGCGATTGCATTGCGGCGGTTCGCATCGCTCAGCTCAAGCTGTCCGGTCCCCGACCACAACGTGCCGCGCGCTTCGACCAGCCCCAGCCGGCCCTGCGTCCGACTTCGCAGGTTGGCGTCGATCAGGCTCGCCGGGGCGGTCGCGATGAGCCCGAGCGCGTAGACGCCGAGCCCGAACGCGATCCACGGCCACCGGCTCACGGTGGCGTGGCGCGCGCGAAAGTGGCCGTGATGCCGACCAGACCCGGTGTCGTCAGGGCCTCGACGCGCACGGTTTCGAGACGGATGTATTGCGCCTGCAGCGCGGTTACCCACGCCAGCCAGTCCGCGAAGGCAACCGATCCGAACACGACCTGGACGTGGTTGGCGTCGGTGGCATCGATCCGCAACAGCCCTCCGGCAAGCCCGGCGCCAGCGAGCTGCGACTGGACCTGCGCGCGCAGATCGCCCTGCGGCGGCGGCGGGACGCGCACGGCGCGCACGCGCGCGAGCTCGGTCGCGTCGCGATCGAAAGCCAGCGCCTGCGCGCGCAGCGCGGACACGGAAGCG
Organism: Betaproteobacteria bacterium; assembly: GCA_004298325.1. GTDB lineage: Bacteria > Pseudomonadota > Gammaproteobacteria > Burkholderiales > SG8-39 > 2-02-FULL-66-14. The sequence goes on along the minus strand of SCUF01000064.1, from coordinate 6,534 downwards.
CCGAGATTGACACGTGCCCGGGCCGCCGACTGGACGAGCCACACGTACAGCACGGCTGCTACCACCACGGCCAGCAGGACGATCACCACCCGATCCCGCGGCGAGCGCGATTGCCAGAGCTTGCGCAGCCGGGCCCTCATGACGAGCGCACCGCGAGTACCACCGTAGCGCCGCCGGCGCGCGTCGACGCGGCCGAGACTTCGGCTCGCAGACCCGCCTCGAGCAAACGCGCGATAATGCGCCGCACGCCAGCCTCATCCACGGCCGCGATCTCGAGCGTCAGGCGTCCGCTCTCGTAGGACAGCACGCGCAATTTGCCGGCCGGCGCTGCCTTCAGCGCACCCGCCACGTTCGCGATCATCGGCAGAAAGTCGCTGCCGTCGGGCTGGCCGACGGCGTGGCGCGCCTCGGCGAGCTTGCGCCGCATCTGCAGCGCCGGGTCGGCGATCGCTACCGCTTCGGGGAATGCCGCCCGAAATCCCGTTTCCATCTGCCGGCGCAGGCTGCGCTGCTCGCCCGCCAGCCGTGTCCAATCGGCGATCAGCGCGATGGCATGGATCGCCAGAGCCGCCGCCGCGATCCACGCCGCCGGACGCAGTTTCTCGAGGGCGTCCGGCGCAAAACGCCAGCGTGCCCGCTCCTGCGCCAGGCTGATGCCGGCCTCGGGCGGCGCCGTGCGCCAGCTCCAGTCGCCGGCGGGGCGCAGTGCGACGCCGAGCGCGCGCTGCCAGGGCTCGATTTCAGGCAGCGCCTCCGGCACCATGGCATACATGGCCACCGACGTCGGCGCTTCGCCGCGCGACTTCGCGTCCTCGATCATCATGCGCAGCGACAGCGGCGGTGCGCCGGGGCCGCCGCAATCCGTGGTTGTGCCTTCGAAGGCGTTGACGCGGACGAATCCTTCGCGGCCGTCCCAGGCGAGACTCCATTCGCCCGGCGCCCACGGCAGCATCAGGGTTTCGCAGTGCAGCTCGTAGCCCCGGATGCCCGCCGCTTCGAGCGCATCGCGCCATTGCTGCAGTCCCGCCCGGTCAACGACCGCGAGCACGTCTGCGCTGGCGACCGAGCCGAGCCAGCTGACCTGGTGCGCGTCGGGGTCTCCGAGCGTCTGTTCCTCCACCGCGAAAGCCAGCACCGACCCGCTGCGGCGCCGGGCCGATTCCGGCAGGTGTGCGCGGGTGATGAGCACTTCGCCGGCCGGCAACACCAGCTGGACGCGCTCGGCGCGCTGCGGCAGTTGCGCCAGCGGGCCGGAGCCGAGCAGCGCATCGCGGCCGCTGCCGAGTAGCGCCCATTGGCACGATTGCGGCGCTTGGTGCAATGAACAGTAGATTCGCAACAGGCTCATAGGTACTTTCGCCACACGACTTCGGGCCATGCGCCGGCGCCGCGCGCGAGCAGGGCCTGGCCGCGCGCCTGCGCGCCACCGATCGTCACGCGCAGCGTCGCCACGAAGTAATGGCTGCTGACGCTGATGTCGCTGGCGGCGGCCTCGACGCCCCGGGGAAGCCGCCTGAGGAAGTCGTCGACGCTGCGAAAGTAGGCCCGCTCGCGCTGCGCGACCAGCAACTGGGCATCGCGCAGTTCCAGGCCATCGATCACGGCGGCGAGCACTTCGGCGGGCGCAGTATTCACGTTGACCGCCGCGACTCGCGGCAGCGCGCTGACGTAGGGCCGCAGGCGCGCACGCACATTGTCGTCGAAGCCGCGCACCAGCGCGAGCTCGGCGACATCGGTCAGCGGCCGATTGGCGGTGAGGTAAGGCGGATCCAGGGCGAGATAGTAGGCATCCTCGGCCCCGTAGCGCGGATGCGGTTCGCCGTCCGCGTCGACCCAATCGGCGAGCGCGTCGGCGAGTTCGTCCGGCAATCCCAGGATGGCCAGCAGGCGGCGCAGGTGCGCGAGCTGCGCCAGGCTGACCTTTCCCTCCGTCACCACGTTGTTGAGATTGAAGCTGCCCTGCTGGTCCACGATGCTGCCCACGAGTTCGCCGTTCTCGACCTGCAGCGGCGGCAGCTTCAGCGCCCAGGGCTCGCCGAGGTGGTCGACGCCGCCGGCGCGCAGATCGTCGCTCAGCACGGCGCGCGCCCAATCGGCGCCAGCCTGGAGTACGGCCTGCGCCTGGATCTGATTGGCGGTGAGTTCGGTCCGCCGCGCCCAGGTGCTCTGCGAAACCATGATGGCGGTCGCGGCGATCGCGGCCAGGGCGACCACGCCCATGGCCAGCACGATGGCGACGCCGCGCTCGAGCGCCTTCATGACTGCAGCGCGAAGATGCGCACGATTTCCTCGCCCGTGGCGAGCCCCAGCTGCAGGCGCACGGCCCGGGGGATCGGCGGGTCGGATGCCGTGGTGGGCCAGGCGTCGACCCACGCCAGGCTCGGACCGAGGTATTGCAGCTCGAAGCGCGTGACGCCCGCCAGCACGGGATAGCGCGCGGGCAGCGCGTCGGGCGCAACGTCGAGTCCGGGCCAGAGCCACAACTCGATCTCCTGTTTCTCGTTCAGGCCGTAGCCGACGCGACGCGCGGTGTCCACGCCCTCGGTTGCGGCAAAGCGGCTGAATTCCAGGCGCGCCTCCGCGGTCGCTGCAGCGGCGCCGCGCCACGCCGGTGCGGTGCCGCCGGCGAAGCGCACCGCGCGCGGGGACACCAGTTCCACGTCGCGTTTGAAGCGCGCGAAAAAGGCCGCCACGCGCTGCCATTTGTCGGTTTCCTGCCTGACGTGTTCGCGCGTCTCGAGCACTGCGCCCAGCCCGCGGTAGGACATCAGCGCGAGCAGCGACAGCACCAGCAGCGCGGTCAGCAGCTCAATCAGCGTGAAGCCGCGTGCCGCGGCGCGGGCCGCGGACCTCATCGCGCCGTCCCCGGCGCGTTGACGACGAAGCCGACGAGGTGCGCGAGCCGGTGCGACTCGTCTGCGGCCGCGAAAATCCGGATGTCGACGCGCCGGAACGCGGCATTCGGCGTGGCGATCACTTCCTCGGTCCAGCTGAATTCGAGTCCGCCTTCGCTCGCGCTGCCGCGCTGCAGGCCGAGCGGCAGCCAGTCAGCGCGGGCGCGATGTTCCGCCAGTCGATTCTCGGCCACCCAGGCGGCGAGCAGGCGCGAGCGCAATTCGCCGACGTTGTTGGCCCCCACCCCCGCCGCATGCAGCGCCGACAGCAACGCGATCGAGACGATCGCCAGCGCGACCAGCACCTCGATCAGCGTGAAGCCTGTCCGCCTAGGGTCGCGCGACGTCGCCAGGGGCTGTCCCTTCTCCCGGCAGCAGACGCACCTCGCCGACCGGGGATCCCGCAATGGCAAAGCGCTCCGCACCCAGGGACATGGCGATGGTGAACGCGAGCGACGCACCCTGAGGCGGAAACTCCAGGCGCATGCTGCCCTGCGGCCGCATGTTCTCGACGCGAATGCCGGACACGAGCACACCCTGCGGCAGCGTGCGCGCGCGCAACAGGTCGCTGTCGCGGATTTCCGACCACTCGGCATCCTCGCCGGTGCGCGAGAACCGGTAGCCCGAGGCATCGGCCGTCCAGGCAATGGTGGTTCCGGTGAGTTGCGCCTCGGCCGCGGCGAAATCCAGCAGTTGCGCCAGGCGCTCCGCTTCCACGCGCAGCACGTCGCGGTCCCCCGGCAGCACGATGGCGGTGACCAGTCCTACGAACAGCCCCATGATCACCAGCGCCACGAGCATCTCGATGAGCGTGAAGCCGCGCTCGCGGCGGCGGCAGCCGTTTCCCGGTGCGCGGCTAGAGGTTCCAGGAACCGAGGTCGGCATCGTTGCCCTCGCCTCCGGGCGCGCCGTCGGCGCCGAAGCTGAAGACGTCGATCTCGCCATGTACGCCGGGGCTGAGGTACTGGTAGGAATTGCCCCAGGGATCCTTGGGCAGGCGCTCGACGTAGCCGCCTGCCTTCCAGTTGGCCGGGACCGGCGCGGCGGTCGGCTTGGACGCGAGCGCCTGCAATCCCTGTTCGGTCGTGGGATACCGCTGATTGTCGAGGCGGTAGAGCTTCAGCGCCTGCATCAGGCTGGCGATGTCCTGCCGGGCTGCGATGACCCGCGCTTCGTCCGGCCGGCTGATGATTTTCGGCACCACCAGGGCGGCGAGAATGCCGAGAATCACGACCACGACCATCACTTCGAGCAGGGTGAAGCCGCGTTGCGCGCGAACCCCGGTCAGTGCCGCCACATGATCTCCGTCAAACGACCGTCCAGTGCCTGGGGAAGAATAACTTTCATTATATATAATGCTTTAGTCGATTCCCGACGCATTCCGCAGGCGACAGCGTGCATGATCATGGAGCGAGACCTGCTTGCGCTTGACCGCCGTGCCCCGGCCCGGAGCGTTTCCCGGCCGTGACTGACGACACCGGATGCGGGAATTCCTGATCGGCCGATCGACGCTGTTGCAGGCGGCCCTGCTGTCGGCGCTGACGCTGGCGGCCGTGGCGCTGCTGGGACTCGTGCTCGCGTACTGGACCTGGATCTGGTTCGCGCCGCGCGCCGAACAGAGGACCGAATCCGTCGCGGCGGCGAGCGGCACCGTGGCCGCCGCCGGTGCCCTGTTCGGCAGTCCGCCGCGGGCGCAGGGCGCCGCGGCGCCGACGGGCATCGCGATCACGCTGCTCGGCATCGTGGCCGCTTCCGGCGGGCGGCGCGGCCACGCCGTAGTACAGCTCGACGGCAAGCAGATTCTGGCGGTAAACGAGGGCGAGGATGTCGCGCCGGGCGTGCGGCTCGCCGAAGTCCACTCCGGTCACGTCGTCCTGATGCGTGGCGGCGCGCGCGAAACGCTGACGTGGCCGAAGCGGCGCGCTACCGCCGCACCGGTTGCCCGAACGCTTAACAAATGACCCAGCCATCGTTTGCGGGTGGCGTGTCCAAGGATCGAACCATGACCCGACGCTGGCTCCAGACTGCTGCGCTCTCGATCGTCCTGCTGGCCGCGGCAGGGCAGGCATTGCCCGCGGACGACGCGGCTCCCGCCGGGCGCGCGCCGACCGGCGCGGCCGCGCGCCCGAACGGTCCCGATCTGGTCACGCTCAATTTCGCCAACGCCGACATCGAAGGCGTGGTGAAGGTCGTGGGCGAGATCACCGGAAAGAACTTCGTGCTCGATCCGCGCGTCAAGGGCACCGTCAACATCGTCTCCGCGAGGCCGGTGGCGAGGGCGCTCGTGTACCCGGTGTTTCTGTCCGCGATTCGCCTGCAGGGCTTTACGGCGATCGAGGAACGGGGCGTCGTCATGATCGTGCCCGAGGCCGACGCCAAGTTCTTCCGCGGCGCCGCAGCGCCCGCGCAGGAGCGGCCGCGCGCGGCCGAATCGACCATCCTGACGCAGGTGTTCAGACTGGAGTATCAGTCGGCGGTGCAGATCGTGCCCGTGCTGCGGCCGCTGATCCCGACCAACAACACGATCATGGCCTACCCGGCCAGCAATGCGCTGGTGGTGACGGATTACGCAAGCAACCTGCAGCGCATCGAGAGAATCATCGAATCGCTCGACCAGCCGAGCGACTCCGAGCCAATCATCATCCGCCTGCAGCACGCATCGGCGATCGATGTCGCGCAGACCATCAGCCGCCTGATGACCGAACCCACGCAGGCCGCCGATCCGACGCAGCGCTTCACGATCAGCGCCGATGCGCGCACCAACAGCCTGTTGGCGCATGCCGGCAATCCCTCGCGGCTGCTGCGCGTGCGCCAGCTGGTGGCGATGCTCGATTCGCCGACCAGCGCGGGCGGCAACATCCACGTCATCTACCTGAAGAACGCAGTGGCGGTGAAGGTGGCCGAAGTGTTGCGGGCGGTGTACACGGGCGAATCGGCTCCCGCCGCGGCGGCGGCTGCGCGCCCCGCGGCGCCACCGCTCGGACAGGCGCAGCCGCCGGCGCAGGCGGCTGCCGCGGCGCCCGGGATCATCCAGGCCGACGCGGCCACCAACTCGATCATCATCACGGCGCCCGACGCGATCTACAACAATCTGCGCGCCGCGGTGGAGAAGCTCGACGTGCGCCGCGCGCAGGTGTATGTCGAAGCCCTGATTGCCGAGGTGACCGCGGACAAGGCGGCGGAGTTCGGCATCCAGTGGCAAAGCCTGTCCGGCCTGGGCAAGACCAGCACCCAGGGCTTCGGCGGCACCAATTTCGGCACCCCGAGCCAGAACATCATCGGTTTTTCGCAGAACCCCGGTGTCGCCGGGCGCGGCCTGAACATCGGCGTGGTCAAGGGCACGATCAACATCCCGGGCGTGGGCGAGATCCTGAACCTCGGCGTGCTGCTGCGCGCGCTCGAGGCGGACAACAACGCCAACATCCTGTCGACGCCGACGCTGCTGACGCTGGACAACGAGGAGGCGAAGATCGTCATCGGCCAGAACGTGCCGTTCATCACGGGCCAGTATGCCGTGTCGGCCGCGGCGACCACGCCGACGCCGTTCCAGACCATCGAGCGCAAGGACGTCGGCCTGACGCTGCGCATCAAGCCGCAGATCTCGGAGGGCGGCGCGATCCGCCTGCAGATCTTCCAGGAG
>SCUF01000063.1 GCA_004298325.1 Betaproteobacteria bacterium | reverse complement strand
TTCCCTTCCAATTCTGGAGCGGGAAACGAGTCTCGAACTCGCGACCTCAACCTTGGCAAGGTTGCGCTCTACCAACTGAGCTATTCCCGCGGACTTTGCGGCGCGGATTATACCTCAAGCGGACACCCGGGGAACCGCGCGGCGCAGGTAGTAGAGCATGGAGATCACGGTCAATACCGCCGCGACATTGATCAGGATCGTGCCCAGCCACAGGCACGGCACCACGCCGAACAGGTTGTCCTCGAACAGCAGCAGCGGAATCGCGACCATCTGGCCCACCGTCTTCACCTTGCCGATGAACGCCACCGCCACGCTCTTCGCCTGGCCGATCTTCGCCATCCATTCGCGCAGCGCCGAGATCGCGATCTCGCGCCCGATGATGATCAGCGCGACCACGGTCTCGACGCGGCCGAGCTGCAGCAGCACGATCAGGGCGGCGGCCACCATCAGCTTGTCGGCGACCGGATCGAGAAACGCGCCGAAGGCCGACGCCTGGTTCAGTGCGCGCGCGAGATAGCCGTCGAGCCAGTCAGTCACCGCGGCGATGACGAACACCACCGTCGCGGCGATATTCCGGCCCTCGTAGGACAGCCACACGTCCGGCAGATAGAACAGGCCGACGATGAGCGGAATCAGCAGGATCCGCAGCCAGGTGAACAGGTTCGGGATGTTGAGCGGCATGTCAGGCGTGCAGATGCCGGTAGATCTTCTCGGCCAGCGCGCGGCTCACGCCGCCGACGCGTGCGATTTCATCCACCGCGGCGGCCTGCACGCCGCGCAGGCCGCCGAAATGCGCCAGCAGCCGTTGCCGCCGCCGCGCGCCGATTCCCGGGATCTCGGTCAGCGCCGAGACCGTGCGCGCCTTGGCGCGGCGCGCGCGGTGGCCGACGATGGCGAAGCGGTGCGCCTCGTCGCGGATCTGCTGGATGAGGTGCAGGCCCGCGTGTTCAGGCGGCAGCTGCAGCTCGCGCTCCCCCGCCTCGATCAGCAGGGTTTCCAGGCCCGGCCGGCGCTCGGGCCCTTTCGCGACGCCCACGATCGCAACGTCGCTCAGACCGAGCTCGGCCAGCGCGGCGCGCGCCGCGGCTACCTGCCCCTTGCCGCCGTCGATCAGGACCAAGTCGGGCAACTTGCCGTCCTCGCGGGCCACCCGGGCATAGCGGCGCGCCAGCGCCTGGCGCATGGCCGCGTAATCGTCTCCCGGTGTGATGTCACGCATGTTGAAGCGACGGTATTCGCCTTTCTGCAGCGCATGCCGATCGTACACCACGCACGAGGCGACGGCCGCCTCGCCCATCGTGTGGCTGATATCGAAGCATTCGATGCGCTGCGCCGAATCGGGCAGCGCGAGCGCCTCGCGCAGCGCGCCGATGCGCGCTTCCTGCGCGCTGCGCTCGCGGCCGCGCTGCGCCAGCGCCAGCGCCGCGTTCTTGCGCGCCATGTCGAGCCAGACCACGCGCTCGCCCTGCGCCGGGGTCAGCAACTCGGCGCCGGCGATCGCGAGCTCCACCCGTTCCGTCACCAGCACCAGTCTCGGCGCCGGCTGCTCGACGTAATGTTGCTCGAGGAACGCCGCCAGCACCTCGGCCGCCGAAGCGCCCTCGACATGGGCCGGAAAGAAGCTGCGGTCGCCGACATGGCGCCCGCCGCGGATCATCACCAGGTTGACGCAGCCGCTGCCGGCATCGAGCGCGCAGGCGACCACGTCGGCGTCGACGCCCTGGCGCGACTCGACGTACTGGCGCGCCTGCACGCGGGAGAGCGCGCGGATGCGGTCGCGATGCAGCGCCGCCTCCTCGTAGCGCTGCGCGCCCGCCGCGTCGTTCATGCGCTCGTCGAGCAGGCGCATGACGTCGTCTTCGCGGCCCTCGAGAAACAGCGTCGCGCTCTTCACGTCCTGCGCATAGCGCTCCGCGCTGATGAGGCCGGTGCACGGCGCCGTGCAGCGCCGGATCTGGTGCAGCAGGCAGGGGCGCGAACGATTCTCGAACACCGAGTCCTCGCAGGTGCGCAGCTGGAACACGCGCTGCAGCAGCTGGATGCTTTCGCGCACGGCGTGCGCGTGCGGAAACGGACCGAAATAGCGCACCGCGCGCTCGCGGGCGCCGCGGTGAAAACCCAGGCGCGGGAAGCGGTGCCCCGAGACCATCAGGTAGGGATACGACTTGTCGTCGCGGAACAGGATGTTGTAGCGCGGCGCCAGGCTCTTGATGAGATTGTTCTCGAGCAGCAGCGCCTCGTCCTCCGAGCGCGTCGCGGTAATCTCGATCGCGCCCACCTGCGTCAGCATCATGGCGATGCGCGGGCTCTGCGCGCCGCGGCTGAAGTACGAGCCGACGCGTTTCTTCAGGTCCTTCGCCTTGCCGACGTAGAGTGCTTCGCCCGTAGCGCCCAGCATGCGGTACACGCCGGGGAGATTCGGCAATCCGGCCACGAAGGACTTGGCGTCGAACACGGTGCAGCGATTATAAATCGTGTAAAATCCGCCCCCTTTTCAGGGGCTTGCAGTCATGGCAAAAGTATCCGCAGTCGAGATCCGCGTCGGCAATCTGATCGAGTGGGACAAGCGCGTGTGGCGCGT
>SCUF01000062.1 GCA_004298325.1 Betaproteobacteria bacterium | reverse complement strand
TCGCGGGAAACGCCGGTGCGCGACATCATGACCGCTCCGGTGATGTACGTGCGCCCGGATCAGACCAACGAGGAATGCATGGCGCTGATGACCGACAACCGCCTGCGCCACCTGCCCGTCATGGACGACGGCAGGCTGGTCGGCCTGGTCTCCATCGGCGACCTGGTGAAGGACATCATCTCGGAGCAGAAATTCATCATCGATCAGCTCGAGCATTACATCCGGGGCGATCGCTGAACCGGGCGTTGCGCGCAATCGGCCGGGACCCGGGTCGCAGAGAGCGGCAGGCCCGCGCGGCTTGAAGTCAGCCGTGGCGCCGCCCGTCGGCCGCGGGCGCAGTTCATCCGCAGCCCGCACGGTTCGCACCGCCTGTCCCGCAATTCGTCGCAATCCGGTGGCGGCGTATGGGGTGCGTCCCCAAAATTCAGTCCAGCCACTGCACCCGCACCGGGAGAACGACGATGATCGCCAAACACCTGATCGCGCTGCTGAGCCTGACGCTCGCCGCCGGAGCCACGTTTGCCGCCTTCAGCCACGGCCCGGTAGAAGCGCCCCGCGCCGCGGCCATGGCCGAATGCGCCGAGCCCGCCGCGCCGGCGATCCCCCGCGTGGTCGTCACCGCGCGCCGCGATCAGGCTCGCACGGTCGAGGTGCCCGTTGCCCGCGTGGTGGTCACCGCCAGGCGCACCCAAAGCGTCCCCGCGCTCGCGGCCGCGAGCCGCTAGGCCGGCGAACCTACTGTCCGCCGGTCGACACCGCGAAATTCAGCATCTGTTCCCGATAAGGCGAGGGCGTGCAGGTCAGCGCCAACACATCTCGAGGCAGCGCGTTCCTGCCGCTCACATCTGCCGGAACCGGTGCAGATAACTCCGGCTCACCGGCAGCACTTCGTTGCGGCCCTTCAGGTGGATCTGCGCGGTCTCGTTCAGGCTGCGCGTGATATGGCTGATCGCGTGAAGGTTCACGACGACCGAACGGTGCACCTGCACGAAGTGCTCGGCGTCGAGTTGTTCCACCAGTTCCCTCAGCGGCGTACGAATGAGCGCCTCGCCCGGCTTGCCCGCGTCGCCGCGCCAGGCGATCAACGTGTACTTCTCGTCGGAGCGCAGGAAGTCGATTTCGTCGACCGGGATCAGGCGCAATGCCTGCCCGACGGAGGCGTGGATCCAGCGCAGCGGCGCCGGGGCGGCGGCATCCTTGTCGAGGCGCGCCACCAGCTGCTCCAGCAGCGCCTCGGTGTTGGCCACCGGCTGTGCGGCGCCTAGCCGCTCTTGCAGGCGCAACACCGTGTCGGCGAGGCGCGCCGGCTCCAACGGCTTCACCAGGTAGTCGAGCGCCCCTTCGTCAAAGGCCTGCACCGCGTACTGGTCGTAGGCCGTGACGAACACGAGGTGAGCGCGGCGACCGATCAGGCGTGCGGCCTCCACACCCGACATGCCCGGCATGTGCACATCGAGAAAGCAGATGTCGGGCTTTTGCGCCTCGAAGAGCTCGACCGCCTCGCGGCCGTTGCGCGCCTGTGCCACCACGTTCAGCGCGGGCCAGGTCTGCGCCAGCAGGCGCGTCAGCGCTTTGCGCAGCAGCGGCTCGTCATCGGCAATGAGCGCCGTCGGCCGTCGGGCGGTCATGCCGGGCTTGCTTGCGCAGGAAAGTCCAGCTCGACGCGTACGCCGTGCGGAACGCGCACCGCAAGATCGAGCTTCGCATCGACGCCGAAAACCAGCTGCAGGCGTTCGCGCAGCGTCGCGAGGCCGGTGCCCGGCCTGTCGCCGGTACGCTGCAGGCCCACGCCGGTGTCACTGACCTCCGCGCGGCAGCGCCCGTCCCGCACTCGCACGCGGACATCGATCCGCCCGCCTTCCTCGCTCGGATCGATGCCATGGCGCACGGCATTCTCGACCAGCGACAGCAGCGTCATCGGTGGGCAGCGCAGTCCCAGCGCCGCCTCATCGGCTTGCAGATCGAACTGCAGGCGGTCGGGCATGCGCATGTGCATGAGCTCCAGGTAGGCACGCACCAGCTCCAGTTCCTGTCGCATCGTGGTCGCCGGATCGT
>SCUF01000061.1 GCA_004298325.1 Betaproteobacteria bacterium | reverse complement strand
GAACATCTCGCTCAACTTCTTCCCGGGCGCCAAGATCGGCGTGCTCGGCCTGAACGGCTCGGGCAAATCCACGCTGCTGCGCATCATGGCGGGCGAGGACGACAATTACGAGGGCGAGGTGATCCGCATGCCGGGAATCCGCGTCGGGTTCCTGCCGCAGGAGCCACAGCTCAATGCGGCGAGGACGGTGCGCGATTGCGTGGCGGAGGGGCTTGGCGAGGTGGCGCTGGCGAGGAAGCGCCTGGACGAGGTCTATGCGGCGTATTCGGAACCCGACGCGGATTTCGCAAGTCTGGCCGAGGAGCAGGCGCGACTCGAGGCGCTGCTCAGCACGGGCGGCGCCGACCTCGATCATCAGCTCGAAATCGCGGCTGATGCGTTGCGCCTGCCACCGTGGGAACAGAAGGTCGGACAGCTTTCGGGCGGCGAGAAGCGGCGCGTGGCGCTCTGCCGGCTGCTGCTATCCAGGCCCGACCTGCTGCTCCTCGACGAGCCCACCAACCACCTCGATGCCGAGAGCGTCGAGTGGCTGGAGCAGTACCTGCAGCGCTTTGCCGGCACCGTGGTCGCGGTGACGCACGACCGCTACTTTCTCGACAATGCGGCCGGGTGGATTCTCGAACTCGACCGCGGCTACGGCATTCCCTGGGAGGGCAACTACTCGTCGTGGCTGGAGCAGAAGGAAAGGCGGCTCGCGGTGGAGGCCAGGCAGGACGCGGCCCGCATCCGGTCGATGCAGGCCGAGCTCGAATGGGTGCGGCAGAACCCGAAGGGGCGGCAGGCGAAGTCCAAGGCGCGCCTGGCGCGTTTCGAGGAACTGGCGTCGCAGGAGCACCAGGAGCGCAACGAGACCCGGGAGATCTTCATTCCCGTGGCCGAGCGCCTCGGCGGCGAGGTGATCGAATTCAGGGACGTTTCCAAGGGTTACGGCGAGCGGCTGCTGATCGACGGGCTTTCGTTTGCCGTGCCACCGGGCGCGATCGTCGGCATCATCGGGCCGAACGGCGCCGGCAAGTCGACGCTGTTGCGCATGATCATCGGCAGCGAGAAGCCCGACGGCGGCGAGATCCGCATCGGCAAGACGGTGAGACTGGCGCACGTCGACCAGTCGCGCGATGCGCTCGCCGCGGACAAGAGCGTCTGGGAGGACGTCTGCGGAGGGCAGGACGAGATCGCAGTCGGCAGATTCCGCATGCCTTCACGCAGCTACCTCGCGCGCTTCAATTTTCGCGGCGCCGACCAGCAGAAGCTCGTCGGCCAGCTCTCCGGCGGCGAGCGTGGGCGCCTGCACCTCGCCAAGATGCTGGCCTCCGGCGCCAACGTGCTGCTGCTCGACGAGCCCTCCAACGATCTCGACGTCGAAACGCTGCGCGCGCTCGAAGAGGCGCTGCTCGAGTACGCCGGCTGCGTGCTGGTGATTTCGCACGACCGCTGGTTCCTCGATCGCATCGCCTCCCACATCCTCGCCTTCGAAGGCGATTCGCAAGTGGTGTTCTTCGCCGGCAATTACCAGGAGTACGAGGCCGACAAGGTGAAGCGCCTCGGCGAGGAAGCGGCGCGGCCCAGGCGCATCCGCTTCCGGCCGCTCAAGGTCTAGCCGGGCGATGTCGCCGTTTCCGCAGCTGCCGCCGAATCTGCCGCGCCGCGGCAACGCGCTGACCCGCTGGTTCGGGCGCTCGCTGCTCGCGGCGGCCGGCTGGCGTATCGAGGGCGAGATCCCGGACCGGCCGAAGATGATCGCGATCGTCGCGCCGCACACGTCGAACTGGGATTTTTTCGTCGGCATCGCGGCGGTCTTCGCGCTCGGGCTGCGGGTGCGCTTTCTCGGCAAGCACACGCTGTTCAATCCCTGGCTCGGCTGGCTGATGCGCTGGCTGGGCGGCGTGCCGGTCGTGAGGGACACGCCGCAGGGCGCAGTGGCCGACGCAGCCGCGATGATCGCGCGCGAACCCCGCGTGCTGCTGGGGCTGGCCCCGGCGGGTACGCGCACGCGCGGCGCGCCTTGGCGCAGCGGCTTCTATCAGATCGCGCTCGCGGCGAGCGTGCCGCTGCTTCCGGTCGCGTTCGATTTCCCGCGGCGGGCGATTCGCCTGTTTCCCCTGTTTTCGCCCGGCGGCGATTATGCGGCCGACCTTCCGCGGCTGCAGGCGCTGTACGCGGACGTGCGCGGCCGCAATTTCTGAATCCGGTAAGCTCTCGCCCATGTCCACACTCTATCGCTACGTGCTGCCGGTCGAGGAGACGCACTGGAGATTCGAGGGCCGCGCCGAGACCACCTTCAGCTGGGATTACGACGCCGGCAGCGAGGACCTGCTCAAGCTCTATGCCAAGGGCAAGCAGCAGCAGTGGGACGCCGAGTCGCGCATCGACTGGAGCCTCGAGGTCGACCCCGAGGACCCGATGCAGATGGACGACAGCGTGGTGCCGCTGTTCGGCACGCCGCTGTGGCAGCGCCTGTCGCGCACGCAGCAGGCGGACCTGCGCTACCACAGCCAGGTGTTCAACCTGTCGCAGTTCCTGCACGGCGAGCAGGGCGCGCTGATCTGCGCGGCGCGCATCGTGCAGGACGTGCCGGCGATCGAATCGAAATTCTACGCCGCCACGCAGGTGATGGACGAGGCGCGCCACGTCGAGGCGTTCCGTCGCCTGCTGACGGAGAAATTCCGTTTCGTCTATCCGATCAGCCGGCCGCTGCAGGTGCTCATCGAGCAGGCGCTCACCGACCGGCGCTGGGATTTCACCTATCTCGGCATGCAGGTCCTCATCGAAGGCCTGGCGCTGGTCGCTTTCCAGCGCATCCGCGACTATTCGAAAAACGACCTCTGCCGGCAGGTCAACGCCTACGTCATGCAGGACGAGGCACGCCACGTCGCGTTCGGACGTCTGGCGCTGCGCGACTATTACCCGCAGTTGTCGGAAGTGGAACGGCGCGAGCGAGAGGAATTCGTCATCGAGGGATCGCACCACCTGCGCGAGCGCTTCAATTCGCCCGAGATGTGGGAGCGGCTCGGCATCGATCCGAAGGACGCGCTCGCCGAGCTGGAAGGCTCGGAAGGGCAGATCCGCTTCCGCAAGCGCCTGTTCAGCCGCATCGTGCCG
>SCUF01000060.1 GCA_004298325.1 Betaproteobacteria bacterium | reverse complement strand
CATGCCGACGTTCCACCACTTGCCGCGCTGCGGGTGGTCGAGCTCGACCCACATGTCGCGGCCGCGCACGTGCTCGTCGTGCGTCAGGTCCTCGGTCGACATGACCGGCCCGCAGGGCACGTCGAGCGGGTTGAGGATCGCCATCAGCTCGCGCTTGGTGAACCTGAGCGCGAACTCGCCGATGATCTCCCACATCTGGCTCTGGTTCCTGCGCCGGTCCGCGATCCTGGCGAACTTGGGGTCGCCGACCAGATCCGGCATGCCGACATCCGGCCCGATGCGCCTCGCGAGCCCCTCCCACACCGCCTCCTGGACGACGATGTAGAGGAAATCGTTGGGGCCGCCCGGCTTGCAGCGGATCGCGTTCCCCAGCTGGCCGCCGCCCGAATCGTTGCCCGCGCGCGGCACCGCGCCCATGCCCTTGTGGGTCGGCACCGAATATTCCGGCATGTCTCCCCGTGTCAGGCGCTGGTGGTCGCGGAACTTGACGCGGCACAGGTTCATGATGCCGTCCATCATCGCCACCTCGACGTACTGGCCCTTGCCGGTGCGGTCGCGCTGGCGCAGCGCCGCGAGCAGCCCGATCGCGAGGTGCAGCCCGGTGCCCGAGTCGCCGATCTGCGCGCCGGTGACGTACGGCGGGCCCTCCGGAATGCCGGTCGTGCTCATCGCGCCGCCCATCGCCTGCGCGACGTTTTCGTAGGCCTTGAAGTCCGCGTAAGGGCCGCTGGAGCCGAAGCCCTTGATCGAGCCCATGACGATCTTCGGGTTGAGCTCGTGGATCTTCTCCCAGGTGAAACCGAAGCGGTCGAGCACGCCCGGGCCGAAGTTCTCCATGATGATGTCGCACTTCTGCAGCAGGTCGACGAACACCTGCTTGCCCTCGGCGCTCTTCATGTTCACGGTGATCGAGCGCTTGTTGCAGTTGAGCATCGTGAAGTACAGGCTGTCGGCGTTCGGCACGTCGCGCAGTTGCCCCCGCGTGGCGTCGCCGGCCGGATTTTCGAACTTGATGACGTCGGCGCCCATCCAGGCGAGCAGCTGCGAGCAGGTCGGCCCCGCCTGCACGTGCGACATGTCGAGGATGCGGACTCCCTTGAGTGCTTCCATGCGGATCTCCAGAAATCTAGGTCTTTTTCGCCGTTGGATTCAGGCTCGTGATGCGACCGCTCTCCGTGCCGGCGCCTTCATCGATCACGGCATTGATGAGCGTGGGCCGGCGCGAGCGGATCGCTTCTTCCATGGCCCGGCGCAGCTCGGCCGGGGTCGTGGCGTACACGCCCACGCCGCCGAAGGCCTGCATCACCTTTTCATAGCGCGCGTCCTTGACGAACACCAGGGGCGCCGGATCGCGGCCGCCGGTCGGATTGCGTTCGTCGCCGCGGTAGACGCCATTGTTGTTCATGATCACCACGCACACCGGCAGGTTGTAGCGGCAGACGGTCTCGACCTCCATGCCGGAAAAGCCGAAGGCGCTGTCGCCCTCGATCGCGATCACGGGCTGGTCGCTCACCACCGCGGCCGCGACGGCAAAGCCCATGCCGATGCCCATCACGCCCCAGGTGCCGACGTCCAGCCTTTTCCTCGGCTGGTACATGTCTACGATGCTGCGGGTGAAGTCCAGCGCGTTGGCGCCTTCGTTGACGAGTACGGCTTCCGGGTTGGCCCTGATGATGTCGCGCACCACGTTGAGCGCGCTGTGGAAGTTCATCGGCGCCGGATTCCTGGCCAGCGTCTCGGCCATCCTGGCGAGGTTCTTGTTCTTGCGCTCGGCAACGGCGTCGAGCCACTCCGCCGGCGGCTTGACCCAGCCGGACCCGATGCCGGCGAGCAGCGCCGACACGCAGGAGCCGATGTCGCCGACCACCGGGGCGTCGATGCGGACGTTGCTGTCCGCCTCCTGCGGCGAGATGTCGATCTGGATGAACTTCTGGGCGCCCCACGCCTTGGCGTCCTGGCCGCCCCAGGTCTTGCCCTTGCCGTGCGAGAGCAGCCAGTTGAGCCGCGCGCCGACCAGCATCACCACGTCGGCCTCGGGCAGCACGAACGAGCGGGCGGCGGAAGCGCACTGCGGATGCGTGTCGGGCAGCAGGCCCTTGGCCATGGACATCGGCAGGTACGGGATTCCGGTCGTCTCGATCAGGTCGCGGATCTCCGCGTCGGCCCGGGCGTAGGCGGCGCCCTTGCCGAGCAGGACGAGCGGACGCCTGGCGCCCCTCAGCAGTTCGAGCGCGCGCTGCACGGCGTCCGGGGCCGGGATCTGGCGCGGCGCCGGATCGACCACCTTGATCAGCGACCTGGCTGCCGCGCTGGCGTCGATGCTTTGCGGGAAGAGCTTTGCCGGCAGGTCGAGGTAGACGCCGCCCGGGCGGCCGGAGACGGCGGCGCGAATGGCGCGCGCAACGCCCACACCGATATCCTCGGCGTGCAGCACGCGGAACGCGGCCTTGGCGAGCGGCTTGGCGATGGCCAACTGGTCCATCTCTTCGTAGTCGCCCTGCTGCAGGTCGACGATCTCGCGCTCGCTGGAGCCGCTGATGAGGATCATCGGGAAGCAATTGGTGGTGGCGTTGGCCAGTGCGGTCAGGCCGTTGAGGAAGCCGGGCGCGGACACCGTCAGGCAGATGCCCGGCTTTTGCGTCATGAAGCCGGCGATGGCGGCGGCGTTGCCGGCGTTCTGCTCGTGGCGGAACGAAATCACGCGCATGCCGGCGGCCTGCGCCTTGCGGGTGAGGTCGGTGATCGGGATGCCGGGCAGGCCGAAGATCGTGTCGATGCCGTTGAGTCTGAGGGCATCGATGACCAGGTGAAAGCCGTCGGTCACTGGTGTTCGTGCATCAGCGGCGACTTGCGGTTCGGCGGTACCCATGAGCTGCCTCCTGTGAGGGACCGCTATGGTAAGAATCGCCCGCTCGGTCGGGCCTTGACTGTGGTCAAGGGTCTAGAATTCGGAGGCCCGCGCGGCTCCCGGAAGCGTCATGACAGCTCTTTCCTCCCACCCGCAGCGCAACACCATCCGCCTGCAGCTGCGCCAGTGCCTGCTGCTCGCCGCCCTGCGCCGGGAGCAGTGGGAGCAGCTCGAGCCGCTGCTCGTCGTGGGCGATTACCGCAAGGGCGATCACCTCGTGCACCAGGGCGACGAGGAGATGGAGCAGTTCTTCATCCTCGACGGCATGGTCAAGCGCGTCGTGTCCAACCCCGAAGGCCGCGAGATGATCCTGCGCTTCGCGGGCGAAACGGAAATGGACACCTCCTACGCCGCGTGGCGGCTGCGCACGCCAATTCCCTACTCGATCGTCGCGGTCACCCGGGCGCGCACCGCCGAGCTGCCGATGCCGCAGTGGGTCGAGTTCCTCGACCGGCACACGGACCTGAAGGAGCATTTCGAGTACGAGGTGATGAAGCTGATGTCGGAGGTGATGGCGCACACCATCACCCTGCATCTGCTCGATGCGCCGGGGCGGCTGTCGCGCTTCCGGCGCAAGCACTCCGACCTGGCGGGGCGCATACCGAAGAAGGAGCTGGCCGCCTACCTCAACCTCACGCCCGAGACGCTGTCGCGGCTGAAGCGCAAGCTGGGGCGTTTCTTCTAGCTCTAGCGCTGCGCAGTTTCGCTTTGCCTACGATCTCGGCTTTTCGGGCGAATTTCCCGAAAAGCCGAGACCTTGGGCGCTGACAATCCCGCGACGGCCGCCGCAAGCGCCATCGCCCGAGTGTCTCGGCTTTTCCGGCATGAAGCGCCGGAAAAGCCGAGATCGTATGAAAGGCGAAAGCCTAATCCCCCCGCACCCGCCGCACCAGCCAGGCGAGCAGCGGCCACACGAGCAGCAGCAGCGCCAGCCCGGTCATGCCGCCGACCAGCCCGTTCGAGAAGAACACGGTCACGTCGCCCTGCGATATCAGCATCGCCTGGCGGAAAGACGATTCGGCGTTGTCGCCGAGCACGATCGCGAGCACCAGCGGCGCGAGCGGATAGCGCAGCTTCTTGAAGAAATAGCCGACGATGCCGAAGACCACCATCATCCAGACGTCGAAGATG
>SCUF01000059.1 GCA_004298325.1 Betaproteobacteria bacterium | reverse complement strand
CGCGCCTCGCCTACGGCCGCGGCATGGAGGAGATCGTCGCCGTGCTGCGCGACGCCGAATTCGCCGATCTCGCCCACTATCTGGCGCACTTCCCCGCGGCCGCGCGCCGCCCCTGAGGCGAGCCCAATGATCGACCACATCGACCACATCGTTCTCACCACCCGCGACCTGCAGGGCTGCATCCGCTTCTACGTCGAGGCCCTCGGCATGAAACTCGAGACGTTCGAGACGCCGACCGAGAAGCGCATGGCACTCAAGTTCGGCCGGCAGAAGATCAATTTGCACGAGTGGGGCCGGGAGTTCACGCCGCGCGCGCACGTGGCCGCGCCGGGCACGCTCGACCTGTGCTTCATAGCCGCAGTGCCGCTCGATGAGGTGATGCGCCGGCTCGCCGCCGCGGGCGTCACGGTGATCGAGGGGCCGGTGGTGAAGACCGGCGCGGTGTCGAAGATCCGCTCCGTCTACGTGCGCGACCCCGACCTCAACCTGGTCGAGATTTCCGTTCCGGTCTAGAGCGCGCCGGCCGCGCCGCCGCGATCGAGCGGCGTCACGCGCGCGTGGGCGGCCTCGAGGTGGGCGATGACGGCGAGCGTGTGCTCGCGGCCCCGCGTCTCGATCACGAATTCGACCTCGGGCGTCCTCACCGATGCGGTGCCGAACACGCGCTGGTGCTGCACCTCGACGATGTTGCCGCCGGCGTCCCCGATCATCGCCGCCACCCGGGCGAGGCTGCCGGAAACGTCGGGCATGGTGACGCGCAGGCGCACCAGCCGGCCGTCGCGCACCAGGCCGCGCATCAGCACTGCCGACAGCACGCGCGAATCGATATTGCCGCCGCAGATCGGGATGCCGACGCGCTGCCCGGCAAACCGGTCCGCGTGCTCCAGCAGCGCGGCGAAGCCGGCCGCGCCGGCGCCTTCGGCGACGGTCTTTTCGATCTCGATCAGGTCGACGATGGCGCGTTCGATGGTTTCCTCCTCCACCAGCAGCACCTCGTCGACCCGCTCGCGCGCGATGGCGAGCGGCAGTTCGCCGACGTCGCGCACCGCGAGCCCCTCGGCGATGGTGTCGCCGCCGACTTCGACGCGGCGCCCGTTGAGGCGCTGGTGCATGGCGCACCACAGCTTCGACTCGACGCCGAAGACGCGCAGCGCGGGCCGGAGCGCCTTGGCCGCGGTCGCCATGCCGGCGATCAGGCCGCCGCCGCCGACCGGCACCAGCAGCGCGTCCAGCTCGGGATGCTGTTCCAGCATCTCCAGTGCGACCGTGCCCTGGCCCGCGATCACCCAGGCATCGTCGTACGGGTGGATGAACGTCAGTCCCTCGCGCGCCGCCAGCTCGTGCGCGTGCGCCGAGGCATCGGCGAGCGTGTCGCCCTCGAGCACTACCTCCGCGCCGTGCACCTGGGTGCCCTGGATCTTGCTGTTGGGCGTGCCGCGCGGCATCACGATCACGGCGCGCAAGCCGAGCCGCGCGGCGTGGTAGGCGACGCCCTGGGCGTGATTGCCGGCGCTCATCGCGATGACGCCGCGGCGGCGCTCGAGATCGCCGAGACTCAGCAGCTTGTTGAGCGCGCCGCGCTCCTTGAACGAGGCGGTGAACTGCAGGTTCTCGAACTTGAGCCAGACTTGCGCGCCGGTGAGGCGCGACAGCGTGCGCGAGCGCAGGAACGGCGTGCGCTCGACGGCGCCGGCGATGCGCTGCGCGGCGGCGCGGACGTCGTCCAGGCAGACGGGCGGCATGGGGCGATTCTATAGACCTGCCAGCCCCGGCGTTCGATACAGCGGGTAGCGCGGGTGTGCTTCTCTCAGATCTCGGCTTTTCGGCGAAATCAGCCGAAAAGCCGAGAACGGGGAGAATCAAATTCCGACCACGCTCCCTGCGACGATCACCCGAACTTCGCCAGCAGCTCCGCCGCGTGGCTGAGCCGCTGTGCGGCCGCCTGCGCCTGGCCGGGGGCCTGCGGCGGCGCCGCCTGGATGGCGCAGGCGAGCACCTGGAAGAACGCCTTGTCGAGCGCGCGGCGCACGGCGGAGAGCTGCTGCGTGACGCGCTCGCACTCGGCGCCCCGTTCGATCATCGCCTGGATGCCGCGCAGCTGGCCCTCGGCGCGTTTCAGCCGCAGTACCAGGTCGCGCTTGTGCCGCTCGTTGTCGATCACCGCCATGGCGCAGCCTCCTCGGGACTTGACAAGACATACTATACCCCCTAGAGTATGTGCGGTCAACGCTTTCAACCCCTTCACGGATCCGGAGCCCCGCATGACCACCGAAAGACTCGTTCGCATCTTCGCCGGCACCGCTGTCCTGGCTTCGCTCGCCCTCGGCGTCGAAGCCAGCCCGCTGTTCCTCAGCCCGCACGCGCTGTGGTTCACCGCGTTCGTCGGCGCCAACCTCCTGCAGAGCGGCTTCACCCGCCTGTGCCCGCTGGAATCGATCCTGCGCAAGCTCGGCGTGAAGAGCGCCGGCGCCGCCTGTGCCTGACATGAACACGGCGCAGACCGCGACCCTGGTGCGGGTCGCCTGTCCCGCGTGCCTCACCGGCAACCGCGTGCCGCGCGAGCGGCTGGGCGAGGCGCCGAAATGCGGCCAGTGCGGCGCGAGCCTTCTCGACGGCAAGCCGGTTGCGCTCGACGACGCGAATTTCGACGCGCTCGTGGGGCGCACCGAATTGCCGGTGCTCGTGGATTTCTGGGCGCCGTGGTGCGCGCCCTGCCGCGCGATGGCGCCGGCGTTCGAGCAGGCTGCCGGCGAGTACGCGACGCGCGCTCGCTTCGCCAAGCTGAACACCGACGCGTCGCCGGCCGTTGCAGCGCGCTTCGGCATCCGCAGCATCCCGACGCTCGTCCTGCTGCAGGGCGGGCGCGAGCTGGCGCGCAAGAGCGGGGCGCTGGACGCGCGCGCGCTGCGTCAATGGCTCGAGCCGCGGCTGTGAGAGCCCTCCTCGCCGGCCTGGCGCTCGCGGCGCTCGCCGCGTGCGGCGCCGAGACGCCACAGCCGAAAGTCCCGCCGCCGGCGCCGCCGCTCGAGGCGGCGCCGGTGGAGCGCCGCGAAGTGGACCTCACCTATTCGGCCGAAGCCGTGCTCGAGGCGGTGCGCCAATCCACCGTGTCGGCGCAGATCGCCGGGCGCATCGTCGACATCCGCTTCGACGTCGGCGACCGGGTCAGGAAGGGCGATGTCATCGTGCGCATCGACGAGCGCGCCGCCTCGCAGGCGTTGGCGGCGAGCGAGGCGCAGGTGCGCGAGGCGCAGGCCGCGCTCGGCAATGCGCGCGCGCAGTTCGAGCGCAGCCGCCAGCTGCTGGCGCAGAAATTCATCAGCCAGTCGGCGCTCGACCAGTCGGAGGCGTCCTACAAGGCGGCACAGGCGCGCGTCACCGCGCTGCTCGCCGGCGCCGGCGCGGCAGCGACCGAGCGCAGCTTCGCGACCATCGTGGCCCCCTACAGCGGCGTGGTGTCGGCGCGCCATGTCGAGCTGGGCGAGATGGCCGCGCCCGGCAAGCCGCTCATGACCGGGTTCGACCCTGCCACGCTGCGCGCGGTGGCCAACGTGCCGCAGGCGCAGGTGGCGGCGATCCAGGCGAGCGGCCGCGCGCGGATCGAATTGCCGGCGCTCGGCCAATGGATCGACGCCAAGAGCTTCACCATCGTTCCCGCAGCAGACCCGCGCACGCACACCACGCGCGTGCGCATCGAGTTGCCGGACGACGTGCAGGGGATCTACCCGGGCGTGTTTGCGCGCGCGCATTTCGTCACCGCGCGCGCGGCCAGGCTGCTCGTCGCGCGTAGCGCCGTGATCCGCCGCAGCGAAGTCACCGCCGTGTACGTGCTGGATGCGGCGGGCTGGCCGCACCTGCGGCAGGTCCGCCTCGGCACGGCGGGCGACGAGCGCGCGGTGGAGGTGCTCGCCGGCCTCAAGCCGGGGGAGCGCGTTGCGCTCGATCCGGTCAAGGCCGGGATGCAGGCGCCCCGATCCTGAGTCATGGGCGCTTCGGGCCGCATCGCGAAGTTCTTCCAGGATTCGCAGCTCACCCCGCTGGTCGCGCTGGTCGCGTTCCTGCTCGGGGTGTTCGCGGTGGCGGTGACGCCGCGCGAGGAGGAGCCGCAGATCAACGTCACGATGGCGAACGTCTTCGTGCCGTTCCCGGGCGCATCCGCCCGCGACGTGGAAACGCTCATCGCGACGCCGGCAGAGCAGGTGCTCGCGCAGATGACCGGCGTCGAGCACGTCTATTCGGTGTCGCGGCCCGGGATGGCGGTGCTGACGGTGCAGTTCAAGGTCGGCGTGCCGCGCATCGATGCGCTGGTGCGG
>SCUF01000058.1 GCA_004298325.1 Betaproteobacteria bacterium | reverse complement strand
TGGGCTGGAAGCACGAACGCCAGCACCACGCCCAGGAACAGGGTGAACACGACCGCCTGGATCACGTCGCTGAAGATCGAGCTGCGCAGTCCGCCCTTCAAGCTGTAGAACAGCACCGCCAGGGTGAACAACAGGGCCGATGTGATGAAGCCGGCGGACCCCGTGGGGCCGTAATAGCCGCCGACCACTGCGGTATTGCTCCAGACCTCGTTGAAGAGCCTGATCAGAATGGCCGCCGAGAACGCCAGTGCCGCGCCGCGGCCGTACTTGCCGATCAGGAACGGCACCAGTCCGGTCGCCCCTTCGCGCGTGCGAAGCCGGTAGATGACCAGCCCGGCCACCGGAATGGACAGCCAGTAGGCGGCATAGGCAAGCCCGCCGACGATGCCGTAGGCGGCGCCCAGGTTGGCGGCATTGGTGACCGACTTGGCGAATATCCAGCTGATGAAGATGCTCATCATGAGGGCCCATTCCGATGCCGGGCGGCCGTTCGAATCGTGCCCGCCGAAAAACCCGGCCTCGTCCTTTGATTTCGGCACCACCAGATACATCACGACGCCGAACGCCAGCAGAAACACCCAGAAGACCAGTCCCTGCAACTCGATCATCGTGCGGTCCTTGGCCCAGTGGTTGCCGGTCGGACGTTCATGTGGCGAGGCACGCAACGCGGGCTGCCGCGGTCACCCGGGTCGAACTGAAACGTTTCGACGCTACGCCGCCTCAGGGCCGGAAACTTGGCGCGGGCGAGAAAGTGCAGGGTGGCAGGCATGCGGGCTGGTCCAAGGGTGCGGCACGCTTGGGCGGCGCAAGCACGCCTTTCCTTACAGCGACTTCGAGAAAACCGGCCGGCGGCGCGGCGATCGGCCTAGTCGCCGTCCTTTT
Organism: Betaproteobacteria bacterium; assembly: GCA_004298325.1. Taxonomy (GTDB): domain Bacteria; phylum Pseudomonadota; class Gammaproteobacteria; order Burkholderiales; family SG8-39; genus 2-02-FULL-66-14. Next base: position 7,140 of record SCUF01000058.1, on the reverse strand, counting down.
CGAGGGTCTCTGGAACCCGATGTGCCGCGCGGCGGAGAAACGCGATCTGGCGCGTGAAATTGGTGCAGCGCCTGCAGATCACCAGGTGCGTATTCAGAAGCAGACGCTGCCATGCGCCCAGCGGCTGCTCCATCGCCCGCGAAGCCAGTCTCGCAGCCTGCTCGCACGAATACATCAGCTTACCCATGTTCGACAGCGAACCATTTCCTCGTCATGCAGGCGCGCAGGCTCAACCTCGCCCTGAACAGGATCACATGCAGATTGGACATCGAAATGTCCAATTTCTTACAGATTTCGTCCGAAGGCAGGTCCATCACTTCGCGCATCGAATACACCAGCGCGTGACGCTCGGGCATGCGCCGGCAGCACTCCTGGTAGACGCGCCAGAACTGCTGCGATTCGAGCGCGGCGTCGGGCAAGCCCCAGTCCGCCGGCGGATCGACCCACTTCCCTTTTGGCGTGAACGAGGCCTCGGCAGAGCCGTCATCGTCGAGCGACAGCGTGCCGGCGGGCAGCCCGCGGCCGCGGCTGCGCACCAGATCGATGATCTTGTGCTTCAGGATGGCGGTCAGCCAGGTACGCAGCTGCGAGCGTCCCTCGAAGCGATTGCCCTGCGCGAGCGCCGCCATCATGGTGTCCTGGACGGCATCCTCCGCGAGCGCCGCATCGTGCAGATGAAACATCGCGTAGCGCTGCAGGTACTTGCGATGCGCTTCGAGGGCCTGCGCCCAGTCTTTGTCCTCGCTCACCGTGGCACGAAGCGGCGCCCTATTCGGTCACGGCAGCGCCGCGTCGATCACGACCTTGACGCCCGTCGCGCCGATCTTCACCGGGCGGCTCAGGCCCTGCAGGTCGCCGCTCTGCGGGTTGGCGACGCCGGAGCGCGAAATGCGTGCGCCGACGATGACCTCACCGATCGCCGCCAGCTTCGCATCCGCCATCATCGCGCTCGACTCGTCGAACGCGAATTCGGCCGGCAATTCCTTCACGGTCTTGCGCACTACGGCGAGCGGCATGGGCGGCCCCGCTGCGGCACGGGCGAAGATGAACACGACATCTTCGGGCGATGCCCTGGAGCTCAGCGCCGGAGCGAGGCTTACGGTGCCGGTCAGCCGGAATTTCGTCGCGGCCTTGCCGGTTTCGACGATAGCAGCCGGCGGCGGCTTCGGCGCGGTCACTGCGGCGGCTGGCTTCGCGGCCGTTCCGCCGGCCTTGGCGAGTTCCCCGCGCGCCGCGGCAAGGCTGCGGCCGATGGTCTCGCCTTCGTCCGTGCCGGGCGGGAACTGCTTCGCCAGCCGTTCCCAGTGCGCGATCGCTCCGCGCCAGTCCTTGCGCTCGAAAGCCGCCGCGCCGGCCAGCGCGAGGGCGTGTCCGTAATCGGGATCGACCGCCAGTGCCTGCGCGATCAGTTCGGTAGGCCTGCCGGCGAGCGTGCCGCCGCTCGTGAGGGCGAGCGACTCGGCCCATTCCGTGAGGCGTTGCGGGTCGGAGCCGATCTTCTTTTCGGCGCGCGTAAAGGCCGACACGGCATCGGCGTGGCGGCCCAGGACGCGGTAGGAGCGCGCCAGCATCGTCCAGCCTTCGAGATCGTCGGGCGTGGACTGCAGGCGCTGCGCCAGCTTTTCAACCGCCGCCTCCATCTGTCCCGCCTCGATGTGCCTGGCGCCGGCCTGCGCCTGTCCCGGCTGCGAATCGAGCAGCTGCGGCGTCCCGAGCCAGGCGTAAAGCCCCGCCGCGGCGAGCGGCACCAGCACCGCGAGCGCGATCGCGGGGACGGCATGCGGCCGGTCGCTTGCTGCGGTTTCGGGTACGGCGTCTTCGAGGATCCTGAGCTTGAGGCCGCGATGCGCCGTCTCGTAGGCCTCCGCGCTGATTGCGCCCGAGGCGCGATCGCGCTCCAGTTCCTCCAGCTGGTCGCGCAGTACCGCGACGCTCGCTTCCGACTGGGTCGCGCGCGGCGGCGCGACGCGCTTGCGCAGCAGCGGCAGCATCAGCAGCGCGAGCGTCAGCAGCGTCAGGATGGCGGCGGCCGCGAGGAAGCTGCTCATGGGTGCTCGCTGCCTTTCAGCAGCGCGTCGGCGCGCCGTTCGTCTTCCGCGCTGAGGATCGTGGCTTTCGCTGCGCGCCGGCGCCGCACGAAGATGGCGAGCACCGCGAAGCCCGCGAGCAGCAGCGCGAACGGTCCGAGCCACAGCAGCAGCGTCGATTCCTTGAGCGGCGGCCGGTAGAGCACGAAATCGCCGTAGCGCTTGACCATGAAGTCGCGGATCTCGGCGTCGGTCCTGCCGGCCTTGATCATCGCGCGCACTTCGCGCTTCAGATCCAGGGCCAGATCCGCGCGCGATGCGGCGAGCGACTCGTTCTGGCAGACGAGGCAGCGCAGTTCCTCGGCGATCTTGACGAGGCGCTGCTCCACCGCTTCGTCGGCCGCCACCGGCGGCGCTTCGCGCGCCTGCAGCCCGAGCGGCAGCAGCAGCGCGGCGAGCAGGCAGAGCAGCCGGTTCATCGCTCCAGTTCCTGGATCAGCGGCAGGATCTTCTGCGCCATCAGCTCCGGCGTCACCGGGCCGATCTGCTTGTAGCGGATCACGCCGCCGCGGTCGATCAGGTAGGTTTCCGGCACGCCATAGACGCCGTAATCGATGCCGATGCGACCATTGGCGTCGACCACCGAGAAATCGTACGGATCGCCGTAGCGGGCGAGCCATTTCAGCGCATCCTCGCTCGGGTCCTTGTAATTGAGGCCGATCAGCGGCACGCGCCGGGTCCTGGAGAATTCGACCAGCACCGGGTGCTCGTCGCGGCAGGAAACGCACCACGATGCCCACACGTTCAGCAGCCAGACCTTGCCGCGCATCTCGGCCGGCGAAAAGCGCGCGGGCTGGCCCAGCCGGGGCAGCTCGAACGCCGGCGCCGGCTTGCCGATGAGCGGCGAAGGCACTTCGCGCGGATTGCGCGTCAGCCCGATCGCGAGCAGCGCCACCAGCGCGAAGAAGGCGATGATCAGGCCGATGCGCATGGGGTTTCGGAGTTTTCTGTCGAGCTATTCATGGAGACAGCGCGTAGGGATGCTTTTACCGATATCTGCCGACCCGGCGTGATTGCGCGAGCGCAATCACGCCAGGTCGGCAGAGCGGTGAGATCAAAATCGAGCAGACACGCGCGATCGGATTCCAAAGCCATCATGCCTTCGCCCCCTGCATGGCCGCGGCCTGCGCCGTGGCGCGCCCGCGGCGGTAGCGCCGGTCCGAGAGCGCGAGCAGGCCGCCCAGGGCCATCAGCAGGGCGCCGCCCCAGATCCAGACGATGAACGGCTTGTAGTAGACGCGCACGCTCCAGGCGCCGCCGCCGAGCGGCTCGCCGATCGAAACGTAGATATCGCGCGTCAGGCCGGGGTCGATCGCGGCCTCGGTCATCGGCATCTGCGAGGAGAAGTAGGTGCGTTTTTCCGGCCGCAGCACTTTCAGCAGCTTGCCGTCGCGCGAGAGCTCGACCGCGCCGACCACGGCGCTGTAGTTCGGCCCCGGGGCTTCGCGCATCCCGACGAGGCGCAGCGAGTAGCCGCCGATGGCGAGCGTGTCGCCCTGCGCCATGCGGACTTCCTTCTCCGTCTCGTAGCCCTTGGAGACCACCACGCCGAAGACGCACACCGCGAGCCCGAGGTGCGCGAGATGCATGCCCCAGTAGCCCGCCGGCTGGCGCAGCAGCGCGGGCGCGCCGCCGCGCAGTGCGACGCGCGAGCGCACCTGCAGGAAGGTGCAGGCGATGATCCAGAGCACCAGGAACAGCCCCAGCGCGACGAGCGGCGAAAAGCCGCCCAGGGCGAACGGCAGCGCGAGCCCGCCGATCACCGCGAACGCGAACGCCACGCGGCTGCGCGCGAGCAGTTCGGCGAGGCTGGCCGAGCGCCACGCGGCGTGCGGCCCGAGCGCCACCAGGAACAGCAGCGGCACCATGAGCGGCCCGAAGACGGCGTTGAAGTAGGGCGGTCCGACCGAGATCTTGCCCATGCCGAGGGCGTCCACGGCGAGCGGGTAAAGGGTGCCCAGGAACACCGTGGCGCAGGCGACGGTCAGCAGCACATTGTTCGCGAGCAGGAAGGTCTCGCGCGACACCAGGTCGAAGGCGCCGCCGGAGGCGACGCGCGGTGCGCGCACCGCGAACAGCACGAGCGAAGCGCCGATCACGAGCACCAGCAGCAGCAGGATGAAGATGCCGCGGCGCGGGTCGGTGGCAAAGGCGTGCACCGAGGTGAGCACGCCCGAGCGCACGAGGAAAGTACCCAGCAGCGAAAGCGAGAACGCGGTGATCGCGAGCAGCAGGGTCCAGTTCTTGAGCACGCCGCGTTTCTCGGTCACCGCGAGCGAATGGATCAGTGCGGTGCCGATCAGCCACGGCATGAAGGAAGCGTTCTCGACGGGGTCCCAGAACCACCAGCCGCCCCAGCCCAGCTCGTAATAGGCCCAATAGCTGCCGAGGGCGATGCCCAGCGTGAGGAACACCCAGGCCGCCGTGGTCCACGGACGCGACCAGCGCGCCCAGGCCGCGTCCAGCCGGCCCGAGGCGAGCGCCGCGATGGCGAGCGCAAAGGCGACCGAGAAACCGACATAGCCCATGTAGAGCATCGGCGGATGGAAGATCAGGCCGGGATCCTGCAGCAGCGGGTTCAGGTCGCGGCCCTCTGCCGGAACCTGAAGCAGCCGCTCGAAGGGGTTGGAGGTGAACAGGATGAAGGCGTGAAACCCGACCGCCACCAGGCCGAGCACACCGATGGTGCGGCCCACCATGGCCTCCGGCAGGGGGCCCGAGGCGAGCGCGACCGCGAGCGTCCAGCCCGCGAGCAGCAGGATCCACAGCAGCAGCGAGCCCTCGTGTCCGCCCCACACCGCGGACAGGCGATAGGCGAGCGGCAGTTTGGTGTTCGAATGCTGCGCCACGTAGGCGACCGAGAAATCGTTCTGCGCGAACGACCAGGCGAGCGCAATGAACGCCAGCGCGACGAGCACGAACTGGGCAGCCGCGGCGGGCCGCGCGAACGCGATCCAGCGCGCGTTGCCGCGTACCGCGCCCGCCAGCGGCAACAGGCCCTGCGCCAGCGCCACGCACAGCGCGAGGATGAGACAGAAATGTCCGAGTTCGGCGATCATCTAGGGCGTCCGCAAGGATTTTTGAGCCTTCTGCGCCTGCTCGAGCGCGTGCTGCGCGTCCGGCGGCATGTAATTCTCGTCGTGCTTGGCGAGCACCTCGGTGGCGCGGAACACGCCGTCGGCGCCGAGTTTACCCTGCGCCACCACGCCTTTGCCTTCGCGGAACAGGTCCGGGAGGCTGCCCGTGTAGACGACGGTGATGTCCTTCGCGGTGTCGGTGACCACGAAATTCACCGTGAGGCCCTCCGGGTTGCGCTTGACGCTGCCGGCCTGCACCAGGCCGCCGACGCGGAAGGCGCGGTCGCGCGGCGCCTCGCCGGCGGCAATCTGCGACGGCGAAAAGAAGAACACCAGGTTCGACTGGAAGGCATTCAGCACCAGTGCGGCGGCGACGGCGAGCGCCGCGAGGCCGCCGCCGATGAGGGCCAGGCGCTTATGCCGCGGCTTCATGGCGCTGCCTTTCGGCCTGCAGGCGTTCGAGCGCGCGGCGGCGGCGCGCGGCGAGCAACAGCGGCTCCGCCGCCAGGCAGGCGGCGGTGACCAGAAAGCTGCCCCAGACGTAGAAACCGTAGCCGCCCATGGAAAAGAACTCTGCGCCGCTGCCCCAGTTCATGCCGCCGACTCCTTCAGTTCGCGCGCCCAGTCGGTGTGCGCCTCGCGCTCGAGCATGATCGAGCGCACGCGCATCAGCGCCACCGCGATGCTGTACATCCAGAACGCGATCGCCATCACCAGCATGCCCGTGAGCATGGTTGCGGCCATGCTCGGCGCGCGCGTCAGGCTGACCGAAGCTCCCTGGTGCAGCGTGTTCCACCATTTCACCGAAAAGTAGATGACCGGCACGTTGACCACCCCCACCAGCGCAAGCACGGCGGAGGCGCGATCGGCGCGGCGCGGATCGTCGATCGCGGCGTTCAGGGCCATGTAACCTAAGTACAGGAAGAACAGCACAAGTTCCGAGGTGAGGCGCGCGTCCCAGACCCAGTAGGTGCCCCAGGTCGGCCGCCCCCACAGCGCGCCGGACCACAGCGAGAGGAAGGCGAACATCGCGCCGGTGGGCGCGATGGCGTGCGCCATCATGGCGGAAAGGCGCGTATTGAGCACCAGTCCCAGCCCCGCCCAGCACGCCATCACGATATACAGGAACATCGACAGCCACGACGCCGGGACGTGCACGAAGATGATGCGGTAGGCCTCGCCCTGCTGCGCGTCGGTCGGCGCGACGAAGAAGGCGATCCACAGCCCGGCCGCGCCCGTGACCGCGGCAGCCGCGGCAAACCACGGCACCATGCGCCCGGCGAGCGGGTAGAAGCTCTGCGGCGAGCCGTAGCGGAACCAGTTGATCAGGCGATTGCTCAAGCAGCTACTCCAGTGCGATGCGGATGCCGGCCGCGGTGGCGAGCGGCGCGAACGCCACCGCCAGCGCGAGGCAGGCGCCGAGCAGGGAAAGGTTGGCCGCCGGCGACAGGCCGGCGAGTTTCGCGTCCACGGCGCCGGCGCCGAAGATCAGCGCCGGCACGTACAGCGGCAGCACCAGCAGCGCCACCAGCACGCCGCCGCCGCGCACGCCGAGCGTCAGCGCGGCGCCGATCGCACCGACCAGCGAAAGCACCGGCGTGCCGATGAGGAGCGACAGCATCAGCATGGCGATCACGTCGGCCGGCAGGCCGTACTGCAGTGCCAGCACCGGCGAGACCACGACCAGCGGAAATCCCGACACCAGCCAGTGCGCCAGCACCTTGCCGGCCGCCGCCGCGACCAGCGGCACGGGCGCGAGCGCGAGTTGCTCGAGGGTGCCGTCGTCGTAATCCGCGGCGAACATGCGCCCGAGCGAGAGCATCGCCGCGAGCAGCGCCGCGACCCAGAGCACGCCCGGCGCGATGCGCTTGAGCAGATCCGGCTCGGGGCCGATGCTGAGCGGGAACAGGCTCGCCACCAGGACGAAGAACCCCAGCGTGAACAGCGGCTCGGACTTGCGCCGCGCGGCGAGCAGC
>SCUF01000057.1 GCA_004298325.1 Betaproteobacteria bacterium | reverse complement strand
ACCGGGGCGCCGCGCGACCCGCGCTGGATCGCGCAGCTCTGCATGGCGAAGAACTTCGCCACGCGCGCGATGCAGTTCTGCGCCGACGAGGCGGTGCAGACGCTCGGCGGCGCGGGCTTCATCCGCGGCAGCCGCGCCGAGCGCATCTACCGCGAGGCAAAAGTCCTGCAGATCGGCGGCGGGGCCGAGGAGATCATGAAGGACCTGGCCGCGAAGCAGCTCGGATGGTGAGCATGGCGACGAAAAAAGCCGCGAGGCACGATCTCTAGCCGATCTTCGCGGATTCGACCCCAGTCGGGGCAATTTAGCGGTATCGGTGCGCGATAAGCGGTTGATGGACTTGAGTGCGAGCGCGCAGGAAACGCCGAAAGTGGCTGTAGTGAAGACCTTGGTGCTGGTCAGCGTGTGATTGCTGCGGATAATTCGCGGCGCGATGTTTCTACGCGCCACGATCCGCAAGAAAGACGGCAAGGAGCACCGCTACTGGAGTGTGGTGGAGAACCGGCGCGTGGCCGGTGGCCGCATTGTGCAGCGGCACGTGCTCTATCTCGGTGAGATCAACTCCTCGCAGGAATTGGCTTGGCGCCGCTCGATCGAGGTGTTGGATGAGAATGCGCGCGGTCCGCGCACGTTGGCGTTGTTTCCCGAGGATCGTTGCGAAGGGCTTGCGCCGGACGCTTCGATTGTGCGGCTGCGACTGTCGCAGCTGTCGGTGCGCCGGCCGCGGCAGTGGGGAGCGTGCTGGCTCGCGTTGCAGCTCTGGCAAGAATTGGGGCTGGAGGAATTCTGGGCCGAGCGCCTGAGCCCGAGTCGTAAGGGCACGCGCTGGGACCAAGTGCTGTTCGTGCTCACGGCGTATCGGCTGCTCGCCCCGGGCAGCGAGTGGCGGCTGCATCGGGAATGGTTCGGGCGCACGGCGCTCGCCGATCTTCTCGGTGGCGATGAGCGGCTCGCCGATCCCCACACGCTGTACGCCTGCCATGACCTGGTGCTGGCGCACAAGGAGGCGTTGTTCACGCATCTGGTGGAACGCTGGCGCGACCTGTTCAACGCGAGCTTCGATGTGCTGCTCTATGACCTGACGAGCACGTACTTCGAATCCGATCCGCCGCTCGATGAGAACGACAAGCGCCGCCACGGCTACAGCCGTGACCATCGCGGCGACTGCGTGCAGGTGGTGATCGCGCTGGTCGTGACGCCCGAGGGCTTGCCGCTGGCCTACGAAGTACTCCCTGGCAACACCAACGACAGCCAGACACTACGGGCGTTCCTCGCGAAGATCGAGCGCCAGTACGGAAGAGCGCGGCGCGTCTGGTGCATGGACCGGGGCGTGCCGACCGAGGCGGTACTGGCCGAGATGCGCGCAGCCGATCCGCCGGTGCAATACCTGGTGGGCACGCCCAAGGGACGGCTTAACCGGCTGGAGCGGGCGCTGCTGGAGAAGCCCTGGCGCGAGGCGCGTCCCGGGGTCCAGGTGAAGCTCCTGGCCGAGGATGGCGAGCTCTACGTGTTCGCGCAAAGCGCCGATCGCATTGCCAAGGAACGCGCCATGCGCCGGCGCCAGCTCAAGTGGCTGTGGGCGCGCCTTCGCCAGTTGAGCACGATGAGCATGAGCCGCGATGCGCTGCTCATGCGCTTGGGCAGCGCTCAAACCAGAGCGCCTGCCGCCTAGCGGCTGCTCGATATCCGCGTGAGCGAGCACGACGGCACGCTGAGCTACTCGCTCAATCGCGAGAAGCTCCACAAAGCCCGTCGGCGCGAAGGACGTTACCTCCTACGCACGAACCTGACCGAAACCGATCCGGTCAAGCTCTGGAGTTACTACCTGCAGCTCGTCGCCGTCGAAGAGGCATTCCGAACGCTGAAGGGCGATTTGGCGATCCGGTCGATCTTCCATTAGGACCAGGCGCGCATCGAAGCGCACATCTTCATTGCCTTCCTCGCCTACTGCCTGCACGTGAGCCTGGGGCAACGGCTCAAAGCACTGGCTCCCGGCTTGAGCACGCGCCGCGCGCTGGAAAAGTTCGCCGCCGTGCAGATGGTCGACGTACACATCCCGACGACCGACGGACGCGAGCTCTGGCTGACGCGCTACACGCAACCGGAGCCCGAGCTGAAGCTCCTGCTCGAGCGGCTGAGGCTCGAGCTGCCGCCGCAACCACCACCGAAAATCACCGCCGCACAAGCCGCCACCCATACCCCGCTGTAGTGCAGACCTTCGGGTGCGCCGTCCTGATGCATCAACTACTTAAGCGCCTTTACCCCCGCGAATCCGCGAAGTTCGGCTAGGGGCGGAAAAATACTTCAGTCGATCGAGGAAGTGGCTCATCTGAAGAAAGGCTCCGTGAAAAGGACGCGGTATGGGAACGACGGTCGGATTCCCCAGGCCTGAGACAGGGATTTTTAACCCACCTGCGCCCGGCAGTCCACCCCGGGTGCGATTCGAGGAACGCGCCTTGCGGGCCGGCGCGGCGGGCGCACGCCGCGGCCGCTCATGGCGTGAGCGGCGGCGATGCGCGCCGGACGGCGAGCAGCACGCCGAGCGCGCTGCGCAAGGCGCCGATGAACGCCGCGAACCAGGCGGCGAGCGCGACGTACAGGAAGAATCTCGGCAGGGGCGCGAGGAAATCGAAGCCCATGGCCAGCATCAGCTCATGGGTGCCGGTCGCATACATGCCGAGCGGAAACACCGCGCCCCAGTACAGCGGGTCGTACTTCAGGGGGAAGCGCTTGTAGACGTAGCGCCAGATCCCGAGCGCGAGCAGCATCGGAATCCACCACGTACCCCTCGCCCAGTACAAGATCGTGAAGCCCTTCAGGAAGGGACGCAGCGACAGCAGCAAGGGGGCCTCCACGGCATTGACGATCAGCAGCGAACCGGCGAGCGTGGAAATCGCCATCGCTCCCATGTTGATCCAGTAGGGCGGCGCGAGGTCGCCGGGCTGGAAGGGGAAGAAGGTGTAGCGATAGAAGATCAGCGACATCATCCAGATGTACAGCATGCCGCCCCACAGCCACATCGAGAGAGCGAAGAAGTTCAGCTCCAGCTTGTAAGGCTGGCCGACGCGCGCGGCGAGCAGCGCGCTGAGCACCGCGAGGGACTGGGTGGCGACCACCGCCAGCAGCCACCCGCCGCTGATTCCCTGGTCCAGCGGCGGCTTGCGTTCCTTGATCGTGAAGGCGGTGAAGATCGTGTAGGTGAGGGCCAGCCACAGCGCCATGGCCACCCACCAGAGCGCCAGGCGACTCCGGACGCTGTCGGCCAGGATGACGAACTGACTGCCGAGCACGCTGGTGGCGGCCACGGCGGTGAAAAAGCCCGGGCCGCGCAGGTGATCGACCATGTCGCGGAAGAACGCCCGCCGGTACCAGAGCAGCCGCGCCAGATTCAGCAGCCATAGCAGGCCATAGACGGCCAGGTTGAGCGCGAACAGGCCGCGCGCGATGCCCGGCAGGCCCAGCATGTGCGAGCCGATGGACACGATACCCGTGGCCATGACCATGCCGAAATAGGCGGGCGACAGGTCCGCGAGCGCGATGCGCCATCGGGCCCCGGGGGCAGGCGCTCGCGGAGGTGGCGGTGGGTCCTCGATGCGGGCTGCTTCATTGCAGGCGGCGCAGCCCTTCGTGGCTCATCCGCAAGGCTGCGTTACGCGACGTGCTCGACCATTGGGGGCCCCTCGCGAAAATACGCCGATCGTCGATCTGTGGCAACGTGGGCGTTCAACCGGGCTTGCCGTCGGCGCGCGGGAGAATGAGGATCGGCGCGTAGATGAGAAGGTAGATGGCGAAGGCGGCGCTCCATAGCGCGGCCGAGGCGCCGAGCACGGCGAGATAGGACGGGTAGAGCACCGGCCCGAACACGCGCACCGCGGCCGCCAGCGTGATCAGCGCATAGGCGCCGGCAAGCGCGCCGCCCGCAACGATCGGCCGGCCAGTGTGGCCGAGCGCGGCGCGCGTCATGACCGCGAGGATCATCGTCGCGAAGGCGCCCATGGTCAGCGCATGCAGCCAGTACGCGGCCCATGGCACGCCGGCCAGCAGCCAGGCTGCTTTCAGCGCGAGGCCGAGGGGCAGCCAGGCGTAGCCGACGTGCAGCACCCAGAGGATCGGCTCGCCGCGCGTGCGCAGGCTGCGCCAGCCGGCGAGGCGCGCGGCCTGCAGGAGGGCCGCGAGCGCCGCCACCCAACCCGCAGCGGCCCCGTCCGGGCGCCACAGATCGATCAGCAGGACCGCGGCCATGGCGGCGATGACCGCGCGCTCGAGCCATTCGGGCTTGCTGAGCGCCGGCCGCCGGCCCTGGCGCGCGAGCGTGCTCGAGGTGAACGAGGGCACGATGCGCCCGCCGATCAGGGTGAGGACCAGGAGCATCACGTCGATTCCCGCGCGCAGGCTGTGCGACGCGAGCGGGTAATCCCTGCCGAGAATTCCGACCCAGACGGCGGCATCGGTCACCCATAGCGCGACCAGCACCGCGAGCAGCGGCGTGTTGCGGTTGCGCGAGCGGACGAGCGGCGGGGCGAGCAGCACCGCCAGCGCGGGAAGAAAGGCGAGATCGATTGCCACGCAAACCCACAGCGGCAGCACTGTGACGAGAGAAAGCGCGATCCGGCCGAGCAGCCACGTGCAAGCGACCGCCGCCAGCGGCCATCCGCCGAAGCCGCGCGCGCCGGTCCAGCTCGGTACCGCGGTGAGCAGGAATCCCGCGAGTGCCGCGATCACGAAACCGTAGAGCATTTCGTGGCCGTGCCAGATCTGGCCGGGCAGGCCGGCAAAGGGCGTCGCGCCGGCGCGGACCATCGCTACCCAGGCCGGAGCGGCGAGCAGGGCGAACAGTCCCGCGAAGAGAAAGAACGGCCTGAAGCCGTAGGCGAAGAGATTGAACTTCATGGTACGCATGCTGCGTGTTGGAATCGTCTATGGCAAGCTGGAAGCGCTTTCCCACGTCAAGCCCAAATAAGGAGGCGCATCAATGCCAAGAGTGAAAGAAATCGACGACGCCCGGGGCGACCCGGTGCTCGAAGAGCTGTTCGCCAGGGAGCGCGCGATGCACGGCGATCTGCTCAACCCCACCAAGGTGATGGCGCACTGCCCGCCGATCCTGCGCGCGGCGAAAATGCTGAGCGCGTCGATCGCCCAGTCGGGCACCCTGCCCAGGGGCCTCGCGGCGCTCGTTTCCTTGCGGGTCGCGGCGATCAACGGCTGCCCGTTCTGAGTCGACATCAATTCCGTCCGTGTGACGGAAATCGATGGCGGCGAGGGCAAGCTGGCGGATCTCGAGGCCTGGCCCGAGAGCCGCGCTTTCAGCGCGCCGGAGCGCGTGGCGCTCGAGTACGCCGAGCGCATGACCTATACGGGCCGCAAGGTGGACGACGCCCTGTTCGCGCGGCTGAAGGAGCACTTCAGCGAGCCGCAGATCGTCGAGCTCACCGCGGCCATCGCGCTGGAGAATTTCCGCAGCAAGTTCAATCCCGCCCTCGGCGTGGCGTCGCAGGGCTTTTGCCTGCTGCCTTCCGGGGCGCAGCGACAGGTTAAGATGCCGCGATGACATCGCCGGCCGCAAAGCAATACGGAATCGCCGACCCCGACGAGGTGAGAGGAATGACCGGGCTGGAGTTCGTTCAAGGCCTCGTCGCCGGCTCACTGCCATTGAACAGCATGGCCCGCACGATTGGTTACGATATCGTCGAGGCCTCGGCCGGCCGCGTCGTCGTCACTGCCAATGCTTCCGCAGACCATCTCAATCCGGAGGGCACAGTGCATGGCGGTGTCGCGGCCACCTTGCTCGATACGTGCATGGGACTGGCGGTCAAGACCATGCTCGACAAGGGCAATGGGTCGACAACTCTGGAAATCAAGATTTCGTTCTTGCGGCCGGTCACGAAAGACGCAGGTCTGCTGAGAGCCGAAGGAAGTGTATTGGCGAGCGGACGCCGTATCGGTGCGGCCGAGGGACGGCTGACGGACAGCAACGGACGATTGCTTGCGCACGCCACCACGACCTGCCTGATATTCGCTCGCCAAGGCAATTCATGATAGTCCACGCTGCCGCGGCCCATGGAGACCACTTTCTGCATCGAGCGCGAGCGTGCTGTGCTCGCCCGGACCGAGGCGGTGACGCGTATCGCCGTCGTTCGTTTGCCCGCTCTGGGAATCCTCACGATCCGTGCTTGCGGTGTCAATGCGTCCCCACATCAGCTTCCAGGCAAGTATCAGTGCGATGGCGGCGCCGAGCGCCAGCAGGTACTCGCCTAGGCGCTGCTGGTCGTCCAGCAGGTAATTGCTGCAAAGGCGCACCGGCGAAATCAGGTACAGCCAGCCCAGCCTGAAACAGGTCGCGGTCAGCTCGACCAGGAACACGCCGCGTACCACGAAGCTCATGCGCGGCCAACTCAGCGCGATCGTCGCGCCGATCAACAGGGCCACGCTCAGGAATTTCGCCAGCGTGACGCGCGGATCGTCGAGCGCGGCATCCATCGCGCGCGGCAGCATCCACACCATGCTCGTCAGCGAGGCCAGCAGCAACCCGCTGATCCCGCGATGATTCCATTCCGCGATGACGCGGCGCAGCCGCGCCGGCGTCGCCTGCGCAAGCAACCAGCCGGCCAACCCCAGCAGCGGGAGCTGGACCAGCATCTGGAGGGTCATCGTCGATTCCAGCGCGTGCCGCACGAGCGGGACGGCCAGCGCCGCCCACAGGATCGCTCCGGCGAGGCACAGGTGGCCGGTTGATTTCACGGCGTCAACCGCCGCGTGACATAACGAACCGCGGCGAGCGGATCATCCCAGTCAAAGACCGCGACCAACCTGCCGGCGGGATCCACCACATTGATCGCGGCGTTGTGCACGAACCCGTCCAGCCCGTCCGGCACGGCGGTCACCCCGAACACGTGCATCAGCGCCACGCGATCCGCATGATCGACCGGCCGTGCCGCGATCCAGCCCGCGCCGCCGTTGTCGAAGCGGCGCTGGTAGTCGGCGAGTTCCACGGGTCCGTCGCGCGGATCGAAGCTGACGCTGAGCAGCACGACGTTGCCGGCGGCGATCGGCCCGGTCAACCGACGTTGCAGGGTCGCGAACTCGCCACCTTGCACCGAGCAGTATGTCGTGCAGCGGGTGTAAATGAATTCGACCAGCAGCCAGCGCCCGCGCAATGCACCGAAACCGCTGCGCGTGGCGCTTGCGGTCTGCAACGCGAGCGGCGGAACCGCGGGCGGATGCTCACGCACGCCGATGCGACGCGCAGCCTCCGTGGTGTAAGCACGGAATCCGTCGGTGGCGAACGCCAGCACCGCGATGCCCGCCGCCAGCAACGCCAGGCTAGCCAGCAGTGTTCGCAGCACGGTCACGCGGACCCCCGGAAGCGGGCGCGGGCGGCCTCAGCAGACCCACCGCAATGCGGATGGCGAAGTAAAGCATGCCCAGCACCACCAGAATCGCGCCGATCGAACCGATCTTGTCGGTGAAGGTCCACGCCGGCAGGTGCTCCGCCATCCGCCGCGCGACGCTCAGGCGCCCGGCATCCAGAAACGCCAGCGCGAAGATCAGTCCGCCGACCAGGTACACGGGGAAACCGATCCGGTCGGTGCCGGAATTTGGCGGCGCGGTCGCACGGCGGCCGATCACGTGGAACATCAAGGCCAGCGCCATCGGCAGCACGCCGAGCAGCAAGTAGAAATGGAAGTGCCCGGGCACCCACTGAGTGTTGTGCATCACCTGATTGATACGGATGGTGCCATCGACGATGGCGGGCACGATGCCGGCCGCCCAACCGAACATCGACAGAATCAGCAGCCGCGAGGGCATCGTCCAGCGCATGTTGGAACGATAGATGTTGGTGAGCGCGCCATACGCGGTGACGAGGAACACCGGGAAGCCCGCGCCCCAGGAGACCACCTGGCCGGTGACCAACAGCCAGTGTGGTGCAACATAGTCCATGAACAGGTGGTGGGGGAATACGACGATCACGAACAGACAGCTCACGGCCCACGACCAGATGAACGGCCGCGAGATCGGATACGGCTTGCCCGAGTAGCGCGGTAGAAGCTCGTACACCGCGATCACGCCCATGTAGATCGTGGCATTGATGTACATGTGCCCGAACCAGTAGATCAGGGTCTTGGCCAACAGCGCGTTCAGCGCCATCTGCGGATAGAAGACGTTGATCAGGCTCATCACCAGCACTACCGCGCCGGCCAGGATGCCCAGCGAATTGGCGATGATGACCATGGTGCCGGCTACCACGGCCTTGGGATGATCCGGATCGATGGTGCCGCCGAACAGCCACTGCAGGCCCAGCGCGCGCCCGAGGTTGCCGTGCACCCTGATGATGGCGGCGGCGGCGTCCAGATAGAACAGCAGCATGCCGATGCCGATCAGCAGATAGCCCAGCATGAACAGCGCCGCGGCGTTCGGGCTCCACAGCCCCACGCTCTGCACCGGCAGCGGATACAGGAACGTCCACAGCGCCCCGTAACCGCCGGCGAAGACCGCAACGATGATGCACAGCGCGCCGAGCAGGAACAGCACGTAATTGGCCACCAAGGCCCACAGATGCAACTGCACGTATTTGCGCAGGAAGAACCACATCACCGCCGTGGTCGCCAGCGCGGTGGTACCGACCATGCCGGCGCCGTGCATGGAGAGCAGGCGGTAGAAGAGGTCGGGCGCCACGTTGATCCAGGTCGCCTGAGACATGCGCATGGCGAGGCCCAGCAGCATCATCAGCACGAACAGCGCCACGGCCGTGACGACGTACAGGTTGAATGCGGTCCGGTTCGCCCCCTCGAGGCGCTCGTCGTCGGGATACATGGTGAGTATTGCCATGATCAGTCTCCCTTCGCCGCGACCACGCGGATTTCGCTGGTCATGGGCGCATGTCCGAGCCCGCAGTACTCGAGGCACATCACCTTGTAGGTGCCGGGCTGTGTGAAAGTGTAGAGAAGCTTGTTCGTGTAGCCGGGCATCGCCTGGGTCTGGATCGCGATACGGCCGTCGGGCGCGTAGATCGCGAACCCATGGTTCACGTCCTTGCTGGTGACACGAAATTCCACCACGCCGCCGGTATGCACCGTGGCCGGGGTGATCTGCCACGACCATTGCTGTCCGACCACGTCCACGACCTGCTGTGCATCCAGCGGCGCGTACTGAAGGGGAATCGGAAACGGACGCAGGGTGGCATAGGTGCCGCCGACGAAGGTGATCAGCAGCGCGGCAAACAACCACCGCCGCAGCACGTTGGACGTGTGCGCGGCCTTCCTCGTCGCTGCATCGTCGGCAGGCTTGCCGGCCTGAACGATCACGTGGATGAAACCCAGCGCAACCAAACCCATGCCGATCAACGCGATGGTCCAAATTACATTCTGAGGGATCACGACAGGCTCCTCACTTCGACTGCAGTCGAGAGTTTCTGCTCCAATCTGCAACTTACATCAATCGCCCGGTTGAAGGCGGTCTGCTGTCGGCATCCGGGAACGCGGCGACCGCCCAAGGTCGTCTGCAGCGAGCGGTTCTCGAGATTGACCGCGGCCTTCTGCTCACACTCGCAGCACACCCGGG
The DNA here is from genome assembly GCA_004298325.1 of Betaproteobacteria bacterium. Taxonomy (GTDB): domain Bacteria; phylum Pseudomonadota; class Gammaproteobacteria; order Burkholderiales; family SG8-39; genus 2-02-FULL-66-14. The sequence goes on along the minus strand of SCUF01000057.1, from coordinate 13,512 downwards.
CCGTTCCAGGCGGTGTTCTCCCCCGGATACCCGAGCTGCGCGGAAACGAGACGCACGCCGCCCACTTCGAGCTCCAGGCTCCAATGGTGGTGCCCGAAGATCCATGCCAGCACTTTGGCCCTGGCGGCAGCGGCGATCAGATCGCCGCAGTCGCTGTCGAACGCGGGCGAGAGGGGAGTCGCGCCAAAAACCGGATTGCGCGCGGCGGAATGCGGCACGTGGTGCGTCACCACCAGCGTCGGCCCGTCGTGTGGCTCGGCCAGCTTCTGCGCCAGCCACGCGCGCGCGAGCCGGTGCTCGGCGAGCGCGTCCCGCGGCAGGAACGGTCCTCCGCCGCGCCGCGTGATCAGCCGGTGGTCCTCGAATGTCCGCCCGGCTTCGAACATGCCTAGCCCGGGATCGCCCAGTACCGCGTAGTCGGTCCACAGCGTCGCGCCCAGAACCCGCAGCGAGGCGGGCTCGCAAGCGTAGCGCGCCTCGCCCCGGTCGAGCACCGTGACGCCCGCCGCCCGCGCCGCGAGCAGCGCGTCGCGCTCGTCCTCGAACGAGCCGCGATAGTACTCGTGGTTGCCGGGCACCACCAGCGCGGGACATCCCAGATAGGCCGCGGCCTGCTCCGCGTAATGCAGCGTCGACACATCGCGCCGCGAGCGCATCCGGCCGATATCGCCGGCAAGGACGAGAAGGTCCGCCGTTCCGGCCAGGCCGCTGAGATCGGGTCCGAGTGCGAGCGGCCGGATGCCGGTCCATCCGCGCCGATCTTCCCGTTCCCGAATCTCGATGTGAATATCGCTGAAGTAGAGAATTGTCGACACTGGCCTCGGTCCCGCTACGCCGCGCTTCTCGACGATCGCTTCTGCTGCGCCTCACAGCGTAGCGCCTTGGCGAGCGGGGAAACGATGCGCGGCTAGTACCCGTAGAACTGTTCGCTCTGCACATCCCCGTCGCCGACGCCCGCGCCGCGCAGCACGGCTTTCATCGCATCCACCATCGCCGGCGGGCCCGCAAGGTAGTAAATGGGTGCGGCCGCATCGCCGACGAAGCTCCTGATCGTTTCTGCGTCGATGAAGCCGTCCGTGTCCGTCATCCTCGAAAGCATGCGGAAGTTCCCGTCTTGCCGCGCCAGGTCCCGCAGTTCGGCAAGAAACGGGGTGTCTTCCCGGCGGCGGTTCGAGCAGATCAGGAGCAGGCGCTGGGCGAGCCGGTCGTGGGCGGCCTGACGCAGCATGCTCATGAAGGGCGTGATGCCGATGCCGCCGGCGATGAAGACGGCGGATCGCGAGCGCTCTTCGTGCAGGGTCATCGTCCCGCGCGGCCCCCTGAGCTGAAGTTTCGCGCCGGGCTGCAAGTTCTTCAGCGCGCGCTTGAAGGCGCTGCCCTCGCGCATGCGCGTCGCAATGGCGAGCTCCGCCTCGAAGGGCGCACTCACCAGAGAGAAGATCCGCTGCCTGCTGTTCGCCTCGAGCGGCGGATCGGCGAGCAGCAGCGTGATCGCCTGGCCGGGCTTGAAGGCGAAGCCGGGCGGCTTGGTGAAACTGAACGCCAGGGTCCCGGCGGCGACTTCCCGATGGCCCTTGAGCAGAATCTCGTAGGTACTCAAAACGTGCGGATTCCCAGCAGAGCGCCCGGCATCTCGTGGCGCTGGTCGTTCTCGTCGTACCAGTACAGCTTGGCGGGATCCTCGCCCTCGGTGAGCTTGTGCGACCCGTCGCAGAACGGCTGGTTCTGCGACAGGCCGCATTGGCACAGCCACTGCTCCTTGCCGTCGATGTTGTAGGCCTTGGGTTGCATCAGCGTGCGTTCTACGATTCGTGCCATGTCCGTGCTCCTTTGCAGTAAGTCATTGGATGAGGCGACCCGCAAAGCCGTTCCCGAGGGCCGGCCTATGCACCCCGGCGCTCGCGCATCGCGCGGCCGATGCGAGCCAGCTCTTCTTCGCTCAACAGTCTCGCCGCCATCGGCAACAGCTCGGTTTCCTCGCGTTCGATGTGCCGCTCGTACAGGCCAGCGAGCGCCTCGACATCGTCCGCGGCGAGCGGCACGCCTTCGCCGGCCGCGATCCTTTCGAGCACCCGGCGCAGGCGGTCCCAGGCGGCTTCCAGTGCCCGGTGATCGGACTTCAACCCCTGGATCATCTCGCGCAGGCACGCCGCGTCCGACCCAGCCATCGATTCGATCAGCGCGGGGAAGAGGTCTGCTTCCTCGTCGGCGTGGTGGTGCACGGCCGAAGTGTCGAAGTAGCGCATCACGTTGGCCGCAGCCGTGCGCGCCTCCGGGTCGGCGCCGTGCCTGGTGAGGTGCAGAACCAGGCGCCGCAACGTCGCGCACTGGCGTTCAATGCGGCCGTGGCAGGCCGCGAGCATCTCCAGCGGCACCTCGATTCCCGGAGGCGGCTCGAAAAGCGCGGGAAGCGGATCAGCCATGCACGATGACTCCCGCGACGATCGCCGCGTCGAGCACGACCCAGCCAACGCAGGCGAGGTAAATCGTCTTGTCGCGCTTCTGCAGGCCGTAGACGAACCACAGGCAGGCGGCGACGAGATACGACACCCACGAAACAAGCGACACGCCGCCGGCGTCGCCACCGACCCAGACCGCGAGGACCTGCGGCACGGTCATGAGCATGGTGAATACGGAAAGTCCGCGCAAGACCTTCTCGAGGCCACTGACGGGCGGTGGACCGGACGTGCCGGTAACTGCGGATGCATCGGCGGGAAGCATCGCCATGACGCCGCTCCTTGATTACGCAGACCGCGAGCGGCGCTTGGTCCGCTCGCCGAGATACTCGCACAGCACTACGGCGCCGTTGTGAACGGTGTCGCGGGCGCTGTAGAGCAACGTCACGTTGCCGCGTGTCGCGGCCTCGAGGATTGGCTTCCACGCGGCGGGATTCGCATCCAGCTCGGCGCGATATCGCCGGCGAAATTCCCGCCAGCGCTCCTGCCGGTGGCCGAACCACTTGCGCAATTGCGTGCTCGGGGCCACGTCCTTGCTCCAGACGTCGGCCGCGAGCGACGCCTTCTTCATGCCTCGCGGCCAGAGACGCTCTACCAGCACCCGGCGCCCGTCGGTCCGCGAGGGACCATCGTAGGTGCGCTTGACACGGATCACGGCGCAAACCCCGTCATTGCCCCGACCCGCATTCCGCGGGCGAACGGCCTGCCCGGACGAGGTAGGCGATCAGGTCGGCGCGCTCCCGGGCTTCGGGGACCCCGGCGTAGGTCATGGTCGTGCCCGGAACGACGCGCAGCGGGGCAGCAAGAAAACGATCGAGCGTCCCCACATTCCAGACGATTCCCGAAGCCTTCATCGCAGGAGAGTAGGGAAATCCCGCAACCGCGCCGGCGCGCCGGCCGATCAAGCCGCAGTGCCGCGGGCCGACGCGGTCGTACGCCAGAGCGTGGCACGCAGCGCAGCGCGCGTAGATCTGCTCGCCGCGCGCTGCGTCGCCTTGCGCGGCCGTGGCCGCGCCTGCGGCAAGCACGAGTGCAGCGACGAGCGCGGCCGGCGCCATGCTACGAGACGAACGCGATCGGCACCGGGTCTTCGCCCAGCGCATTGCGCAGGATCGCCCAGTGCATCGCTTCGTCGCCCAGGATGCTGGCTGCCGCCTTTGACAGATCGCGGTTGCCGAACAGCGGTACGGCGCCAAGGTAGGCGCTCACCGCTCCCTGCTCGAGCTTCGCCGCGAACCGCAGGACGTCGGCCTGGGTCTTGAGCGTGTGCACGGGAAAACCGTATTTGGACTTTGCCGACACCGCCTTGCCGCCGAGCTGGCGCACGGTCTTGGCGAGGAGATCGGCGTGCTCCTTGTGATGGCCCTGGAACTGGAGCGCGAGCCCGAGCGCGGGCTTCTGCAGCAGGCCGCTTTCCGCCCCGAGCTGGTAGGCCGCGATCGCCTCGAGCTCGGCGCCGAGCGCGGTGTTGAGGATGCGGACGTCGTCCGCCCGGGTCGCGCCGCTCTTCGCGGCGAGCGCATCGCGCCCGGCGAGCAGCGCGACGGCGGCGCCCGACAGAGCGAGGCCGGAGCGCGCCAGGAACAGCCGGCGCGCGGCTTGTGGATCGGCAATGGCGAGGAAAGACGACATCTGAACCTCCTTGGTTGGGAACATCAGGAAACATCCGGGCCACGCGTTCTAAGCCAGCGCAGCACGGTCTGGACCATGCGGTCGCAGCGCGCACCCGCGAAGGCAAAGGCGTCGTCGAGCGCGAGGTCGACCTCCTGGGAGAGCGCTTCACGCAAGCGGCTACGCGCCCGGAAGAAGCGCGAACGCACGGTGGCCGCCGCAATGCCCAGCGCCGCGGCAGTCTCCTCGACCGAGAGTTCCTCGAGCGCGCGCAGCACGAACACGGCGCGGAACTCCTCGGGCAAGGCGTCAATCCTGGCCTCCAGCAGCCGTCGAATTTCGGCACGCCCGGCGCGCTCCGCCGGGCCGTCGGCCTCTCGCGTGGTCACCCCCGCTTCGATGCCCTGCTCGTCGAGACCGCCGCGAATCGGCACGACGACCGCGCGGCGCTGATCCTTGCGGCGGCGCGCCAGCGCCTGGTTGGCGGCGATGCGCACCAGCCATGTCGAGAGTTTCGCGCTCCCGCGAAACGCGCCGATGGCGCGGAACGCGAGCAGGTAGGCCTCCTGCACCGCCTCCTCGGCGTCCGCATCGTTGCCGAGGATCGCCCGCGCGGCGCGGAACATAATCTGATTGCAGCGGCGCATCAGGATCTCGAAGGCCGCGAGGTCGCCTGCCGAGACGCGGCGGGCGATTTCGAGGTCGGAAAGCTCAACCGGGGTCTGGTGCAGTGCGGCGGTCATGGCATTTCCTTTTGCGGCATTGGATGACGCGAAACGTCGGCGCGTTCCCGCGCCGGAGGTGCTTCCCGGATGTGCGCGCTCGCGGACCGCAGCAGCGCCTCGGCTTCGGACGCGATGCGGCGTACCAGCGCCGCGGCGCGCTCCACGCGCCGGATCTGATCCACGGCCTCGCTGGCCCAGACCACCGCGGTGTCGAAGTCTCCCGCCCGCGTCGCATCCCGGTACGCCGCACGCACTTCCGGCAGCACGGCGGTGAGCGCCTGTCCGCGCCCTTCCCAGCGCCGCAGGAACGCGTTGCGCAGCGCCCGGCCGGTGTACTGCGGGGGCCAGGCGAGGCCGCGCACCGCGTCGAACAAATGAGTACGCGCGGTTTCGTCGCCGCTCGCTGCCGCGATGCGCTCCTTGGCCTGCGCATGGCCGAGCGCTTCCACGCTGGCGTAGAAGCGCGTGCCGAGCAGTGCGCCCTGCGCTCCGAGCATCAGCGCCGCGGCGAGACCTCGACCGTCAGCGATGCCGCCCGCGGCGAAGACGAGCAGCGGATCTACTGCATCCACCACGGCGGGCACCAGCGCCAGCGTGCCACGCCCGCCGCCGTGTCCTCCGGCCTCGGCGCCCTGGGCGACGATGGCGTCCGCGCCAGCGTCCCGCGCCAGCCGCGCGCCGGCCACGTCCTGCACCTGGCACAGCAGGCGGCAGCCCGCCGCCTTGACCACCGAACCCAGCGGCCGCGGGTCTCCGAAGGAAAGCATGATGGCGTCGGGTGCCGCGTCCAGCGCCAGCTCGACGGCGCTGCGCTGCGCCGACCAGGTGATGAAGCCCACGCCCCACGGCGCACGCTTCGGCATCCGCAACAAGGCCAGCTCCTGGCGCAGCCAGATTTCGTCGCCATAGCCGGCGCCAATCAGGCCCAGGCCACCGGCGCCGGACACCGCGGCCGCCAGCCGCCCCCCGGAGACGCCGCCCATCGGTCCAAGCACGATCGGATGGCGCAGCCCGAGCATCTGGCTGAACCGGGTCGAGATCATGCGGGGCGGCTCGCCTGCATCGCGTCGAGCAGGCAGCCGCAGACCTCGATGTTGGCGCGGTGCGAATCGCGCATTGCGGCAAGGACTTGCTTCACGGACGCGTCGTGCACCCGGGGCAGGGTCTCGGCGATGCTGCGCTCGACCCATGCCTGCCCGCGGTTGAGAAATCGCAGCCGCGCCTCCCAGCCGCGCAGCGCCTTCGCCCGGCGATGGAATTCGCCCGTCGCCAGGCTCGGCTTGGCGCCCTCGGCGATCAGCAGCTCGATGAGCAGGGCGCAGTTGCGCGCCTCGTCGCGCTGCGCGGCGCGTAACGGCGCCCAGGACTCGGCGCCGGGGTCGAGCTCGTCGAGCCATTCCGCGAGCGTGCGTGCGCCGGCGCGCTCGGCTTCGAGGAGCACGTTCAGGAACGCGACGAGCCCGTCCCGCGACAGGAGCGCAGCCGGGCTCATGTCATCGTCGGCGCGTTGTAGCTGACGAAGCGGTGATCCTGCACGCGGCGCACGCCCGGAACGTTCTCGGCCGCCACGCGCGCGGCGGGCCGCGCATCCTCGCTTTCGACCATGCCCCAGAAGTGCACAACGCCGTCCGTCACGATCACGTTGGCGCGATCGAGGCGCCACCAGCCCTGCCGCTCGAGTTCCTCGAGCAGCGAGCGGCGGATGCTCTGATCGTCGGTATGATCCGATGCGTCCGCCGCTCCGGCCTTGACCGCCAGCGCCTGCACCAGGTTGGCGCGGCTGACGATGCCGACGAGCGCGGCGCCTTTGACCACCGGGACACGGCCGATGTCGCGGGTTTCGAGAATCTGCGCAACCTCGGCCAGCGCGGCATCCGGACTCACCGTCACCACGCAGCGCGTCATGACGTCGCGCGCACGCGTGGCGTGCGACCGGACGTAGTCCTTGACCGAAGGCTGCGCGCTGAACAGGCGCAGCCACCACGAGCCGCCCTGGCCCAGACATTCCGTGCCAATCTCCTGCCGGTGCAGCAGGTCGGCTTCGCTCACGATGCCGATGAGCGCGCCGTCGTCCACGACGGGCACCGCGCTGATGCGCCGCTCATACAGCAGCGCCGCGATCTCCCTTACCTGCGTGTCCGGGCTCACGGTGAGCACGGGGGAAGTCATGATGTCGCTTGCTTTCATGGTCGCTCTCCTTTCCTATCAAGACATTCGCGCAGGACAACTGCGCAGTTGTGCACGTCGTCGCGCGCGCCATGCAGCAATGTCACGGGCGTGCGCCGCCGCAGATCGTCCAGCAGCCGCAGCACCTCCGGCCGCTTCATCAGCTCGAGGCGATAGCGCCGGCGGAACTGCGGCCAGCGGCGCGGATCGTGGCCGTACCAGCTGCCCAGCGCGGGGCTTGGCGCCGCATCCCGCAACCACAAGTCGATCGCCGCCTGCTCCCGGCTGATGCCCGGTGGCAGCTGGCGCTCGACCAGGACGCGGACGCCCTCGCCTGGCGCCGGCCGGTGCTCGGCACGCCTGATGCGCACGGTCCGGCGGGCGCCGCGGGTTCGGATCTGCGCTTTGCTCCTCATGCATGCACCTCTTCGCCCCGCGCACGCACCAGGTCCTGCACGACGGCCGGGTCCGCGAGCGTGCTGACGTCGCCCAGATCCGACGCGTCGCCTTCAGCGATGCGCCGCAGGATGCGCCGCATGATCTTTCCGGAGCGCGTCTTGGGCAGCAGCGGCGCCCACTGCACGTGGTCGGGCGTTGCGATCGGGCCGATGCGCTCGCGCACCCACTGCACCAGCTCGCGGCGCAAGGCATCGGTCGGCTGCGCTGCGGCGCGCAGCGTCACGAAGGCGTAGATGCCCTGGCCTTTGAGGCCGTGGGCAAATCCGACCACGGCGGCCTCGGCGACCGTTGGATGCGCGACCAGTGCGCTCTCGACCTCCGCGGTGCCAAGCCGATGCCCCGCTACGTTGATGACGTCGTCGACCCGGCCGGTGATCCAGTAGTACCCGTCGCGGTCCCGGCGCGCGCCGTCGCCCGTGAAGTACAGCCCGGGGAACCGGCTGAAATAGTTGCGCAGGAAGCGGTCGTGGTCGCCGTACACCGTGCGCGCGATGCCGGGCCCGGCGTCACGCAAGCAGAGTAGGCCTTCGCATTCGCCGACGAGCTCATTCCCCGCCTCGTCAACGATCACCGGCTGCACGCCGAAGAACGGCAGCGTCGCCGACCCCGGCTTGGTCGCCGTGGCGCCCGGCAGCGGCGCGATCATGATGCCGCCGGTCTCCGTCTGCCACCACGTGTCGACGATCGGGCAACGCTCCTCGCCCACCACCTTGTGGTACCAGAGCCAGGCCTCCGGATTGATCGGCTCGCCCACCGAGCCAAGCAGCCGCAGCGAGCTCCGGCTCGTCCGGCGCACCGGCTCTTCGCCGTAGCGCATGAGCGCACGGATGGCAGTGGGCGCCGTGTAGAAGACGGTGACGCGGTGCTTGTCGACGACCTGCCAGAAGCGCGCCGGATCCGGATGGTGCGGCACGCCTTCGAACATGACGGTCGTCGCGCCGTTGGCGAGCGGCCCGTACACGATGTAGCTGTGGCCCGTGACCCAGCCGACGTCCGCGGTGCACCAGTACACGTCGCCCTCCCGGCAATCGAAGACCAGCTGCTGGCTGAGCGACACCTGCTCGAGGTAGCCCGCGGTCGTGTGCAGCACGCCCTTCGGCTTGCCCGTCGAGCCCGAGGTGTACAGGATGAAAAGGGGATCCTCGGCGCCCATCGGCTGCGGCGGACACATAGGCCGCTGCCCGGCGAGCAGCTCGTGGTACCAGACGTCGCGCTCCGGGTGCCAGGCGATCTCGCCCCCGGTGCGCCGCAGGACGACGCAGCGCGTCACCGAGGGGCAGTCGGCGAGCGCCGCGTCGGCGTTCGCCTTGAGCGGGATGCGGCGCCCGCCGCGCACGCCCTCGTCGGCGGTGATGAGCAGGCGCGCGTTGCAGTCGCGGATGCGGCTCGCCAGCGAATCGGGAGAAAAGCCGGCGAACACGACCGAGTGGACCGCGCCGATGCGCGCGCAGGCGAGCATGGCGACGGCCGCTTCCGGCACCATGGGCAGGTAGATCGTGACCCGATCGCCTTTACCTACGCCCAGTGCGCGCAGCCCGTTGGCGAGCTTGCAGACCTCGGCGTGGAGTTCCACGTAGGTTATCGCGCGGCTCTCCGTAGGGTCGTCGCCTTCCCAGAGGATCGCCGTGCGCACGCCGCGCGCGGCGAGATGCCGGTCCAGGCAGTTCGCGCTGGCGTTGAGGATGCCGTCGGCGAACCACCGGATGCGAACGTCGGCCGGCCCGTAGGACACCTCGCGGATGCGCGTGGGCGCGCGCAGCCAGTCGAGCCGCGTCGCCTGCTCGGCCCAAAAGCGCTCGGGATCGCGTACCGAGCGCGCGTAGGCGCGGCGATACTCCTGCGCGTCGATCAAGGCGTCCTTGCGCCAGGCGTCGGGGACTGGGAACAGCCGATCGTTCTCAGGCATGCTGCGCCTCCTTGGCAAGCAGGTTCTGCTCGGCGAACCCCCAGTCGAGCAGATGCCCGAGCACGCCGGAGACGTAGTCGGCGCGCCGCGCCTGGTAGTCCAGGTAATAGGCGTGCTCCCAGACGTCGATCACCAGGCCCGGCACGGCCCCGGTGGTGATCGGGCAGTCCGCGTTGGCGGTCGTTTCCACGCACAGCCGGCCATCGCGCTCGACGAGCCACGCCCAGCCGCTGCCGAATACCGAAAGCGCGGCGGACTTCAGCTGCTCAATCAGCTGTGCTTGTCCACCGAGATCGCGGGCGATGCGCGCGGCCAGGCGCGGCGACGGCGAGTTGCGCTTGCCCGCCGCATGCAGCGAGCGCCAGAAGAACGCGTGGTTCCACGCCTGGGCGGCGTTGTTGAACAGGGAGCGCTGTCGGGGGTCACCCGCGCTGCGCTCGACGATCGCACGCAGCGGCAGACCTTGCAGGTTGGTGTCGCGCACCAGCGCATTCACCCGATCCACGTATCCCGCGTGATGCACGCTGTGGTGTAGCTTCAGGGTCGTCGCGGAGACAAACGGCTCGAGGGCACCGTGGTCGTATGGGAGCGATGGCAGGGTCAGGGGCATGGGCTTCTCCGTGCGTTGCGCCGATCATGGCTCTGACGTGTAGTGAAGTAAAACGAATTTAAGTCGGGCTTGAGTAAACTATCCGTTATACAAGCCCCGGAGGCCACCGCATGGAAATCGCCCTCGCCCGCACCTTCCTCGAGATCGTCGGCAGCGGCAGCTTCATCCGCGCCACGGAGCGCCTGCACGTCACGCAGACCGCGGTGAGCGTGCGCGTGCGCACGCTCGAATCGCTGCTCGGCCGCAAGCTCTTCGTGCGCAGCAAGTCGGGCGCCTCGCTCACCGCGGCGGGCGAGGAGTTCCTGCGCTTCGCCCCGTCGCTCGTGCAACTCTGGGAGCGTGCGCGCCACCAGGTGGCGGTGCCGCCCGGCCGGCGCGCGGTCATCGCGGTGGCGGGCGAGCTCAGCCTGTGGAATCCCCTGCTGCTGGAGTGGATGGTGTGGATGCGGCGTTCGGCGCCCCAGCTCGCGGTGCGCGCGCGCGTCGCCCTGCCGCAGCTCCTCATGGACCAGGTCGGCGCGGGCATCGTAGACCTTGGCGTCCTGTACGCGCCCCAGCAAAGGCCGGGGCTCAAGGTCGAGCTCCTGATGAAGGAGAAGCTCGTGCTCGTCACCACCGCGCGCGGCCGCAAAGCCGTGCGCGGCGCCGACTACATCTACGTGGACTGGGGCCCGGACTTCGCCGCGCAACACAACCTCGCCTACCCCGAGCTCGCGAGCCCGGGCACCTACGTGGACCTCGGCCCGCTCGGCCTGCAGTACATCCTGCGCGCGGGCGGCTCGGGGTACTTCCGGCAGCAGGCTGCAGCTCCGCACCTGCGATCCGGCAAGCTCAAGCTCGTGCGCGGAGCGCCGGAGTACCTGTATCCGGCCTACGCGGTCTACCCGGAGGACGCCGACCCCAAGCTGCTCATGCCGGCGCTGACCGGCCTGCGGCACGTCGCCAAGCTGCAGCAGAAGGGGAGTCGATCGCGTCGGTAGCCGCTACAGCGGCCCGCGCCGCACCATGGCATGAATGCCCTTGTTGCTGTCCACGAGGTGCATGACGCGCAGGTCAGCGGGTCGTCGACCCCTTACCTCGTCTGCTAGCCCGACTTTCGCAACTGGAGACGGTCGGAAGGGCTAAGTGATTGATTCATTGTAGGCGGGCCTTAGAAGGTCTCCACTACACCGTGGCGTGCGGCGCCGTGAGCTTTCCGTGTGCGGTGAGCAGGAGTTTGTGCTCGTTCTCGGGCTGCGTATAGCGAGCGAAGAGCAGCCAACGACCATCGGTGGTCGGGAACCAGGCATCGAGCATGGTAATCGTGGCGAACTTCTCAAGCACGGCGCGCGGGATGAGCCCGGGCGCATGCTGTCGCAGTCGGTGACGCAGGGTCACATGCACGCAGTAAGCGAGGAAGCTGACGAAGATATGCGCTTCGATGCGATCCTGGTTCTGGTGGAACACGGGCCGAATCGCCAAGTCGCCCTTAAGATTCTTGAAGGCTTCTTCGACCTGCACGAGCTGGATGTAGTAGCGCCAGAGCTGCGCGGGATCTGAGGCGGTAAGGTTGGTGCGCAGCAGGTAACGACCTTCGCGCTTGCGCACCTGGCGGAGCTTCTCCTTGCGCAATCGGTAAGTGAACCGCGGTGCCTGCTCGTCGAGGCGCACCTCGACCTGAAGCTCCTTCTCGAGCGCATGAGGCTTGAGCTGCCGCCGCAACCGCCACCGAGAATCACCGCCGCCCAAGCCGCCGCTCACACCCCGCTGTAGTGCAGACCTTCGGGACGCTGTCTTGATATATCAACTACTTATGCGCCGTCACCCCACGAATCCGCGAAGTCCGGCTAGGCGCGGCTGTGCGCGATCTTCGAGGAGAGGATTCCCTTCATCGCGGCGACGCACATGGAGATTAAGAAGGACTCCGACGAACTCGTCGCAAGCGGCTCGGCTGCCTACGTCGTCGGCTGAGGCGCGCCGCTAGTCCGAATTCTGAAAAACCAAAATCTGCAAATCGCGAAACGGCGGCGAAAAATGCCCGAAAACACCCCTCACCACGCACTCGTCAGCATCTCGCTTTGCTCAATATCACTTTGCGCCGTCGATTACCACCTGCTTCAACCTATCGCGTCAACCGGTGTGAGAAATCCGGGTTAACCCGGGTTAACCCTTCTCTGTCAGGACCGGCGGCTGCAGCCGCTCATTGACCACCAGGCGGAATACGTCGGGCCGCGCGTAGTGCCCCACGACGTCGAAGTCGTACTTGCCGCGCGTGATCTCGCCGGGGTCGATTTCGGCCGTGAGGATGCGCTCGCCTTCGTAGTCCGGGCCGGCGAGGATCTCGCCGAGCGGGCTCACGATGCAGCTACCGCCTTCGGAAATCACCGTCTCCGGGTCGTCTCCCTGGACGGCGCGGTAGTCGGGCGGGAAGTCGCGCCGGCGCGTGTACTGGTTGCACGAGAAGACGAAGCAGCGGCCCTCGAGCGCGACGTGCTGCATCGTGGGGATCCAGGTCTTGCGTCCGTCGGCAGTCGGCGCGCACCAGAGCTGGATGTTCTTGGCGTACATCGCCGTGCGCAGCAGCGGCATGTAGTTCTCCCAGCAGATCACCGCGCCTAGCCGCCCAAGTGGCGTGTCGAATACCGGCAGCGTCGAACCGTCGCCGAAACCCCACACCAGCCGCTCCATGGCGGTCGGCATGAGCTTCCTGTGCTTGCCAAGGTAGCGGCCATCAGGTCCGAAGAACAACACCGTACAGTACAGCGTGCCGATCTCGCGCTCGATCACCCCGACGACCAGATGCAGGCGGTTCTCGCTCGCCACGCGCGCCATGAAATCGACGCCCGGGCCGGGCACGTCCACGGCGGAATCGAAATAGCGCCGGAAGTCCTCGCGTCCCTCACGCGAGCGCATGCCCACGCGGGCGCCGAAATCGAGGCCTTTGGGGTAGGCGGAAATGAAGGCTTCCGGAAAGACCGCAAGGCGCGCACCGCGCCGCCCGGCATCCGCCGCCAAGTCACGCAATTTCTCCAGCGTGCATTCCCGCTCGAAGGCGACCGGTGCCGCCTGTACTACCGCCGCAGTAAACGTCTCTGCCATGGGTAGACCTTGCTCCGAATCCCGGGTGGTCAAGGATAGCGCTCGCCCAGCAAAGGACACAGGCACCTGGCGAAATATTTTCACGCATTGCCGCGCGAGACCGAGGGCCACTGTCCCGCTGGTACGACATAAATCCGGCCGCACGCCCCTTCCGATGCTCGCTTTCTCTCGAACGCCGCCTCCCGCCGTCTCGGGCTTTGTGGCGGAGGTCTCGAGACGGCGCTTAGAGTGGGCCGCCGCGCCCACTCTTGCGTCCCCCGATCGTCGAGGCGCGCAAGGGCCCGCTCGAAGCGCTGCGAATCGGAAATCATGTCCAGTCATGACTCCCGCGCATCGCCCTCCTTGGCATCGGCGTCCTCGGCAGCACCCGCGGGAACCACGAGGCTGTATTGCCTGATGAGCCGTCTGAGCCGGGGTCGGGATACGCCGAGGATGTCGCAGGCGCGCCCCCGATGCCAGCCCGTGGCTTCGAGTACGCGCAGGACGTGCGTCTTCTCCACT
>SCUF01000056.1 GCA_004298325.1 Betaproteobacteria bacterium | reverse complement strand
GCGCCTGCAGCAACTGGTGGACGAAGTTCGCGCCAAGGGCGCGCAGGTGGTCGTACTGCTGTCGCACAACGGCATGGACGTGGACATGAAACTGGCCGGGCGCGTGCGCGGCATCGACGTAATCCTCGGCGGCCACACGCACGACGGCGTGCCCGCGCCGAGCGTCGTCGGCCAGACGCTCGTCACCAACGCCGGCTCCAACGGCAAGTTCCTCGCGCTGCTCGATCTCGAGGTGCGCGGCGGTCGCGTCGCGGACTACCGCTACCGGCTGCTGCCCGTTTTCGCCAACCTGCTGCCGGCGGATCCCGCGATGCAGTCGTACATCGAGCGCGTGCGCGCGCCGTACGCGTCGCGGCTCGGCGAGAGAATCGCCGTGACCGAGGGCCTGCTCTACCGCCGCGGCAACTTCAACGGCAGCTTCGACCAGCTGATCCTCGATGCGCTGCTCCAGGTGAAGGGCGCCGATCTCGCCTTTTCGCCCGGCTTCCGCTGGGGCACGACGCTGCTGCCCGGCGACGCCATCACGCTCGAGCACGTCATGGACCAGACCGCGATCACCTATCCCGCGGTCACGGTCAACGTGATGACGGGCGCGCGCATCAAGGAAATCCTCGAGGACGTCTGCGACAATCTGTTCAATCCCGACCCCTACCTGCAGCAGGGCGGCGACATGGTGCGCGTCGGCGGCATGACCTACGCCTGCGAGCCGCACGCGAAAATGGGCGCGCGCATCTCCGACCTGCGAATCGACGGCAGGCTCATCGAAGCGGGCAAGAACTACAAGGTCGCCGGCTGGGCGTCGGTCGGCGAAGGCGTCACCGGCGAACCGGTCTGGGAGGTGGTGACGCGCTACCTGCGCGAGCGCCGCAGCGTCGCCCCGGTGAAGCTGAATCTCCCGCGCCTGATCGGCGTCGAGCGCGATCCCGGCATCGCCTAGGGCGCATCGCTCAGGGCGCCGCTTTGCGGCCCGACTCCGCCCGTGTCGTGCCCGTCTCGCCGAACCGGGTCAGCTCCAGATCCCCGCCGCGATAGCCGAGCGCGGAAGCGCTGCGATAGCGCTGCTTCGCCGCCTCGGGCCGGTCGAGCTTTTCCAGGGCCAGACCGATGCGATGCTGCACGATGCCGTTTTTCGGTTCGATCGCGGCGGCCTGCTCGAAAACCGCCAGTGCGCGGTCGTACTGCCCGAGCTGGAAATGGATTGCCGCGCGCGCGTAGACGCACTGGAAAGTGCCCGGATAGATCGCCAGGCAGCGCTCCGCAGCCGCGATCGCCCTTTCCGGCTGCTCGGCGTACAGGTACTCGCGCCCCAGGTTGTAAAGCACGCGCGAACCCCAGGGCACGGGTCGCTCCGGGAGCTTTGCCGCCGCATCCTCCCAGAGACGCAGCGGGCTGGCAAAGGTTGTCAGCCGATCATGGGCCTGGTACAGCAGGATCGGGACCATCGCCGCAAACAGCGCCAGTGCGGCGCGCCCGCGAACGCCATCAAGCACTGCAGCCAGCGCCACGGCGAGTCCCGGCGCCCATAGATAACTGCGGTAAAGCACGTAGGGCTCCTGAAACCGCGACACGCTCAATTCGACCAGGAACAGGACCCAGGCGTAGAGCACGCCGAAGCCGATCAGTCCGGCGCGTCCCCTGCGGCGCACGAGCAGCAGCGCGAGCCCTGCGCAGGCGACGAACGCAGCGCTCTTGAGAACGCGCCAGGGCGCCGACGCCGTGGCGAAGAAATCGACGCGCCAGTCGATCGACATGGCTGCCGGGTCCGGCCACAGCCACGACGCCAGGTATTTGAAGAACAGGCCTGCCTGCGTCACTGCGCTCAAGCGCCACGTCAATTCCGTGGCGGCACGCCCGACCGTCGCCTCGAGTTGTGCGCCGATGTCGGCGACATGCGGCTCATAGGCCTGCCCGATCAGTTGTCGCGTCATGAGCACCACCAGCACCGCCGCGGGCGCGCAGGCCAGGAGATAGACCGCGAGATGGCGTATCGACCTGCGTGCGTCCGCGCTCGCAAGCCACGCGAGCGGCAGCGCCAGCGCGGGCAGCAGGATGCTGTGCTCCTTGGACAACACGGCCAGCGAGTAGAACGCGGCGGCAGCCGCCGTGTACGCGTAGCGGTCGTGCGCCACCGCGCGCACGAACAGCAGCAGCGACAGCAGCGCAAACAGGGTGGCGATCACGATGCTCCGCTGCAACAGATACGCGGCGCCGTACACCGCCGCAGGATGCAGGGCGAAGGCACCGGCGCCGGCGAGCGCGCACACGGCTGCGGGCCATTCGCCCGGCGCCGGCGAAGACGTGGCGCCGGAGCGACGCGCGACGCGCAGGAGTTCCGCGATCAGGCCATACAGCGCCGCGGCAACGGCCATGTGAAACGCAAGGCTGACCACCCGATGCACGGCGATCTGCCCCGAGAGCACTTGCGTCAGGGCGAGGGAAAAATAACCGGGCAACCTGGGCCACAGACCCAGCGGATGGGTCGCATAGTAGGCGAACTGCCGTCCCGAAAAGAACGTCCAGTCGTCAAACACGAGCGGGTTGTGCAGGAACGGAAGATACAGACCTGCCGTCAAAGCCGCGATCAGCCCGAGCGCGGCGAGCTGCGGGATCCTCGTGGCGCCGGGGCCAGGCCATCGTTGCCGCAGCATGATCGTGCGGAGGTTACCGCGTTTCGCGCCGGCGCGGCGGGCGTGCGCTCACCGCCTGATATATGATGCCGCAGTCCCTCGTGTCACGACTGATTCCCCTGCCATGAAGATCGGATGGACGCGCCTCGGCGTCGTCATCGTCGTGCTCGCCGTGGGCGCGGCGGGATGGTACTGGTACGGCCAGCGCAACGGCTCGGGCGAAGTGAAGTACCGGCTCGGCAAGGTCGAGCGCGGGCCGATCCAGGCGGTGGTCGTGGCGAGCGGCACGCTCAACGCCGTCACGACGGTGCAGGTGGGATCGCAGATTTCCGGCCAGGTGAAGGAGATCTTTGCCGATTTCAATACGCCGGTGAAGCAGGACCAGATCATCGCGCGCATCGATCCGGCGACTTTCGAGTTGAGCGTCAGCCGCGCGCGCGCCGATCTCGATGCAGCCAACAGCGCGGTCGCCGTGGCGCGCTCGGCGCTCGCCGCGCAGCAGGCGGAGCTGGGCCGCGTCCGGGTGCAGCTCGCCGACGCGCTGCGCGACCTCGAGCGCAAGCAGTCGCTGGTCGCGAAGAACTATCTCTCGCCGGCGGAGCTCGACCGCGCGCGCACCCTCTACGACGCGACGCGCGAGCAGCAAAAGGCGGTCGAGGCGCAGATCCGGGTGAACCTGGCGCAGGTCGAGAGCGCGCAGGCTGCGGTCAAGCAGCGCCAGGCGCTCCTGCAGCAGGCCCAGGTGGACCTCGGGCGCACCGTGATCCGGGCCCCGGTCGACGGCACCGTGATCCTGCGCAACATCGACGCCGGCCAGACCGTGGCGGCCAGCCTGCAGGCGCCGGTGCTGTTCACCATTGCCAAGGACCTGCGCGACATGCAGGTCGAAGCGGCGATCGACGAGGCCGATGTGGGCCGCCTGCGCGTCGGCCAGGCCGCCAGCTTCACGGTGGACGCCTTCCCGCGGCGCAATTTCAGCGGCGAGATCCGGCAGGTGCGCAAGTCGCCGCAGACCGTGCAGAACGTGGTCAGCTACGTCGTCGTGATCTCCGCCGCCAACCCGGACCTGTCGCTGCTGCCGGGCATGACCGCCAACGTGCGGGTCGTGGTCGACAGCCGCGACAGCGTGCTCAAGGTCGCCAACGCCGCGCTGCGCTTTCGCCCGGCCGGTGCCGCGGAGACCAGGCCCGCGGCGCAGGCGGCGCCGGTGCAGCAGGCTGGCGGCGCCGCCGCGCAGCAGTTCAGGCAACGGCTGCTCGAGGACCTCAAGCCCGACGCATCGCAGAAGGCGAAGCTGGAGAGCATCCTTGACGACGTGCGCCAGAAGATGGCGCAGGTGCGCGACCTCGCGAAGGAAGCCGATCGCCGCAAGCAGCTCGAGCGCATCCGTGCCGAATCGCGCGCGCGCATCGCCGACATCCTGAATCCGGAACAGAAGGCGGTTTATGAACGGCTGCTGGGCGAGCTCGGCGGCCGGGCGTCGGCGGCCGCGACGGGGCGCCTCTGGGTGCCGGGCGACACCGGCCAGCCCAAGGCGGTGGAGGTGCGCACCGGGCTCTCGGATGGCAGCAGCACCGAGCTCATGTCCGGGCCGCTGCAGGAAGGCGACAGCGTGATTCTCGGCGTGCTGGACAGGACCGGCGAGAAGAAGGCGGGCGGCCCGCCCGGGCCGCGCCTGTTCTGATGCCCACGGCACTGATCCAGACGCGCGATCTGCTCAAGATCTACCGCGTCGGCGACACCGAGGTGCGGGCGCTGGACGGCGTCACGATGCAGATCACGACAGGGGACTTTGTCGCCGTGATGGGTCCCTCGGGCTCGGGCAAATCGACTTTCATGAACGTGCTCGGCTGCCTCGACCGGCCGAGCGGCGGCGAGTACCTGCTGGATGGCCGGCCGGTCGCGAACCTGACCGATGACGCACTCGCCGAGGTTCGCAATCGCTCTGTAGGCTTCGTGTTCCAGAATTTCAATCTGCTGCCGCGCACGAGTGCGCTGGAGAACGTCGAACTGCCGCTGGTCTACGCCGGCGTCGCGGCCCGCGAGCGCAACCTGCGGGCGGCCGAGATGATCGCCAAAGTCGGCCTCGCAGCGCGCGGGCACCATCAGCCGGCGCAGCTTTCCGGCGGTCAGCAGCAGCGCGTCGCGATCGCGCGCGCGCTGGTGACGCGGCCCAAGCTGATCCTCGCCGACGAGCCGACCGGGGCGCTCGATTCGCGCACCAGCCTCGAGATCATGGCGCTGCTGCAGGAACTGAACCGCACCGGCATGACCGTGGTGATCGTCACGCACGAGAACGACATCGCGCGCTTCGCGCGCCGCGTGCTCAGGTTTCGCGACGGGCGGGTCGTCGCCGACGAAGCCAACCCGCCCCTGGACGCGGCGCTCATGTTCGCCGAGGAGCCGGTGCACGCATGAACCTCTACGCGCTGCTGCGCGTCGCCTTGCGCGCACTGGCGATCAACAAGCTGCGCAGCCTGCTCACCATGCTCGGCATCATCATCGGCGTCGGGGCGGTGATCGTGATGATCGCGGTCGGCTCGGGCGCCCAGGCGCGCGTCGAGGAGCAGATCCGCTCGCTCGGCTCGAATCTGCTGCTGATCCTTTCCGGCGCCACCACCTCGGGCGGCGTGCGCATGGGGTTTGGCTCCAACCTCACGCTGACGGAGGACGATGCCGCGGCGATCCCGCGCGAGATCCCCGAGGTCACGGCGGCGCCGGCGCTGCGCGGCTCGGCGCAGATCGTGTGGGGCAACCAGAACTGGTCGACCGTCATCTTCGGCGTCACGCCGGAGTATCTCGAGGTGCGCCAGTGGGAGATCGCCGCCGGCCGCAGGTTCGACGCCACCGACATGGCCGGCGCGGCCAAGGTGTGCCTGATCGGACAGACGGTCGCGCGCCAGCTCTTCGGCGGCGTCGACCCCGTAGGGCAGTCGATTCGCGTCCGGCGCGTGCCCTTCACGGTCGTCGGCGTGCTCGAAGGCAAGGGCCAGAGCATGATGGGGTCGGATCAGGACGACCTCGTGATCATGCCCATCAGCACGGCGCGCAAGCGCGTGCTTGGCGCGGCCAACCTCGCCAAGCAGCGCAGCGTCGGCACGATCTGGGTCAAGGTGCCGGAGGGCAACGACATGAAGGCCGCGGAGGAACAGGTGCGCGCCCTGCTGCGGCAGCGCCACCGCCTGCAGCCCGGGCAGGACGACGACTTTTCGCTGCGCAACCTCGAGGAAGTGGCGGCCGCGCAGGAGGCCTCGAGCCGCGTGCTGGCGCTGCTGCTCGCCGCGGTGGCATCGGTCTCGCTGGTGGTCGGCGGCATCGGCATCATGAACATCATGCTGGTCTCGGTCACCGAGCGCACGCGCGAGATCGGCCTGCGGCGCGCGGTCGGCGCGCGCACCCGCGACATCCTCGGACAGTTCCTGGTCGAGGCGGTGACGCTGTCGCTGATCGGCGGGCTCGCGGGCATCGCGCTCGGCGTCGGCGCTGCGTTCGGCATCGCCCGGATCGCCGGCTGGCGCATCGTGCTGTCGCCGGAGGCGGTGGTGCTCGCCGTCGCGTTCGCTTTCGCGATCGGCGTCTTCTTCGGTTTCTATCCCGCGCGCAAGGCGGCGCGCCTCAATCCGGTGGAGGCGCTGCGTTTTGAGTGAACCTTACGCGGGGCTTCGTCGCGCCGGCGACCCGGGCCCGCGCGAGCGGATCCTGGCCATGGCGTGGGTTCTGGGAGTCGCCCTGGTCGCCTTGCTGCCGGATCCGGGAGCAGCGCTGCCCACCGCCACCTACTATTTCCGCGACTTCACGCAGACGTTCTATCCGCTGCGCCACTTTCAGGCCACGGAGCTCGCAGCCGGGCGGCTGCCGTTCTGGAACCCCTTCGTGCACGAGGGCGAGTTCATGCTGCCCTCGTTCTACCCGAGCGATCTGCTGCACGTCCTCAACCCGCGCCCGGAGTTCGTCTCGTGGCTGCTCACCATGCACTTGCCGCTCGCCGCCCTTGGCGCGTACGCGCTGGGGCGTGTCCGCGGCCTGTCGCGGCTTGGCGCTTTTGTCTGCGGCGCGGTGTATGCGATCGGCGGCTTTGCGCTTTCGAGCGTGAATCTCTACAGTTTTCTGCAGGCGCTCGCGCTGGCGCCCTTTCTGGTCCTGGCTCTGGAGCGGGCGGCGAGCCGCGGCGGCCGCTGGATCGGCGTCGCCGCGCTCGCCGTAGCGCTGGGCCTGACCACGCTGGCGGTGGAAATCATCGCGCAGGCGATCGCGCTGGGCGCCGCGCTCGCCTGGTGGCGCGACCTCCCCGCGGGCGAGACGCCCGTCGCTGCACGCCCGGCCCTCGCGCGTGTCGCAGCGGCGCTCGCCCTCGGCATCGGCCTTGCGGCCATACCGGTGGCGGTAACGCTCGGCGTGCTGCCGGAAACCGAGCGCGGCGCGGGTCTTGCCCCGGATGAGAGCGGCAGCCTCGCGCTGCCGCCCTTGGCACTGCTGCAGGCATTCGTGCCCAACCTGTTCGGCCTCCTCGGCCGGCCACTCGAGGCCTGGTGGGGCGGCCGGATCTTTGCCGATGGCACGCCTTACTTTCTCAGTATCTATTTCGGCGTGCCGGTGCTGGCGCTCGCGGTGGCGGGCGCAGCGCTCGCCCCCAGGCGCGAGCGAGCCGTACTCCTCGCCGCTGCCACCTTCGGCATCTGGTACGCCCTCGGACCCGCGGGCGGGCTCTGGAATCTGCTGCAGGAGCTGCCACTCGTCAGCGCATTCCGCACGCCGAGCAAGACCGTGTTCCTGGTGCATTTCGCGGCAGCCTTGCTCGCCGGGCGTGGCATCGATCGACTCGGCAAGGGCGATGGCTGGAGCGGGTTTTCCCTGGCGAGCGCGACGGGCGTGCTGATTGCGGGCGGCATCGGTGCCTTGGCGTGGCTCGCGCACGACAGCGTCGTGGATTGGCTGCAGATCGACGCGGTCACGGGCGAGATCCTTGCCGCCGTGCTGCCCGCGGACGCCGCGCGCAGCGCGCTGATCGGATCGCTGGGCGTCGGCCTCGCGCTGGCCGTGCGCCTGAGGCACTTGCAGGCGCGCCCCGCGGTGACTGTCCTCGCGCTGGTGGTGGCGACGGACCTGGCGGTTGCCGGAACGGGCCTCAACAGGCAGACCGAGCCGGTGTACTTTGAACCCTTGCCGGGAATCGCTGCCGCGCGCTTGGACGAACCCGACGCCGGCAGGACCTTTGTGTATCCCGCGGTCTTGAGCCGGAATTTTCTGGCCTGGCTCGACGCGCAGCGACCGGACTCGGGTTTATGGACGTATTTCGCGCTGCGCCAGCAGCTCGACCCCTACAGCAACCTGCTCGACCGGGTGGAGACCGCAGGATCGCAGGATCGCACGCGCTTCAGCCCCCAATTGAGCCAGCTCGGCTGGACCGGATACGATCCGCGCGACATCTCGCAGATCCTGCCGTTCTTGCGGCACGCTGCAGTGGCAAGCCTCTTGAGCTTTGACCCCCTGACACATCCGCAACTGCGTCTGCGAGCCGTTGTGCCCGTCGCGCTGACGGGTCTCGCGATTCATCAATATGACCTGGACGGGCCATGGCCGCGCGCCTTGGTGGCCTGCAATGTCCGGGCGGCCGCGACCCGCCTCGAGGCAGCCAGGGCGCCCCACGCCTCGACGTGGGACCCGCAGCGGGACCTTGCGCTCGAGGGCGCCGCCAATCCGCCCCAACCAGGCTGCACGGCGGGCAATGTCCGGCGTCAGATGCTGGCTCCAGGCGAGGAGCGCTACGGCGTGGAAAGCGACGGACCGGGCTGGTTGCTGGTCCGCTCGACCCATGCGCGCGGCTGGACTGCTGCGGTGGATGGACTTCCCGCTCCGGTCCTGCGGGCTGACGGGCGCCACCGCGCCGTGGCGATTCCGGCTGGGCGCCACGAAGTCAAGCTGCGTTACGATCCACCCGGACTGCTGTTTGGCGCCGCTGCGACCCTCGTATCGGTCCTCATCCTGAGCTGGCTTCTGGCCAGGCGGCGCTGAGCGGAGAACGCCGTCGCAGCCAACAAAAAAGGCACCCCGGAGGGTGCCTTCTTTGCAACCGCGCCTTGATCAGTTGCCGCGGCAGGAACCCGGCAGATACTTGGCGTTGACCGTCGTGGTCGGCGTGCTTCCGCAGATCCAGCCGAAGAGGCCCTTGCCCATGTCGGTCGCCGTCTTCGCCGGCGTGCCCGAGCTGGCGAGCGGGATCAACGTCACGAACTTGCCATTGACGTCCGTGTTGATGCCGGTGATCTCGGACTTCACAACGCCGTCGGCATCTGTCGTGATCGACGTCACGTATTTGCTCGAAGCGCCTTCGCAACCCCACTGATTGGCGCTGGGCGGCGTGCCACCGGTCTGATAAACCTCGGTGATCGAGGTGCGGCAAGCGCTCATCGCGAGGATGGCCTCGGACATCTTCGCCCGGACGGTGTAGTCCTGATAAGCGGGCAGCGCTACCGCGGCCAGAATGCCGATGATCGCAACGACGATCATCAGCTCGATCAGCGTAAAGCCCTGTTGCAAGCGTTTCATGCAAGTCTCCTTTTTGAGGTTGGACACTTCAAGCATCCGTGCCAACCGTACTCAAAGCAATCAGCGTGCCACGGGTTGGATTTAATTTAATCTATTATAATTCAGTCAGTTACATTCTTGATGCGAGACTCGAAACGGCCTCAGGCTAACAATTCTTGTCCCCTCAAGGACCGGTTTCGTCACTGCCGGGAGGCCATCGCGACCACGGTCGCCAGTTCATGCGTGAAGGCCTCCACGAAGCGCTCGGGATAGCCAGCCTCGCGCAGCGACCACTTCACGCGATTGGCGAGGCGGGCCTTTCGATACAGGCTCAATCGGGTCGACTGCGCGAACTGCGTGACGCGGGACAGGATCGCGCCGTGCGTCTTGCGAATCCGCTCGGCCGCCTTCTTCGCCGGAAGCTTGTCGTCCTGCGGCGGAAAGCGTTTCAGCAGGTCGGCGACCAGGCTGTCCGCAAAATCGTCGATGTCCTTGTTCGTTTTGAACCAGTCTGACAGCATCCTGTCGCCGGGCCATGCCGAAGTGCCCGCCCCAATCGCCGAAAGTGGCTGAATGTTCCGATGGCTCCGCAACAAAGGCAAGAAGTCCGCTGATTCGGCTGTCGGCTCGACGCGGCCGGCGGCGCCCGCGACCGCTGCGCGATCCGCCGATGCTGCAGTCTCGCAGACTTTGCACACGGCGATGCAGCACCACCACGAGGGGCGGTTCGCAGAGGCGGAAGCTGCTTACCGCGAGCTTCTCGCCGCCCATCCCGACCATGTGGATGCGCTGCACCTGCTGGGTTTCCTGGCGCACCAGCTCGGACAGCATGATCGCGCCGTCGAGCTGATCGGCCGGGCGCTGGCGTTGAATCCGCTCAATGCCCCCGCCCACTGCAACCTCGGCAAGGTTTACCACGCCCAGGGCAGGCTTGACCCTGCGATCGCGTCACACCGCAGGGCGCTGGATCTTTCGCCGGGCCATGTCGAGGCGCACGTCCATCTGGGGCACGCGTTCGCCGCAAGGGCGGAACTGGCAGCGGCGGCGGCCTGTTATCGCGAGGCGCTGGCGCTGACGACCGAAGATCCCGCGATCCATTACGCCCTGGGAACCGCGCTCTACGGACAGGGCCTGGCGGCGGATTCCATCGCCTGTTTCCGCGCGGCGCTGGCGCTGAATCCCGATTTCCCGGAGGCCCTCTGCGACCTGGGCTCCGCCTGCAAGCTTCTCAACCGTGTCGATGAAGCGATCGAGCATTACCGACAGGCGCTGAAGGTCAAACCGGACTCCTTTGTTGCGCTCTTCAACCTGGGGATCGCCTGCCGGGACAAGGGCGCGCGCGAGGAAGCGCTCGCCTGTTTCGAGCGCGCGCTCGGGCTGCAGCCGGATTCCGCGGCTGCGCACTACTGCATGGGTCACACGCTTGCCGACGAAGATCGCCTCGATGAAGCGCGGGCGTGCTTTCAGCGGGCGTTGTCTGCCGATCCCGATTTCGCCGAAGCGCGGTGGTCCCTTGCGATGTCCTGCCTGCCGAGGGTCTACGGATCGGGCGAGGATCCGGCCTCGGTGCGCGCGACGTTCGCTGCCGAGCTGGAGGCGCTTGAACGCTGGTTCGACCGGCCATCGCGAATCGCGCGGGGTCCTGCGGCGGTGGGTGCGGACCAACCCTTCGCTCTCGCCTACCAGGAGGAGGACAACCGGGGCCTGATGCAGCGCTATGGCGCGCTTTGCGTGCGCCTGATGGCGCAACGCATCGCGCCCCAGCCGCTGCCCGATCCGGCAAACCACGCCTCCGGCGGCGCGCTGCGGATCGGCGTCGTGTCACAGTATTTCCGCGACCATTCGGTCTGGAATGCGCTCATGAAGGGCTGGTTCCGCCAACTCGATTCGGAGCGCTTTGCGCTGTTCGCGTTCGACCTGGGAACGTCGGACGACCGGGAAACGGCGTTCGCGAGGTCGCGTGCGGCGCGCTTCTTCCAGGGCACGTTCGATCTGCCGCAATGGGCGGACCAGATCACGCAGCAACGGCCCGACGTGCTGATCTATCCGGAGATCGGCATGGATCCGATGACGCTCAGGCTGGCCAGCCTGCGGCTTGCCCCGGTTCAGATTGCCACCTGGGGACACCCTGAGACCACAGGCCTGCCTACGATCGACTACTACCTGTCGGCACAGGACCTGGAACCGCCCGGCGCGGCAGCCCATTACAGCGAGCAACTCGTCGCATTGCCCCATCTGGGCTGTTGTGTCGAAAGCTCGGCTGCGCCGGCCGCACCCTGCGATCTCGGCCAATGGGGACTCGATCCGCAGCGGCCCCTGCTCGTTTGCCCGGGCACGCCGTTCAAGTATGCGCCGCGTCACGACCGCGTGCTGACCGAGATCGCGCAACGGCTCGGCGACTGCCAATTCATCTTCTTCCAGCACTGGACGCGCCGCTTGAGCGACCAGCTGCAGCACCGCCTGAGGGCCGCGTTCGCGCAGGCGGGACTGCGCTTCGAGCGCCACGTCGCCTTCATCCCCTGGCAGCCGCGCCAGGGCTTCCACGGCCTGATGCAGCGCGCCGACGTCTTTCTGGACACGATCGGCTTTTCGGGATTCAACACCGCGCTGCAGGCGGTCCAGTGCGGCCTGCCGATCGTGACCCGCGATGGCCGCTTTCTGCGTGGCAGGCTGGCCAGCGGCATCCTGAAACGCATGGGTCTGCGCGATCTCGTCGCCGGGTCGGACGCGGATTACATCGCGCTCGCGGTGAGGCTGGCGAAGGACGCCGCTTTTCGCGAAACCGTGCGCGAGCGCATGCGCGCTGCACGCCACCGCCTGTTCGACGACCTGGCGCCGATCCGGGCGCTCGAAGAATTCCTGCTGCGGGCAGGCGGGCGATGACAGACCTGGCGCCCGGCGGCTCGATGCGTGAGCGAGTCGGCGGCAAGGGCCCTCACGCCTGGGCGTCACACCATGCCCGCCAAAGCTGCCGATAGGCGGCTTCGATATTGCGCGCGAAGCGCTGTTCGTCCATCAGGGGGGAGGCCTGCATTCGCGCACGCAGGGTCTGCCGCAGTCGCGAGAGCAGCGCGCCGTCGCCTGCGAATTTCACTGCGAGCCGCACGTAATCCTCCGGCGTCGCCGCGATCCACTCGGTCAGGCCGACGCTCGCCAGGATGCTGGCCGCGCTGCGCGAAGGCGGGCGCGTCCCGGGAACTGTCAGCATCGGCACGCCCATCCAAAGCGTGTCGCAGGTGGTCGTACCGCCGCTGTAGGGCGAGGTGTCGAGCGCCAGATCCACGCCATGGAAGCGCCGAAGGTATTCAGTCAGAGCAAGGTAAGGCAGCACCGTAACGCGCTCGGCGGCGACTCCGTCTGCGAGCATATCCTGCAACAGCGCATCGCGCGCCCGATCCTCGGACACACCGACGACCACGAGGCGTGAATCGGGTACCTGGCGGAGGATATCGGCCCACAGCCTGCGAATCGACCGGGAAAGTTTCGCCGGCTGCGAAAACGATCCGAACGTCACGTAACCATTGCGTCGAAAGGGCGCGTCCTCGGCGCAATCTTCGGCCACGAAGGGCCGGTAGCACCACTGGCTGTCCGGCAGCCGCACCAGCTTTTCCGTGTGATGGCGCTCGGCGATCCCGGGCGGGTCGGTATGGCGATCGCAAAGGCGGTACTGGATGCGCGTCATTCCGGTCGTATTCAGGTACCCGAGCCAGCTCACCTGCACGGGAGCAGGCTGGCGTGCGAATAACCCGAGCTGCGAAATCCCGGAATGCCCGGACAGATCGACCAGGACGTCGATCTCATCGTGCTCGATTTCTTGCGCCAGTTCAGCCTCGGACAACGCGGCGGCAGGCCGCCAGAGGTCGGTCAGCGCCGCCAGCTGACGCGTATATTGATCCACCCGCTGGCCGGTCGAGTAGCCGAAGACCCGGTACGCCGATCGATCGTGCCGCTCCAGCAGCGGCAGCATGAACAGGGCGACGACGTGATAGCAGAAGTCGCCCGAGACATAGCCGATGCGCAGGCGCCGCGCCGGGTCGCGCAAATTGCGAAAGGGGCTGCGCCTCGACGGCCGTGCCGCCTCCAGCCGCACACCGAACGCCCGGTGCCTGGCGAACAACTCGTCGGCCGTGATGTCATCCGAGAAATTGAGGGCGAACAGTTCGGCGGATTGCAGGCCGAAATCGTCGGCATGCCGCGCTCGGGCCGTGGCATAGACCTGCAGCGCCTCGTCGATGCGGGCCTGGCCGAGCAGCGTGACGCCCAGCATCCGATGCGCAGGAACGTATTGCGGATCCATCGCGAGCACGCGTCGAAACGCCGTTTCCGCATCGCTCAGCCGCCGCATGCTTTTGAGCACCAGGCCGTAGTTGTACTGTGCATCGACCCAGTCCGGACGCTGCGTGAGCGCCGCTTCGAGTTCCGTCAGCGCCGCGGGCAGGTTGCCCTGCGCCTGGTGAACGTGGAACAGGGCGGCCCGTGCGGCTTCCATGGAAGGCTCGCGCTCGAGCGCGCGCTGCAGGCATCGCTCGGCCTCGGGCAGCTCGCCGCGTTGCTGCAGCAGCACGGCGAGCTGGTAGTTCACGTCCGCGCTTGCCGGGTCGATCGCAAGCGCACGCCGCAGGGCCGTCTCGGCCTCGCCGCCGCGGCCGAGCTTCTTCAGCAGCAACCCATAGTGGACCCAGGCGCCGAAATCGTCGGCGCGCAGCTGCAGCACGGCCTCGAGCGCCGCCGCAGCCGCCGCGGACTCGCCTTTCGCGTCGAGCACGCTCGAAAGGATGAACAGCGCCTCGGGGAACTCCGGCCGCCGTTCAAGGGCGCTGCGCAGATGCACCTCTGCCTGCGCCAGCAGACCGCGCGCCAGAAGCAATCGCCCCAGGTTGTAGTGGGCAAAGGGCTCTGCCGTGTCGATGGCGAGCGCGGCCTCAAGTGCGGCGATCGCGCCAGCCCTATCGCCAAGCGCCTCGAGCCCGATGCCGAGATTGAGATGCGCCCTGGCATGGCGGGGCGCCGCCGCAATGGCCGCCCGATAACGCTCGCAAGCCACGTCGTGCCGACCGGCCGCCTCCGCGCGACGGCCCTCCGCGATCAGCCGATCTGCGGTCCGTTCAGACGCCTCAGGGTCGCCGGTTTCACCCGGCGAAGCCGTGCCGCCGCGGCGTGCCAGGCGGTTCAGCAGCCGGCGCAGCACGGCCGTGGATCAGCGCTCAAATCCCGGGATCTTGGACTCGTCCACGACGTCGACCTGGTCCTTGCTCATGTACTCGTCCGCGTAGCGCTGGTAGACCTTCTTGCGCACGAAGATCTCGAACAGGTCCGGGTCGATGTGGCCGTTGAGGCGGAACTTGCCCAGGATCTCGAGACATTCGGTGAGCGTCTTGCCCTTCTTGTAAGGGCGGTCCTTGGCCGAAAGCGCCTCGAAGATGTCGGCGATGCCCATGACGCGCGCCTGCACCGACATCTGCGCCCGCGTCAGGCCCTTGGGGTAGCCCTTGCCGTCCATGCGCTCGTGGTGCCCGCCGGCGTACTCGGGCACGTTCTTCAGGTGCCTGGGCCAGGGCAGCGCCTCGAGCATGTTGATGGTGGAGACGATGTGGTTGTTGATGATCTTGCGCTCCTCCGGGGTGAGCGTCCCGGCGCGGATCGTGAGATTCTTCAGTTCGTCGTCGCTCAGGAATGCGGCGTCGTTGCCGGCGGGGTCGGTCCAGCGGTATTGCGCAATGCGCTGCACGCGCTCGGTATCGGCGTCGCGCATCGCTTCGCCGCCGATGTTGCAGGTCCTGAGGAAGGCGCGGTCGTCGTCCAGCTGCCGCAGCCGCTCGTGCAGCCGCGCCGCCACCGCGTCGCGCTCAGCCGGCGGCGCGCCGCGCGCCGCGAGCGCCGCCTGCTCCCTGAGCGCCGCGATCTCGGCGTCCCGCTTCAGGACCTCGAATCGCGTCTCGACCAGATGGATCCGGTCGTAGATCGTCTCCAGCTTGGTCGCCTTGTCGACGACGTGCACCGGCGTGGTGATCTTGCCGCAATCGTGCAGCAGGCCCGCGATCTTGAGCTCGTAGCGGTCGCGGTCGCTCATCCTGAATTCGGCCAGCGGCCCGTCGGCGGCCTCGTGCGCCGCTTCCGCCAGCATCATGGTCAGCGTCGGGACGCGCTGGCAATGCCCCCCCGTGTAGGGCGACTTCTCGTCGATTGCGGTATTGAGCATGTTGATCAACGACTCGAACAGGACCTCGAGCTGGTTGATCAGCATCCGGTTGGTGAGCGCGATCGCCGCCTGCGACGCGAGCGATTCGGCAAGCCGCTGGTCCGACGGCGAGAAGGCGCCGATCTCCCCGGGCCGGGCGCCTTCGGCATTGATCAGCTGCAGCACGCCGATGATCTCGTTCTCGTGGTTCTTCATCGGCACGGTGAGGAACGACTTCGAGCGGTAGCCGGTCTTCTTGTCGAAGTTGCGCGTGCCCGAGAAATCGAACCCCTGCTCGGTGTAGGCGTCCTCGACGTTGACCGTCTTGCCGGTGAGCGCGGCGTACGCGGCCACCATGCCGTGGTTCGGCCGGCCGTCCGGGGTCCTGAGCTGGATCGGATAGAACGGGATCGGGTTGCCGCTGGTGCCGCCGAGATAGAACTTGAGGCTGGTGGTGCGCATGATCTCGAAGCGCAGCGTGCCTTCCTCGGTGACGCGGTACAGCGTGCCGCCGTCGGCCCGCGTCACCACCTTGGCCGCGGTGAGGATCGATTCGAGCAGCCGGTTGATGTCGCGCTCGGCCGAGAGCGACGCCCCGATCGAGTTGAGCTGCTCGAGGCGCTGCACCAGGTTGTCGGCCGGCGCCGCAGCCGGGGCCGCCACGGGATCCAGCACGCGTTCGATCGGGCTGCTCATGGCCTGGCGCTCCGCTTCACTTGATGCAGACCGCGCGCACTTCCTTCATGTGCGTGATGCCCATGAGCACCTTTTCGATGCCGTCCTGCTTCAGCGTGCGCATGCCCTCCTCGAGCGCCACGGCGACGATCTGCGCGACGCGCGCGTGCTCCTGGATCAGCTTCTTCAGCGCGTCGCTCGCGACCAGCAGCTCGTGCAGGCCGCAGCGGCCCTTGAAGCCGTTGCCGCCGCACTTGTCGCAGCCCACGGTCTTGTAGAGCGTCAGCTGGCCGCGCTCGTTGCCGTAGTTCTTCAGCCA
>SCUF01000055.1 GCA_004298325.1 Betaproteobacteria bacterium | reverse complement strand
CCTGGAGACCGCGCAGATCGCGGTGCAGGCGAGCCTGACCGGCCACCTGGTGTTCGCCACGCTGCACACCAACGATGCCACCAGCGCCGTCACCCGGCTGGTCGACATGGGCGTCGAGCCCTTTCTGCTCGCCTCCAGCGTCATCGGCGTGGCGGCCCAGCGGCTGGTGCGCTGTCTTTGCCTCGAATGCCGCAAGCCCTTCCCGGTCGATGCGGCGCAGCTGCAGACGCTCGGCTTCGCGCCGATCCCGGGAACCTACTTCGTGGCCCAGGGGTGCGCCGCCTGCAACCGCTCGGGTTACCGCGGCCGCACCGGCATCTACGAATTGCTGATCGTCGACGACGGCTTGCGCCGCCTGATCCATGACCGTGCGCCGGAGCAGGCGCTGCGCGAGCACGCGGTGGCGCAAGGCATGCGCTCGCTGCGCGACGACGGCATGCGCTGGGCCGCGCGCGGCGTGATCAGCCTTGAAGAGGTGGTGCGCGTGACGCGCGAATAGCGTTATGGAGGCCTTCCGCTACGAGGCACTGGACGCGGCCGGGCGCACGGTGTCGGGGGTGGTGCAAGCGGATACGCCGCGCCAGGCCCGCGCGCAGTTGCGCGCGCAGGGGCTCTTGCCCTCGGCGGTCAATCCGGTGCGCGCGCGCGAGCGCGCGCGGCTGCCGTGGTCGCGGGGCATATCGTCCAACGAGCTGAGCCTGGTGACCCGGCAGCTGGCCACGCTGCTCGCTTCGGGCCTGACGGTGGAACAGTCGCTCAGCGCCCTGATCGAGGAAGCCACCTTGCCGCTGACGCGCGAAGTGCTGGGCGGCGTGCGCTCCGAGATCACCGCAGGACTTTCCCTCGCCGGCGCCCTGGGCAGCTACGACCGGAGCTTTCCGGATTTCTACCGGGCGCTGGTGCACGGCGGCGAGGAATCCGGCGCCCTGCCCACCGTGCTGCAGCATCTCGCCGATTATCTCGATGCGCGCCAGGCGCTGAAGCAGAAGACCAGCCTGGCGTTGCTCTACCCGGTGCTCGTCACGGTGGTCGCCATTTGCATCGTCACCGGCCTGCTGGTGTTCGTCGTGCCGCAGATCGTGCAGGTGTTCCAGCACTCGCGCCAGGGCCTGCCGCTGCTGACGCGCGCGCTGATCGCGTTCTCGGGTTTCCTGCAGGCGGCGTGGCCCTATCTCGCGGTGGCAGGCGTCGGCGCGGTGGCCGCCGCGCGCCTGGCGCTGCGCCGCGAAGCGCTGCGGCGCCGCTGGCATGCCGTGCTGCTCGGCACGCCCTGGCTGGGCGGACTGATCCGCGGAGTCAACACATCGCGCTTCGCCAGCACGCTCGCGATCCTGGTCGGCGGCGGCGTACCGCTGCTGTCGGCGCTCAAGTCCGGCGCCCGCGTGATGACCAACCTGGTGATGCGCGATGCGGTCGAGCGCACGATCGAACGCGTGCGCGAAGGCGAAAGCCTGGCGCGCTCGCTGGGGGCGACGCGCACCTTTCCGCCGCTGACGGTGCACCTGGTGGCGAGCGGCGAAGTCAGCGGCAAGCTCGAGCAGATGCTGCAGCGCGCCGCGCAGCTCGAAACTCAGGCGCTGGAGCGGCGCCTGGCGGTGTTCCTGACCCTGCTCGAGCCGGCGATGATCCTGGCGATGGGCGGCATCGTGCTGCTGATCGTGCTCGCCATCCTGCTGCCGATCATCCAGATCAATCAGCTGGTGCGCTGAGGCCGCGGCTTCAGGCTAGAAACTGTACCTCACCGAAGCCCGCAGCACGTGCACCCGGTACTGCGGCGCCTGCTCGCCGAAGGTCAGCACGTTCGGGATCGTCGCGGGCGTGACGCCGTCGAGCGCCCAGTCGTCGCTGCGGAAGCGCTCGTACCAGTACCCGCCGTGCAGCGAGATGTTGTCCCGGATGCGGTAGATCGCGTAGAGCTTCAGGCTGTCGAGCGAGGTTTGAAGGTCGGGAAACGCCGGATCGGCCGCGCCCGCGCTGACGCTGATCGCGCTGCGCGTGCGCGTCACGGTGTAGTCCGCGCCGAGATCGAGCTTGCCCTTGATCGCCGCGTGCTTCAGCCCGATGCCGAGCACGTTGACGCGGTCCCGGTTGTTGCCCGACCAGTCCGGCGTCGAGAAGGTCTGACTGCCCGCCTGCTGCGACTTGATCAGCTGATGGTTCGCGAAGGCGTGCAGGCTGGTCTGCTCCGAAAACTGCAGGGTGGCGTCGCCGTACAGGCTGTAGTCTTTGCCGCCGGTCAGGCCGATGCTCGAATCCTCGTACTTGTCGTCGGCGGCATCGATGCCGAACCCGATGCTGATTCTTTCCGTTGCGGCGATGTCGGCGCGCAGGCCGACGACCTCCCGCGTGCGATTGGCCATGTTGTACTTGCGCAGCAGCGGGTTCTCGGGCGGCGTGATCCCAGGCACCACCTGGTAGCCGGAGTTCCTGCGTTCGGCGTAGGCGAGCCTGGCGGTCAGGTCGACGTTGTCCAGGGCGCGGGCGCGGATCTTTCCCCAGATCGTGCTTTCGCGGCTAGTGTCGACTTCCTGGTAGGTGCGCTCGTGCCATTCGTGATCCAGGCCCGCGGAGGCCCTGACGCGCGGCGTGTGCGCGTATTCGGCGCTCAGCTTCAAGCGGTCCTGGGTGAAGCTGTAGGGCAGGTTGGTTCGCGGCACCGCGAGGAACATGTCGGTCGTCACCCACGGATAAACCGCCTGCGGCGTGCGGTTGTCGCGATCGTTGTGCGTGTAGGACGCATTCAGCCGCAGCTGGTCGGTGAGCGCCGAAGTGAGCTTGAGGCTCGCATTGAGCGTATTGGCGCGGCCGCCGAGCGAAGTCCGCGGCAGGGCGGGGACGGCCAGAGCGGCATTCAGCGTCGGCGCGAGGAAGCTCTCGTCCTGCGTCATGCGGCCCCAGGCGATGTCGGCGGAGCCGCGCGTGCGGTCCGTGAACTGGTAGCCGACGGCGGCGGAAAACTGATGGAACTGGTTGTCCGGCGGCAGCGCAAGCTGTCCGGCGGTGCCGCCGAGAATCGGCGTGAACGGATTGGCCCAGGTCAGGGCGTCGTTGTCGTTGCGGAACCGGGAGCCATGGTAGGCAAAGCGGGCCTGCAGTTTCGCCGCTGCGTACGACGCCGACGCGTCGATCTGGTCGGTGACCATGTCCACCGGCTCGACCAGCTGCGCCGCATTGATGAACAGGGCGCCCGCGGTGCGCTTGGTGCCGAACCGGCTGTTGCGACGGTAGCCGACATCGAACTGCCAATGGCTCGGCGCGATCCATGACGCGCCAAGGCCGATCCGCGTTCGCTTGGTCTCGAGTTCAGCGTCGCGCAGTGTGTTGGCGAGCGGCATCAATCCGGTCGTGCCCGCCGGGAATCCCGCCGGCAGGCCGAGCACCGTGCTGCCGCTGCCCAGAAACGGCGTGCGCGCGGTGTCGGAAAGATAATGCGGCACGACTTCGGAATCGAGGAACAGCCGGTACGATCCCTGGCGCCCGCCTTCGAGCGCCGCCGAGCGCGCGTCCAGGCCGATGTCCGAGGCGCGCACGTTCCAGTAAGTGCCGTCCGCACCCCGATAGCGCGACACCGCCTCGCCGATGAAATACGCACCCTTGTCGTTGCGCCCGGTGTAATCGCCGAAGCGGGACGATTTCTCCGAGACGTTGCCGACGCCGACTTCCAGCGCTCCGCTCGAGCCCTGCTCGAACTTGCACAGCTTGCATTGCCACTTGGAGGTGTCGACCGGCTCCGACTGCGCCAGCGCTGCGACGGGCAGCGCGGACAGCGCGCCGAACAGAATCAGGGGTCTCGCGGTGTTCATGTCCTAGGCTCCGCTATCGCATCAGCTTCACGCCGGACGGGTGGTTCGACCCGTGCACCTGCGAATGGCAGTTGGTGCAGCTTCCGGCCAGCACGAAGCCCGCGCCGACACCGCCGCCCTGCGGCAGCGCGGCACCGGTGCGCGCCACGGCCGGATGGCCCGCCACCGTGTGACATTGCTGGCACAGCAGCGGGGGCGTCTTGGTCAGCAACGACGGACGCACCGACCCGTGCGGCGTGTGACACAGCGTGCAGTTCTCCGCCACCGGCGCATGCTCCCAGAGGAACGGCCCGCGCTTCTCGGCGTGGCAGGTGGTGCAGGTCTGGTTCACGGTCGGCTGCACCAGCATGGCTGAAGCACTCGATCCATGCGTACTGTGGCAGTCGCTGCAGGCGAGCGAGCCGAATCGCACCGGGTGCGCGGAGGGTTTGTGGAAATCCGCGCGCTGCTGCTTGTGGCACCTGTAGCACGCCTCGGGCTGGGTCGCCTTGGCGAGCACCGGGTCGCGTTCGGCGTGAACCTTGTGACAACTGCTGCACGCGACGTTGTTGGCATCGTGGGCGCTGCCGTGCCAGCCGATGCGCGCATTGCCTTGATGGCAGGCGAGGCACACCTTGTTGCGATCCGCGACTGGTACCCAGGATGATTCCTTTTGGCTGTTGATTGCGTTGGTGTCGCCGCCGTCCGCGTGCTTCGCGCCCGGGCCGTGGCAGGCCTCGCATTGCAATCCCGCGAAAGGCGTGCGCTTGTCGGCGCGGTTGGCGTGCCGGGTCTTGAAGATGAGCATGACCTTCGCGTCGTCGCCATGGCAGGCGAGACACGTGTCGGCGCCTTCCTCGGTGTACTTCGTGCCCTGGCTGGGCGCCTCTGCGGGCTCGGACGCCTTGGCCTTGGTCTCGGCGGGTGCCTGGGCGGAGGCGGCGGCGCTGAACGCGAGTCCCGACAGCAGGAGGAGCAGGGCGGGCAATGTTTGCTTGAGTTTCATCGTATTCGGCCTGTTATTCGCCTTATTTCACGCCGTGGGCCGCCTTGACGTCGAAGACCCTGCCCGGACCGTGGCACAGGACGCAGCCTTCAAGGAGTCCGCCGTCGAGCGTGGCCTGCGTGGCCGAGAAGTTCCCGCCGTTCGCCTCCATGTGCACTTTCGCAACCGCGCTGTCGTGGCACGATGAGCACACTGCCGCCGTCGGCGAGATGCGCAGGTTGTCGGCGGCGTCGCTGGCCGAAGCGGCCGTGCCGACGGTGGACCCCAGGACGCCGTTCGCCGTGGGCGATTCCCAGATACCGGCGAGCTGGTACGAAGTACCGCTGTGGCATGCGCTGCAGTTGTTGAGTTCTCCCGGGAACACCACCTTGCTGAAATCGTTCACGCTGCCGCCGAAGCCGTAGACCACGATGCCTTTCTCGCGGAAGCCGCCGTTGCTCGCCTGGCCCGCGTGAATGCCGTGGATCATGCGCTTGAAATCGATCGCTTCCTCCAGCTTGCCGTCGACACCGCCGGTGAGGACGCCGCCGGCGCTCGGGCGGCGGCCCGCGTCGGTCGCGTTCGGGTTGTGGCACGCCGCGCACACGCCGGGCTCGTCGGTGCGGTTGTTGCCGTGCAGGCTGAGCACGTCGTGGCAGACTTTGCACTTCGCGATGTCGACCACCACGCGTCGCGCGACGGCACTGCCGGTGATGGCGAAATCCCTGAAAACGCTCTTGACGCGCAAGCGGTCGGTGAACGTTCCGGGGGTCGTGACGTCGCCCGCGGGATGTCCGTCCATGATGACGCGCAGCGTCCCCGTCTGCGCGACCGGAATCGCGACGGGCGAGGTGACGGTGTAGCTGCCCGCCGCAGCTCCGGCGACGGACGCCGTAAGCGCGTTGACGCTGACCGGCTGGCCGAAATTCTGGCCGCTGCCGTCGTTGCCGATGTCCGCGAGGCCCGCCTTGGTCCAGCCGAGCTTCACCGTCAACGTGCTTGCACCGCCCGCCGTGAACGCAGGGTGGGTCTTGATGTCGTAAGGCGCATCGCCGTTGGTCGGATCGGTGACGGAGAACGTGACGACGGGAGCGCTGCCCGGCCCGGTGGGCGTGGCGCCGAGGATGTTCAGCTTGAACCTGGCCTCCGCGGCCTTGAGCCGCGCCGGAAAATCGTGCGCTGCGACGACATCCGCGACCCTGCCGACGCCGTGACACAGCACGCAGGTGCTGTTGTCGGTGACCACGCCGCCCGGGTGCGGCACCGTCTGATAAGGCTTGGCGGGATCGGGTTGCACGCCGAAGTAGACGTTGTCGTGGCACGAGCCGCAGGACTGCATGCCGGGCTGTGTCTTCCAGTTGTCGCCCTGTGCGCTCAGGGCGCCGTCGTGGCATTTGGTGCAATTGCGCACATCCTGCGTGAACACCACTTCCGAAAAGTCGTTGTTGCCGATCGTGTACGGCGTGCCTGCGAGCACGCTCGGCAGGGCGGCACCGGCGTTGTTGTAATGAATCCGGTGGATCATCACCTTGAAATCCACGGTCGTGTTGGGCGTTCCGGCGACCCAGGAACCGGGGTTGTGGCAGGTGACGCACAGCTTGGTATCGACGCGCGTGCCGTGCGCAGTCAGTTGCGTGTGGCACTGGTTGCAGGTGGCGGTCAGCACGATGTCGCGCGTGGCCGGCGCGCCGCCAGCCGGCACGAAATCGAGCACGCCGGTGGCCTTCGGATTGTCGCGGTTGCCCTGCTGAATCGTCACGCGGTGCGTCAGGTTCGGCAGATAGCTGAGGTTGAGCGGCTTGCCGTCCGCATCGGTGCAGGGTGCCGGGCAGGGGTTCGAGGCTGGATCCGTGATGTCGGTGGCGAAGGTATAGGTGTAACTGCCGTCACCGTGGTTTACCAGCGTGCCGAAGACGAAACCGGTGGCCGATCGCTCCTGGCTGCCCTCTACGGCGCCATTGCGCACGCGGTTGATGTAGTTCTGCCAGTTGGCGGGCTCGCCGTTCGTGCCCGGCACCAGCTTGGCGATGTTGAAACGCAGGTCCGCCGCCGGGATGCCGGGAACGCCGGCGCCGGTTTCATTGGTGACCTTGAAATTGACTACGGGGGGGCTGCCTACCGTCGCCGAGTTGATGGTGATGATCAGCTCGCCCGACGTTCCGGGGGAGGCTGCCGGTGTGGCTCCGGATCCGGAGCCGCCGCCACCACCGCCGCACCCGATCAGCGCAAGCGCCAGCAGGCTTGCAGCGAGAGGGCCCAACCAGCGCAACGACGACCGCGTCCTGCCCATGACGACCTCATTTCTCGAGGACATGCTGCGCTCCTCCGCAACTTCAGGCGCCCGTGCTGTCGCCCGGATTCGGTGCGCCACCGCATTTTATTGGGGAACCCGGGGTTGGCAATCTATTTCCCCGGGATCTTGGCCGGCGGCTCCGGTTTTTGCAAGGCGATGATACGGCGTTGGATCTGGCCGTAGAGTCCCTCGGAGATGATCTTGCGGGTGACGAGGTCCGCCTTGGACCGGTAGGGCCGTCCGGCGACGATCTTGTCCGCCTGGGCGTCGCTGATACCCGACAGTTTCATGAGTTCCGCCTTGCTGGCGCCGTTGATGTCGACCGGCTTGAAGGGCTTCGGCGCCGTGGTGGCCTTCTTGACGGACTTGGCGGCGGGCGCGGGTGCCGTTTTCGGCTTGTCTTGGGCGAAGGAGGGCGCCGCACCCAGTATCAGGGCCAGGGCCATCAGCGCGGTCGTGAGCGGAGCGTTCTTCATGTATTTCGTCCTCGGTTCAAAAAAAACCCGGAAGCGTTGCCGCCTCCGGGCTGGCTGGATTCAGCCGATCAAACTTATTTGGCGTGCATGGCCTTGATGTCGGCCACGCGGCCCGCCAGGTGGCAGAGGGTGCACTGCTCAGCCTTCGTGAACGTCATCGTGGAAGCTGTGCCAACTGTCGGGCGCGTCGCTGTGGAGGAAACGGATGAGAACAGCGTCACGAGCGTGCCCCCGTTCGACTGCATGTGCTGCACCGCCAGGGTGCTGTCGTGGCACCCGAAGCAGGAAGCCGCGATCGGCGAACTCACCAGGTTGTCGGTGCGATAGTCGATCTGCCCCGCTCCCAGCGTCGTTACCCAGGGCGAAAGGCCGATGGGCGTGATGCCGGTGGGATTGGTCGTGGCGTCGTTCAGCATGTTTCCTTTGGCATCGGTCGTCCACAGGAGATTCGGCAGCGCGGCATTGTTCGCCGTACCGCTGAAGTCGTAGCCCCCGGGAACGTGGCAGGTCTCGCACTTCTTCAGAATCCCGGGGAAGGTGACTTCCCCGAAGCCCTCGAGATTCTCAGCGGTCGCCTCGTACGTGAAGGCCTGTTCGCGCTTGGACGCTGCGTGGATGCCGTGGATCAGGCTCTTCGATGCGACCGACCAGCCGCCGCCGAAGCTGTTGTTCGGTCCGACGTGACCGGTGGCCCGGTTGGCGTCATGGCAGATCGCACAGCCTTCGCCGTTATTGCGCGCGCCGCCATGGAACGATGGGCTGACGCCCAGCTGACCGTGGCAGGCGTTGCACTTGTCGGCATCGACGATGGCGCGACGGGCCGTAAAGCCATCCGCGACCTTCGTGACGAACTTCGGCTCGCGCAGCCGGATCCCGTTGGGATAGTCCGCGTGATTCAGCTGCACGAAGCCCTGGTAATCGACGCCGACCGCCGCGGTCACCAGCTTGGCGTCATCGGGAATCGTGGCGCCCAGCGTTGCGGTGTAGAAGCCGTTGGCGTCAGGGCCGGTCTGCGAATTCCCGTTCGTGCCATCGCGGAGGGCCTTCACCGAGGCGCTCTTGGTCGCGTTCCAGTCGGCCGGATTCGCGATGCCGTCCTGAGTCGTCGCGTACGCCACATATACGCCTGGCGAGCCGTCGACATTGTCGATCAGGAAGCCGGTGGCGTTCAGGGTGACCGGTTGCCCGTCCTTCAGGATCCGGTAAATCACCGTGGCCTTCTTCGCGCCTGCGGCGCCCGCCACCGTGACTTGCTTGATCTCGAAGTTGATCTTGTAGATGCCCTCCGGCAGCGTTCCCACCTGGGACGCGAGCGCGATGGAGGGCCCTTGCCCTGACGGGAAGCCCGCGGTCGGTGTGTTTGTTGCAGTGTTCGGCGGGTAACCTGCACGGCCGCTCGAGCCCGTAGGATCGATCGTGACGTGGTAGACCGGCAGCGCCGTCGGGCCGTGGCACAGCGCGCATTTGCTGTCGTCGGTCTGGATGCCGCCGACGTGACCGAACTGGGACGTCGTCAGGCCTTCGCGGGCGTCGGCCAGCGTGACGCCTTTGCCGGTCGCGAAGTTGATGCCGTCGTGGCAAGCGCCGCACGCGAGACGGTTGGGGACGTTCTTCCAGTTATCGCCCTGCGCGGTCTTGTTCGCCGCACCCTCCGTGCCGTCATGGCATTTGGTGCAATTCTTGATCGGCTGCGGATAGGTGATGTGATTGAACGCGACCCCGGCGTAGTTGTAATTTTGCTTCGTCAGGTAGTGCGCGAGGTGAATCTTGTGAATGTAATTCGGGAAGTTTCCGACCGCGCGGCCGTCGACCAGGGTCGTGCTGCTGGTGAACGTGTTGCCGGTAATCGTCGCTTCCGTCCGGCCGTAGCGGCGCTGGTCGGTGTGGCAGACCACGCAGTATTGCGTGTTGTTGCGCGCACTCCCATGGAATGCGGCGGGCTGGGAACTCGCCGGATCGCCCGGCGTGCCGCCCAGCTTGCCGTGGCATTCGTTGCACTTGGCGGTGGCCACGATGTTGCGGCCGGGGTCGGTGTCTGTCGCCGCCTGGCCCGTGGCCGGAATGAAATCGTAGACCACGTTGACCGGATTCTTCAGCGGCACGCCGGCCGTGACCTGCACGCCGTCCGCCGTGTTGGTTCCCGTCCCGGGGGCGTTGCCGAAAACCGCGATCGTCAGCCGATGCACCGCGTTCGCGTCGTAGGTCAGATCGCCCAGATCGGCCTTGTTGTTGGTTCCCGATACGGTCATCGCGTCGACCTGTTCCTTGGCCTTGGTGATGTCGCGATAGAACGTGTACGTGTAGGTGCCGTTGCCGTTGTCGACCAGCGTTCCCGTGTTGTCGGTGCTGGGCCGCGTCGGCGCAGAATCGGTAATCGCGCCTGTGGTCGCATTCTTCGTCGGCACGGTGGTCACGATGTAGCTGACCCACTTGCTGGGCGCGCCGTTGGTGCCGGGAACGAGCTTGGCAATCGAGAAGGCGAGGTTGGGATAGCTCTTGACGGTCGCTGTAGCGCTTTGCGACGTGCTGCCGAAGCCGATGATCGGGTTGCCGTTGGCGTCCTGCAGCGCGAAGCTGACCTGCGGCGGGCTGCCGACGAGGGCGCCGCCGACCACGACGGTCGGCGCCAGCGCGCCGAACTGATCCGCGGTCAGGTTGCCGACGTTGATTTCCGCCGTACCGGTCGGGACGGGTGCCGCCGCCAGCGTCGGACCGGCCGGGACCACCGGGGCTGCAACCCCGCCGTCGCCGCCGCCACCACCGCCGCCGCAACCCGCGATCGCTCCGACCACAAATGCGACCAACCCCGCCCGAACCATGGTGGAATTCATTCTTGTGTCCCCGCCTTTGGAATAAATGATCCGATAGCGATCCCGAGTGGAATCGCGCCTTTGATTCTCTGCTGCCTGAATCCGGTCCGGGCGTTCAACGGTCTCACGCTCACGGTTAGCCTAACGTGCGTCCCAATCGTGGACGCGCCGATCACAATAGATTGTTCGCGATACGATGCCAACAGGAGACCGAGCGCGGTTTGAGATAGGTCAATTGGGATGCTCGCGGTTGGTCCGACCCGCATCTCGAAGCATGGCAGCGCCGCCCACGAAGTCGAGAACGGCGCTTGAGATAGATCAAGTGGAATTGCGGTATCTGTGATCGGGAACCGCCCGATCGCCTAGACGCCCTGGCTCGCGATCGAAGCCAGCCCCGGCCGGTCCAGGATTGCGATCTCGCGCTGCTGGACCGCGATCAGCCTTTTCTGCGCCAGTTCGCGCAGCATGCGCGAGAGCGTCTCCTTCTTGATGCCGAGTCGTGCTGCGACGACAGTCTTCGTCGTAGGCAGATGCACCAGAAATGTGCCATTACTGCCGTCAGGCACGGCCAGCGATTCCAGGTAGGAGGCGAGCCGCTGCACCCCCCGCAGCAATGAACCGGCCCCGACCTCGGCCAGCAGGCTCAACTTGCGCTCCGCCAGCGAAGCGATGACCGCGCGCATGAATCGCGGATCGCTCTCCACCAGCGCGAGCACGACCCCCGCCGGAGTCCTGATCAGCAGGCTGTCTTCCAGGGCGACGGCCTCGTAGGGCAGGGTGCGGCCGAGAATCGCGACCGCAAGGCCGAAGGTCTGCGCCGGACCCGCGATGCGCAGCACGCGCTCTTCGCCGTCACAGCCACGCAGCGCCAGTTTCACCTTGCCATAGGCGATCGCGTGCAGCACGGCGGTGCACTCCCTCGCGGCGCAAATGGTCGCGCCACGCCGGAATTGCAGGACCTTGGAGCGCGCCGCAAGCTCGGCGAGCGGACGCTGCGCGAGCCCGCGAAACAACTCCATGTTCGAGAGCATGCCCTCGATCAGCCGCGGATTGCGCGATGCCCCGTTGGCCTCCTTATCCCTCGCGATCGCCGGGCGTTGCATTGCACCATGATCGGGTGCGCGGCGTGCCGCTGATTGACATGAATCAAGCTGCCCTGAGATCTTGTGTCGCGCGGCTGATTTGATCCAGGTTAACAAGCGCCCCAGAATCCCGATTGGAATCGAGACCAACGTTGGCATGATGCGTTCGGCTGCAGGCTCTTGTAGACGAAAGCGGCATCTGCCGCGTTAAGGATATTTGCAACCCGGAACCGATCCTCATTGCACAACTTTTCAGGAGGGAATTCATGAAAACGCTCATTCTCGCAGCGGTCGTCGGCCTCGCCGCCGCCAGTTTCCAGTTCTCGGCCAACGCGGCCGATCCAAAGCGCGCCATGGACGAGGCGAAGGAGCACGGCTGCCTCAAGTGCCACGACGTCGACAAGAAGAAAGTCGGGCCGTCCTACAAGGACATCTCGGCCAAGATGAAGGGCAAGAAGCCGGAAGAGGGCGTGACGGCGATGAAGGCCAAGCCGGTGCACAAGTCCGTGATCCAGAAGGCCAGCGACAGCTCGCTGAAGGAGATCATGACCTGGGTGCTTTCGCTTTGACGGCGGCATGAGGCGTCAACCCGACGCGGCGCCGGGCGTTGAGCGATTTGGTTTTGACACTGACGAAAGGGACCATGCAATGCGAGTGATGTATGCAGTTCTGGCGGCCGGCGCGGTGCTGCTGGCCGGTACCGCGAACGCGGCCGACGTGCTCAAGGACAAGGGCTGCGTCAAATGCCACGACGTCGACAAGAAGAAGGTGGGCCCGGCGATCAAGGACATTGCGGCCAAGCACAAGGGCAACAAGGACGCCGAGGCCATGCTGGTGGCGAAGATCAAGGACGGCAAGGGCCATCCGAAATCCAAGGAGTCGGAAGGCGACATCAAGGCTGCCGTGCAGCAGATGCTGAAGTAGGCGGGACGCCGCAGCGCCGCAAAAAAGCTGGCCGCGGCCAGCTTTTTTGCTTTCCGGTGCGGCAAAGTCGCTCGGTTACAATGATTCCAACTTTGAACGGTGAAGCGCGAATGACACTCACGACCCTCCTCCGCAGGTCGCCGCGGTTACTGACGGCGGCGGCGTTGCTCTCGATTGCGGCAATCGTCGCACCGCGCGCGCTCTGGGCGCAGGCGCCCGGTGGCGAGCGCACCGGCAAAGAAGTGGTCGAGACGGTGTGCGCCTCGTGCCACGCCACCGGCGCCAAGGGCGCGCCGAAGATCGGCGACAAGAAGGCCTGGGGCAAGCGCGCCTCGCAGGGCCTGAGCAGCCTCACCGATCACGCCCTCAAGGGCATTCGCGAGATGCCGTCGCACGGCGGCGACCTGAAGCTGACCGACCTCGAAATCGGGCGCGCAGTGGCCTACATGGTCAACCAGTCCGGCGGCAACTGGGTCGAACCCACGAGTGCCAAGGACATGGCGGCGGAGCGTGGCGCCAGGCAGGTCGTCGAGGCGCAATGCGCGCGCTGTCACCGCAAGGGCGAGGGCGGCGCGCCGAAGATCGGCGACCGGAACGCGTGGCGGCCGCGGCTGACCCAGGGCGTCGACGCGCTGGTCCTCTCGGCGATTCGCGGCCACGGCGGCATGCCGCCGCGCGGCGACCGGGCGGACCTCACCGACGGCGAGCTGCGCAGTGCGATCCTCTACATGTACAACCCTGCCGCGCCCGCCAAACGCGCGCCCGCGGGCAAGGCGGCTGCCGTGCCGGCGGGCATGCACAAGGTGGTGGGCGGACTGGACATCTATCTCGGCTTCGTCCCGGCAGCGAAACTGCGCAGCTATCCGGAGGGCTCGGTCGAGCGATTGATGCACGGCGGTGTGCCCAGGGGAGCCGACCAGTATCACGCCAACGTTTCGGTCCTCGATCGCGCCAGCAAGGCGCCGATCCGGTCGGCCAGGGTCGAACTGCAGATCGAGCAGCCGGGGCTGTCGAGCGAAACCAAGGCGCTCGAGCCGGTCGTGATCAATAATGTCGCGAGCTACGGCCATTACGTCACGCTCAAGCCGAAGACCAACTACGTGGTCACGGTGCGCGTGCGCAGCGGCGACAATCCGCAGCCTGCCGAAGCCCGTTTCGAGCACCGCCGCTACTGAGCCGGCCGGCCGCCGGCCGGCGCTTCAGTTCGCCGGCTGGCTGGCGTAGTAGTTGGCGAGACCTTCGATGATCGAGTCGCCGTAGGGCAGGCTCATCTTGTGCATCGTGGTGCTTTCCCGGCGGTCGTCGCGGTACGCGCGGATCGCCATCATCAGGTAATCGCGGTCCTGCCCGTGCAGCTTCGGCACCGGCATGCCCGGCACCTCGACGCCGACGCCGTGGCAGCGATCGCACTTTTCGGTGAGGTCCCGCACCATGGTCTGGGCTTTTTCCGCCGGACGGGATTTCTGCACCGTGTAGAAGGCCGCGATATTGCGGATATCGGCATCGCCCAGGCCGGTGATGTAGAGCCGCATCTTTTCGCGCTTGCGCGTGGTCCGGTAGGCCTTGATCGATGCCACCAGGTAGTTGAAATCCTGGCCGGCAAGATTCGGGATCGACGAATCGGCGGCCACGCCATGCGCCCCATGGCATCCGCTGCAGACGCCGCTCAGTTGCGCCCCGGCCGAGGCATCCCCGGTCGCGGGGACCGGGCGCTCGCCCGGCGTCTGCGACGCGAAATACAAGGCAACGGCTTCCATCTCCAGCGGGCTCAGGGCGCGCATCACCGCATGCGTCGGCGAGACCTTGCGATCGCCGCGCACGTATTCCTGCAGCGCGATGATCAGGTACTTGGCCTGCTGCCCCGCGAGGCTCGGAATGCCGGGCGTGCCGCTGTTGCCGTCCTCGCCGTGGCAACT
The DNA here is from genome assembly GCA_004298325.1 of Betaproteobacteria bacterium. GTDB lineage: Bacteria > Pseudomonadota > Gammaproteobacteria > Burkholderiales > SG8-39 > 2-02-FULL-66-14. Next base: position 3,958 of record SCUF01000055.1, on the reverse strand, counting down.
GCTGCAGGTCGTGGAGCGCGCCTTGCCGCGCTCGTAGGGCGAGGTATGCGCGGCATCCCTGGACGCCCCGAGTCCAACCGCGGGCAGGCTGGCGTAGTACGCCGAGACGTTGCGCACGTCAGCCTCGCTCATGTGCTCCGCAATCACCTTCAGAGCCGCATGCGCGCGCTTGCCTTCCTTGTACGCCTTCAGCGCCGACAGCAGATAGTTCTCCCGCTGCCCGGCCAGATGCGGGATGCCCGGCGCCACGCTGCCGCCGTCCTCGCCGTGACAGCTCTTGCATTCCGTGTCGGCGAATTTCTGCCCTGCCTTGGCATCCCCGGGGGCGCGTTCGGCAACCGGTTTGGCGGCCGGTTGCGGGCTCGCCGGCTCCTCCTTCGAGCAGCCCGCCAGGGCGAGCGCGCAGATCATCCCGAGCAGCAGGCGTTTCATCGCAGGCCCCGCGAATTCGCCGCTCATCCCACGTCCGGCAGGTCGCTTGCGCGACGCCGCGCGATCGCTTCCGGCAGGCGGCCGGACCACATCTGCCACATCGACACCACCCACATGTACGCGAACGAGAGCGCCATCACGCCGCCGGCGATCATCACCACCCAGCCGAAGGGGTGATAGAGCTTCGTGAAATACCACGAGCCGATGTCGAGCAGCAGGCTCACGAACGGCAATGCGATCACCGTGCACTTGAACCACACCGGCCGCACGTAGGCATGGCTGAAAATGGTGCCGACGAGGAAGAACACGAGCGTCAACCCGAACATGTGGATGTGCGACACGCGCACCAGGGTGAAGAGCCCCGTGCCGGTATCCTGCTCGGTCACCTTGAGCATGTTGTCGTAACCGTTCAGGTTGGGCAGGTTGGGGTTGCTGCCGTCGTGGCACGCCATGCAGCGCCGGTCCAGGATCGGCCGGACTTCCGGCTCGAACCGGGCGCGTTCGGCGCCGTCCTTCACCCAGTCGAGGAGCATCGCGCGTTCTTCGAACGGCAGCATCGCCGACATCGAACCCCGCAGTCCCGTCTCGAGCCTGGAGCCCTTGCCGGTTCCGCTGTAGGCGATGACCACGTCCTGGTACGACAGCGTGAGGGAATTGCCGTCCTTGCCCGCATAGCTGTGAAACAGGTACACCGCGGCAAACAGGTAGCCCAGGCCGAGCATCAGCAGCACCGCGGTATACATGACGCGCAGGCTCGCCGGCAGCTCGGAGAAATGGTTGTACAGCGGGTGGATGGGCGTCTCGCTCACGTTCTTTTCCTTCGCAGGGCCGGTCAGTTGGGGGGCAGCACGATGAAGGACACGGCGCGCGCGGTCTGACGGGAATAATGGGCCGCGAGGTCCTTGATTTCGGCATCGCTCATCACCGACATCATGGCGCCCATGGCGCCGCTCTTGCGCGCACCGGTGCGATACGCGTTCATCACGTGCTCGAGCCAATCGGTGCGCTGCGCGGCGAGTGCCGGCACCAGGGGGTCGGTGCTGTTGCCGTTGATGCCGTGACAGCGGTCGCAGCGCTCGGCCCATTCCGCCAGGCTGAGCGGCTTGCGCACCTTCGGCGCCTGCGGCTGCTGCGAGGCATAGAACGCAGCGATGTCGCGGATCGTCTTTTCGTTGAGCTCGGCGACCGCGCCCTTCATCGTCTCGTCCTTGCGCGTGCCGTCCTTGTAGGCCTGCGTCGCGGTGGCCAGATACTGCGCGTCCTGGCCCGCGAGGCTCGGCGTCGCCGGATCCGAGGCGACGCCCTTGTCGCCGTGGCAGCCCGAGCAGCCGCCCGCCGCCGTCTTGCCGGCAGCCGCATCGCCCGTCCCCTTGGTTGCGGCGCGAGCGGGTTTCTGCAGGGCGTAGAACAGCCCGAGGTTGTTCAGTTCGGCTTCGCTCACGCCGGCAGCCATCGGTTTCATGACTTCGTTCTTGCGCTGTCCGCTCTTGTAGGCGTTCATCGCCGCCACGAAGTACTTCGGGTCGAAGCCGATCAGGTTGGGCGAGCCGGGTGTCTCGGTGACTCCGGCGTCGCCGTGGCAGCCGGCACAGGCGCCCGCCGCGGCTCGGCCGGCTTGTACCGGGTCCGGTTTTTGCGCAGGGGCCTTGGCTGGCGCGGCTGCCGACCGTGGCGGATCCTGGCTCGCGTAATACGCCGATACCTTGACCAGCGCATCGTCGCTCAGGAACCTCACCGCGCCGGTCATAGGGCTTTGCGGCCGCTTGCCCTGAAGGTATTCGCGCATCTGGATGTAGATATAGGGGGCGCGCTGTGCCGCGATGTGCGGGATGCCGATCGCGGAGCTGATGCCGTGGATGCCGTGGCAACGGGCGCAGGAGACTTCGGCGAGCCGCCTGCCTTCCGCGATCTCCGGCGCCGTGACGAAAATCGGCCGCAACTCGGCTCTGGCGCCCGCGGCCGGCTTGGCCGGTTGCGCCGTACTCACCAGGGGATGCAGGGCGAGCGCCAAGCCGGCGAGGAGGGTCGTGGCGATCCGGCGCAGGGTGGATGCAGTCATCGGCATGAGCTCGTGGGTGGTCGCAAGGCTAACACTGGACAGGCCTTTATCTTCGCGCATTCAGGCGAACGATCCGCCCGCCGTGCGCCGCGGCATTTGACCTATGTCAGCAAAGCCCGCGAGGCCGGCCGGTCCGGGAACGCGGGGCTCATGGCGAGACGCGGCCCGAAGCACTCACATGATCGTCCCAGGGTGGAAACAGCCGGATCACCAGCAGGAGGAGCGCGAGTGGCGCCGCGATCACCAGCACGGCGTTGAGCACGCCCTCGTGTCCGAGCAGCGGCAGGTGATAGGCGAGCAGCCCTTTGCCCGTTTTCGAGATCTCCTGGCCGCCGATCACCACGTTCCAGCGCATCATGAACACCGACAGCATCACCAGGCAGGCGCTCAAGGTCACGCCGAAGACCAGCGCCTTGCCGCTCGTGCCGCGCCAGATCATGTACGAAAGCAGCAGCAGCGGGACGAACGCGCCGACGCCGAACTGCAGCACGAAGTAGGGGATCAGCAGCGGACCGGTGACGTACTGCATGATCATGTCGATGCCCTCGCGGCCCTTGTACACGATATTGGCGAATTCGAGGCCTTCCAGCAGCAGGGCCACCATGATGAATCCCCACACCGTATACGCCAGCCCCTTGACGCAGTCGAGGTCGATCGGGGTCTTGCGCAGCTTGCACGCCAGCACGTACAGCACGATCAGGAGCGAGACGCCGGAAATGATGGCGGAAAACAGGAACACCGCCGGCATGAGGTCCGAGGACCACCATTCGCGCGACTTGAGGGAACCGAAAACGAACCCGACGTAGCCGTGCAGGCCATGCGCGCCGGGGATGCCGGCGACCGCCAGCCAGAAGATCCATTTCCGGTCGTAAGCCAGCGCCTTCTCGGATACGTCGTACGAGCCGAGGGTCAGGACGCGATAGAAACTGGTCAGCAGGCCGTTACCCTTTTGCGCCTGCTCGACGATGTAGGGACGAAACGCGAACCAGGTCTCCAGCATCAGCAGGAGAATGTAAAACGCCGCAAAGTAGCCGAACACCGCCATCGCCGAGGACAGGTGCGGGGTCAGCAGGTTGTTGAACGCGCGTTCCGGGTGGCCCAGGTGCAGCAGCAATGGCAGGGGCACGAAGATCATCATGCATAGCGAGGCGAGCAGGGCGAGGTGCGCGACGGGCTTGAGTCGCTGGAAGCCGAACACCTGATACAGGCTCGAGACCGTGAAGGCGCCCGCCACCAGGCCCGTGAGATAGGGATAGACCGCGATCATGATGGACCACTCGATGACCGTCTCGTTCGGGTAGACCCACCCGATGTACGGACTGTAATGAATGATCGGGTCCACTAGCTCACCTCCTTGTCGATGCCGACGTAGTACACGTTGGGCGCATTGCCGGTCTCGGGTTTGAGCACCTGGACGCGGTTGTTGCGGATGAAAAGGCTGATCGGGCTCTGCCGGTCCCTGAGATC
>SCUF01000054.1 GCA_004298325.1 Betaproteobacteria bacterium | reverse complement strand
GCTCGCGCAGATGACCGGCGTCGAGCACGTCTATTCGGTGTCGCGGCCCGGGATGGCGGTGCTGACGGTGCAGTTCAAGGTCGGCGTGCCGCGCATCGATGCGCTGGTGCGGCTGTACGATACGATCAATTCCAACCGCGACTGGGTTTCGCCCAACCTCGGCATCGGCGAGCCGATCATCAAGCCGAAAGGCATCGACGACGTCCCGGTGGTGACGCTCACGCTCTGGACCGGCGACACCGAGCGCGGCGCCTACGAACTGGAGCGCGTGGCGCATGCGGCGGAAGTGGAACTGAAGCGCGTGCCGGGAACGCGCGAAGTGCAGACGCTCGGCGGTCCGGGGCGCTCGGTGCGGGTGCTGCTCGACACCGACCGGCTCGCGGCACACGGGGTCGCGGCGCTCGACGTGCGCAACGCGCTGCAGCTCGCCAACATCGCCGCGCCCACCGGCAGGCTGGTGCGCGAGAACCGCGAAATCCTGGTGGAGACGGGCAACTACCTCGAATCCGCGGCGGACGTGAAGGCCCTCATGATCGGTGCCTTCGGCGGCCGGCCGGTGTTCGTCGCCGACGTCGCCGAGGTCGTCGACGGACCGGACCAGCCGGCGCGCTATGTCCGCTTCGGCATCGGCGCCGCCGGCGCGCGCGAAGGACTGCCCGCCGGGACCGAGCACCCCGCCGTGACGCTGCAGGTCACCAAGAAGCCCGGCGAGAACGCGGTCGACGTGGCGGACCGCGTGATGCAGCGCGTGGACGAACTGCGCGGCACCGTGATCCCGGCGGACGTGCGCGCGACGGTGACGCGCAACTACGGCGCCACCGCCAACGACAAGGCGCAGCAGCTCATCAAGAAGTTGATCTTCGCCACGCTCTCGGTGGTGCTGCTGGTGCTCGTCACGCTCGGGCGGCGCGAGGCGCTGATCGTCGGCATCGCGGTGACGCTCACGCTCGCGACCACGCTGTTCGCGTCCTGGGCCTGGGGCTTCACGCTGAACCGGGTGTCGCTGTTCGCGCTCATCTTTTCGATCGGGATCCTGGTCGACGACGCGATCGTGGTGGTGGAGAACATCCATCGCCGCATGAGCCTGGACCGCAAGCCGCTCGCCGAAGTGATCCCGCTCGCGGTCGACGAGGTGGGCGGGCCGACCATCCTCGCCACCTTCACCGTGATCGCGGCGCTGCTGCCGATGGCTTTCGTCACGGGCCTGATGGGTCCGTACATGAGCCCGATCCCGATCAATGCCAGCCTCGGCATGCTGATCTCGCTCGCGATCGCGCTCACGGTGACGCCGTGGCTGGCATTGAAGCTCCTCGGCAGGAGCGCGCACCACGAGCCGGCGGGCGGCCGGCTCGAGCGCGTGTTCCACAGCCTGCTCGGGCCGTTCGTCGCGGCGGCGAAGGCGCCGCGCAATCGCCGGCGCCTGCTCTATCTCGTGCTCGCGCTGATCCTCGGCTCGGTGTCGCTCGCCGCGGTGAAGCTGGTGGTGCTGAAGATGCTGCCGTTCGACAACAAGTCGGAATTCCAGGTGGTGGTGGACATGCCGGCGGGCACGCCCGTCGAGATGACTGCCGGCGCACTGCACGACCTGGGCGCCTACCTGTCAGGCGTTCGCGAGGTGACCGACTACCAGCTTTACGCCGGGACGAGCGCGCCGATCAATTTCAACGGCCTGGTGCGCCAGTACTACCTGCGCAGCGCCTCCGAGCTGGGCGACCTGCAGGTGAACCTGCAGGCGAAGGAAAAGCGCGAACGCAAGAGCCACGACATCGCGCGGGCGGTGCGGCCGGAGCTCGAACGCATCGCCGCGCGCTGGGGGGCCAAGGTGAAGGTGGTCGAGGTGCCGCCCGGGCCGCCGGTGCTTTCGCCGATCGTGGCCGAGGTGTACGGGCCGGACGAGGCCGGGCGCGCGCGCGTGGCGAAAAAGGTGCGCGCGGCGCTCGCGGCGACGCCGGACATCGTCGCCATCGACGATTCGGTCGGGGACCCCGCGCTGCGCATCCAGCTCAAGGTGGATCAGTCGAAGGCGGCGCTCGCGGGCGTGACGCGGCGCGACGTGGTCGAGACCATGCGCATGGGGCTCGCGGGGGTGGACGTGACGCCATTGCACGACGGCCAGTCGAAGTACGAGGTGCCGGTGAGCATCGCAATGCCGATCGAGCGGCACGGCGCGCCGGAGGAGTTCCTCAAGCTCACCGTGCGCACGCCCTCGGGGGCGCTGGTGCCGCTGTCCGAACTGGTCAATCCGGTGGCGAGCGATCGCGACCGGCCGATCTACCACAAGGACCTGCTGCCGGTGGTCACCGTGATCGGCGACCAGGCGGGGCGTGTCGACAGCCCGCTCTACGGCATGTTCGCGGCGCGCGGCAAGGTGGCCGGGCAGCCGCTCGAGGAAGGCGGCGTGCTGGGCGAGTATTTCATCCGCCAGCCTTCCGACCCCTATCGGGAGTACGCCATCAAGTGGAACGGCGAGTGGCAGGTGACCTACGAGACCTTCCGCGACATGGGACTCGCCTACGGCGTCGGTCTGATCCTCATCTACCTGCTGGTGGTGGCGCAGTTCCGCTCGTATCTGGTGCCGCTCGTCATCATGGCGCCGATCCCGCTCACCGTGATCGGCGTCATGCCGGGCCACGCGCTGCTCGGCGCCAACTTCACCGCCACCTCGATGATCGGCATGATCGCGCTCGCCGGCATCATCGTGCGCAATTCCATCCTGCTGGTGGACTTC
>SCUF01000488.1 GCA_004298325.1 Betaproteobacteria bacterium | reverse complement strand
CCTTTTCAAGGATGAGTCGTGCGATGAGCGCAACCATGACGATCGGCCGAGTGGCCGAGGCAGCCGGCGTCCATGTGGAAACGATCCGTTTCTACCAGCGCGTGGGTCTGCTGGCGGAGCCCACACGACCGCCCGGCGGCGTGCGGCGCTACGGCGGCGAGTTCGTCGCCCGACTGCGTTTCGTCAAGCGTGCGCAGCAACTCGGCTTTTCGCTCACCGAGGTGCAGCGCCTGCTGGAACTTGAAGACCCTCAGAGTTGCGGTAAGGCGCGTTCGCTAGCCGCCGACAAACTCGCGCTGGTCGAGGCCCGAATCGCCGATTTGGAGCGAATGCGGGGCGTTCTCAAAGAGCTGGTGGCACGCTGCGACGTGCGCCGTGGCAAGGTCGCTTGCCCGATCATCGCTACACTCGTTGCGTGATGCCAATGATGCAGCGCTTGCGCCACGAGAAACAATGAAGCGACGCGACGCGATCAAACTGCTCCTGTGGCTGGCGCTCGGTGCGACGCGCTTAGCGAACGCCCAGCAGGCGCGAAAGCCTTACCGGATTGGCACGCTCACGGCCGCGTGGGCCGCCAACCATCCGGCAGTAGAGGGCTTGCGGGCGGGACTCGCCGCGCTCGGAATGAATGAAGGGCGCGACGTCGTATTCGAGCACCGCTTTGTCGAGGGACGCATCGAGGAATTGCCGGCCGCCGCGGAATCGCTGATCGCGAAACGCATCGATCTGTTGTTCACCGACCAGGAAAATGCGACCCGGGCAGCCGCGAAAGCGAGCACCAAGCTGCCGATCGTGTTCGCGAACGTGGGTGATCCGGTGGCCTCGGGATTGGTGCGCGCGTTGTCGCATCCCGGCGGGAACGTGACCGGCGTGTCGAACGTGGCAACCGAAATTGCGCCCAAGCGCCTGGAAATGCTCAAGACGCTTGCGCCGGGTCTTCGACGCGCCTGGTTGATCTACGATGCGCGAGGGGGAAACGCCGTGCTGCGCGCGGCGGAGCGCATCAGGGCAGCTGCGCCCGTGCTCGGGGTCGAGCTCTTCGATCGCCCCGTTCGGACGCCCATGGAACTCACCGCTGCTCTTGCCGCAGTACGGGCCGGGGACGGCCTGCTGCCGATCGAGGGCGGCGGAACCGCGCTTGATATCGGTGCACAGATGCTCGCGGCGGCGGCGCGTGCAAAGGCGCTTACCATGTTTTCGTCCGCGTTCTGGCTCGAACACGGCGCGTTCGCGGCATACGGCACCGACCACCGCGCGGTGGGATACCAGGCGGCGCGTCTGGTGGCGAAGATACTGGCCGGGTCCCGACCCCAGGATGTGCCGGTGGAGGGCGCGAACCGGATCGAGTTGGCGGTCAACCTGAAGGTCGCCAAGGCGATCGGCATTTCGATTCCGCAGGCCGCGCTTCTTCGCGCTGAGCGGGTGATCGAATAAGAGTTCCGCAAAGAGGCTTGGACACTACTCCAGCACGAGGATGATCGGCTCGATCGCCTCGCCCTGACTCAACACCCGGCCAATGGCCGCCGCATGTTGGTATCCCAGTGCGCGCAGCGCACCGAGGCAGGCACTGACGCGGTCCGCCGGAATGCTGGCCAGCAGGCCGCCGGCGGTCTGCGGGTCGAAGATCAACGGATAGCGCGGATGGCTCACCGCTTCCTGCTGGTTGCGCAACGCGCGGCGCAGCCGCACGTTGGCCGGTTGCAGTGAACTGAGGATGCCGGCCGCGCTGGTCTCCTCGGCGCCTTCCAGCACCGGCAGCGCCGACAGGTTCAATTCCGCGTCCACGCCCGAGGGACGGGTCATTTCCACCAGATGCCCGAGCAGGCCGAAACCGGTCAGGTCGGTGCAGGCGGTTGCGCCGTGTTCGCGCAGGCAATGCGCGGCGAGGCGATTCGACTGGCACATGACGTCGAGGGCGGCATCGATCCAGGCACCGCGCGCCTGCAGCCTCGCATGCGCGGCGAACAATGTCCCGGTGCCGATCGGCTTGGTGAGAATCAACGCGTCGCCCGGCCGCATGCCGCCCTTGCGCATCACGGAGTCGAGGTTTTCGTCGATCAGGCCGTTCACCGCGAAGCCGAGTGCGAGTTCGCGGCCCTCGCCAGTGTGGCCGCCCACCAGCGCGCAACCGGCTTCGTTCAGCACTTCGACGGCGCCGGACATCATCTGAAACAGGACATCCTCGACCTTGTTCTCGAGACCGGGCGGCACGGTGACGATCGCGGTGGCCGCCTGCGCTTCGGCGCCCATCGCAAAAATGTCTCCCAGCGCATGGTTGGCCGCGATCCTGCCGAAGAGGTAGGGGTCATCGACCAGGGCGCGAAAGAAATCGACGCTGTGGACCATCGCCTTGCCGCGCGGG
>SCUF01000487.1 GCA_004298325.1 Betaproteobacteria bacterium | reverse complement strand
GTGCCGGCGCTACAGCGCGCAGGAAGCGCTGCAGATGGGACTGGTCAACGCCGTGGTGCCGCACGAGAGCCTCGACGCCGAGGTCGCGAAATGGTGCGCCGAGATCCTGGACAAGAGCCCGACCGCGATCGCGATCGCCAAGCGCTCGTTCAACGTCGACACCGAGATGATGCGCGCCATGTCGTCGCTCGCGATGCAGGCGCTGAAGCTGTATTACGATACCGACGAGTCGCGCGAGGGCGGCAACGCGTTTCGCGCCAAGCGCAAGCCCGATTTCCGCAAGCACGCCAAGTAGGCGCTGCCGCCGCGCCGTCAGCGGCGCGCCCTGCGCTCGGCGTAGATGTTGCGGCAGCCCGTCTCGCGAAGGCCGAACGCCGCCAGGACGCCGAACAACGCGATCGCCGCCAGCACGGCGGCTGCGCTGCGATAGGCTTCGAGCGGCGCGGCGCCGCCGACGCGGTCGAGCACCCACCCCACGAGCGGCTGAAACAGCGCCGTACCCAGGAAGCCGCCGGTATTCACCAGGCTGGTCGCGGTGCCCGAGAGCGCGGGCGGATTGAGTTCCTTGGCGAGCGCCCAGGCGAGGCTCGCTCCGGCGATGCCCACGCCCATCAGCGTAAATGCGGCGAGCGACGCCGCGACCGGAAGCTGCCACCCCATCACCCAGGGCAGCCAGCTCAGAAGGTAGACGAGCGAGAGCGCGCGCAGCAGCGGCAGGCGCCGGCCCATGCGATCCGAGAGCGCCCCGACGGCGAACGAAGTGAAGGCGAATCCGAGGATCATCACCGTGACGTGCAGCGTCGCGCTGGTGCGCGAGTGACCGAGGGCATCGGTCATGTACGGCACCGCCCAGAGACCGGAGAACGTGAGGTAGGAGCCGACGATGCCCAGGTGCATGAAGAATCCGGGCCAGGTATCGCGGTTCGCCGCCACGCGCGCAAGCCCGTCCCACCAGCCGGTGTGCGCGCCCGCGGCCCCTCCGTGGCCGTCGGCGGCGTGCGGCGAAGGCAGGCCGGCGTCGCGCGGATCGTCGCGCACCCAAAGCCAGATGCACGCCGCGGTGACGAGCGATGCACCGCCGGCGACCGCAAATACCGACCGCCAGGAGACGTACTGCGTCACCCAGGCGAGCGGATACGCGGCGAGCAAGGCGCCGAGGTTGCCAAACAGCATGAGCAATCCGACCCGGGTGCCGAACTCGCGGTCGCTGTACCACGAGGCGATCAGCTTGAGCACCGAGATGAACGCCACCGCCACGCCCAGCCCGACCAGCGCGCGCCCCGCGAGCAGCCAGCCGATGCCCGGCGCGTACGCAAACATCAGCGACCCTGCGCCCGCCACCAGCGAGCCCGCGGTGAACAGGCGCCGCGGCCCGATCGAATCCGCAAGCACGCCGGAGGGCAGCTGCATCGCGGCGTAGGGATAGAAATAGAACGCGGCGATGAAACCGAGCGAAGTCGAACTGGCGTCGAACGCGGCACGCAGGTCGGCGGCAATGGCGCCGGGCGCGACGCGATGGAAGAACGCGAGGATGAACGCGGCC
>SCUF01000486.1 GCA_004298325.1 Betaproteobacteria bacterium | reverse complement strand
ATGTGCGGTTCATTGTATACGACCAGTTCCTTGACATAGGTGATGCGCAGCTTTTCGTCCGGGACGCCGAGCGCGCGCAGCGTGAAGTACTTGGCGATCGAATAGTCTTCGCAGTCGCCGGCGTCGGTCGACAGGAATTCGATCGGCGTCGCCCAGTAGTCTTCCTTGCCCCAGTGCTTGAGGTCGCTGACGAATTGCGTCAGGTTCATGAAATCGTTCACCAGCCGCAGCTTTTCCGCCTCCGGCAGCTTCTTGTACTTGGGATTGTTGAGCAGGTCGCGCCAGCCGGACAGCCGCGTTTTCGCCACCGGCCCGAACTGCGCCGCGAGCTTGGCGATCTGCGCATCGGTGATGCCGACCAGCTCCTGCGCCAGGGCGGCCAGCGCCACGCCCAGGAGGACGATTCGCAGCCACCGGGAAGCGATCAGGCGCATGGGGCCTGCCATGATACTGATAATCGCCCCGGCGCGGACTCAGGCCGCGCCTTCGCCCAGGTACGCCGCGCGCACCCGCGGGTCCGCGAGCAGCTGCGGGGCGGCGCCGGCGAGCGCAATGGCGCCGGATTCCATGACATAACCGCGGTCGGCGACCTCCAGCGCGAGCCGCGCGTTCTGTTCCACCAGCAGGATGGTCACGCCCTGCGCCGCGATCTCCCGCACGATGGCGAAGATCCTCGCGACCAGCCGCGGTGCCAGACCCATCGACGGTTCGTCCAGCAGCAGCAGCCTGGGACGCGCCATCAGGGCGCGCGCGATCGCGAGCATCTGCTGTTCCCCGCCGGAGAGCGTGCCGGCGGTCTGCAGGCGGCGTTCCCTGAGCCGCGGAAACGACTCGAACTGGCGCTCGAGGTCGCCCGCCACGTCGGCGTCGTCGCGCGAAAACGCGCCCATGGCGAGATTCTCCTCCACCGTGAGCTGCGCGAAGATGCCGCGGCCCTCGGGCACCATGACCAGGCCGCGGCGCGGCCGCTCGTGCACCGGCGCCGCGGCCAGGTCGACGCCGCCGTAGCGCACCGATCCGGCGTGCACCGGGGCGAGGCCGCAGATCGCGCGCAGGGTGGAGCTCTTGCCGGCGCCATTGGCGCCGATGAGACACACCAGCTCGCCCACCTCGATCGCAAGCTCGATGCCCTTGACGGCGCGGATGCCGCCGTAGCGCACCTCCAGCCCGTTCACCTCAAGCAGCATGCGACGCACCGCCGCCGCTCGACGCCGCTTCGGCAGCGCCGCCCAGGTAGGCCTCGATCACCTTCGGGTCGCGTTGCACCTCTGCGGGCTTGCCCTCGGCGATGCGCTCGCCGTAGTCGAGCACCAGGACGCGATCGCACACGTTCATCACCAGCCGCATGTCGTGCTCGATGAGCAGGATCGTGGTCCCGTCGGCGCGGATCGCTTCGAGCAGCCGGCGCAGCGCCACGGTTTCCGACGCGTTCATTCCCGCGGCGGGTTCGTCGAGCGCGAGCAGTTTCGGTTCGGTGGCGAGCGCCCGCGCGATCTCCAGGCGCCGCTGATCGCCATAGGGAAGACTGCCCGCAGGGTCGTTGGCGCGCGCGTGAATGCCGAAATACTCCAGCAGCGCGGCCGCGCGGCGCTCGATGGCGGACTCCTCGGCGAGCGTGGCACGGTTGCGCAGGATCGCGCCCAGCACGCCGGCGCGCGTGCGCACGTGCCGCCCGATCATGACGTTCTCGAGCGCCGACAGGTTGGCGAACAGGCGGATGTTCTGGAAGGTGCGCGCGATCCCCGCCGCGGCGACTTCATGCGGGGCACGGCCGCTCAGCGGCGCGCCGTCGAAAGCGAAACTGCCGGCATCGGGCGCGTAGATCCCGGTCAGAACGTTGAACAGGGTGGTCTTGCCGGCGCCGTTCGGGCCGATCAGGCCGTAGATCTCGCCGCGCGCGATCGAAAAGGAAACGTCGGCCAGCGCCTGCACCCCGCCGAAGCGCTTGTGGATGCTGCGGGCCTCAAGCAGCGCGGTCATCGGTCAGCTCGCGCTTGCGCACCGCCGAGGGCAGCAGGCCGGCGGGACGGAACCGCATCACCAGCACCAGCGCAAGGCCGAAGATCAGCATGCGGATCACCTCCGGCTCGACGATCATGCGGCCCAGCAGCGCGCGCTGCAGCGGCTCCACGGTCCAGCGCAGGATCTCGGGCACGAACGACAGCAGCAGCGCGCCGAGGATCACGCCCCAGATATTGCCCATGCCGCCCAGCACCACCATCGCGACCACCATGATCGACTCGACCAGCACGAAGCTCTCCGGCGAGATGAATCCCTGGATCGCAGAGAACATGCCGCCGGCGACGCCGCCGAAGGTGGCCCCCATGGCGAAGGCGAGCAGCTTCAGGTGCGTGGTGTTGATGCCCATGGCGCGCGCCGCGATCTCATCCTCGCGCACCGCCTCCCAGGCGCGGCCGATCCTCGAGTTCTGCAGCCGCACGTTGATGACGAGGATCGCCACCAGCACCGCAAGCAGCAGGTAGTAATACTTGATCGGACCGCTGAGGGCGAGGCCGAGGAACGCTTGCGGCTGCGAGAAGTCGACGCCGCCGAGTGAAAACGGATCGATGCGCGCGATGCCCTGCGGGCCGTTGGTGAGGTTCACCGGGCGCGACAGGTTGTTCAGGAAAATGCGCACGATCTCGCCGAACCCCAGGGTGACGATCGCGAGGTAGTCGCCGCGCAGCTTCAGGGTCGGCGCGCCGAGCAGCACGCCGAACAGCGCCGCCACCAGGGCGCCGATCGGCAGGACCACCCAGAACGGCAGGTGCAGGCCGAAATGCGGACTGGCGAGCAGCGCGTAGGTGTAGGCACCGACCGCGTAGAACGCGACGTAGCCCAGATCGAGCAGTCCCGCGAAGCCGACGACGATATTCAGACCGAGCGCGAGCAATGCGTAGAGGATCGCGTAATTGGCGATGCGCACCCAGGACGTGCCGACCTGGGCGAGGGCAAAGGGCAGCCAGAGCAGGGCGAGCGCGGCGAGCGCGACGCCGGCCCAGACCAGCGCCGGATTGCTGCGCGTGTCAAACAGCGGCCTCATGCGCGATCGCCGACCCGTTCGCCGAGCAACCCCGAGGGCCGGAACACCAGCACCAGGATCAGCACGACGAACGCGAACACGTCCTGGTAATTGGATCCGAACAGGATGAAGTGCCCGCCTTCGGCGCAGTGCTCGGCGAGCAGCCCGGCGAGCCAGCCGTACTGGCACAGGTCGGTCAGATCGCCGATGTATCCGGCGCCGAGCGCCTCGACGATGCCGAGCAGCACGCCGCCGACCATGGCCCCCGGAATGTTGCCGATGCCGCCAAGCACGGCTGCGGCAAACGCTTTCAGGCCAAGGATCGAGCCCATGGTGTACTGCGCGATGCCGTAGTAGGTGCCGACCATCACGCCGGCGACCGCGGCGAGCGCCGCGCCGATGACGAAGGTCGCGGCGATCACGCGATTGATGTCGACGCCCATCAGTCCGGCGACCTGCGGGTTCTGCGCGGTGGCGCGCATCGCCGTGCCCAGGCGCGTGCGGTACACCAGCCAGGCGAGCCCCGCCATCATCGTCACGCACAAAGCGACGATCGCGAGCTGCACGCTGGTGACCGTGGCGCCGGCGAGGGTGTAGATCTCGGTCTGGATGATCTGCGGGAAGGCGATTACGTTGCGCGTCCACACCAGCATCGCCAGGTGCTGCAGGATGATCGAGACGCCGATTGCCGTGATGAGCGGCGCCAGGCGTGGCGCGCGCCGCAGCGGCCGGTAGGCGAGGCGCTCCATGGCGTAGCCGACCAGCATGCACACCGGGACTGCACAGCCGACCCCGAGCAGCACCAGCGCGAGCGGCGGCAGGCCGGCCCCGGCGAGCGCCGTGATCACCGAGAACGCGACCATGGCACCGATCATCACCACCTCGCCATGGGCGAAGTTGATCAGCTGGATGATGCCGTACACCATGGTGTAGCCGAGCGCCACCACGGCATAGACGCTGCCCAGCGTCAGGCCGTTGATCACCTGCTGCAGGAAGATGTCCATGCGCGGGCGAAGCCTAGCAGACACAAAAACGGCACCCGCAGGTGCCGTTTTCGCTCTGCACGGCGGCGCGGTCAGCCGCCCATGGCCTTGAGGAAGTCGGCGTAGGACAGCGTGGCGCCACCTTTCACCACCGCGATCGGCTCGATCTTGCCGCCCTTCATGGTGAAGATCGTGATCTCGGCATCCTTGCGGTCGCCCTTGGCGTCGAAAGCGATCTTGCCGGTGGCGCCGGCAAATTCGTTGGTCGCGAGCCCGGCCAGGTACTTCGCCGGATCCGCCGAATTGGCCTTCTTCATCGCCTCGATCAGCAGGTTGGTCGCGTCGTAGGTGAACGGCGCGTAAAGGATCGGATCGACGTTGAACCGCTTCTTGTAGGCCGCGAGGAAAGCCTTCGAAGCGGCCTGCGGCGGAATCCCCGCCTGCGAGCACAGCAGGCCTTCGGCGGCCGGGCCGGCCAGCTTGGTCATCTCGTCGGTGCAGGCGCCGTCACCGAACGAGAACACGGCCTTGATGCCGAGCTCGCGCCCCTGCTTGACGAGCGGCCCGCCGGTGGCGTCCATGCCGCCGTAGAACACCGCGTCGGGTTTGCGGCCCTTCAGCTTCGTGAGCACGGCTTTCCAGTCGGTCGTCTTGTCGGTGCCCTTTTCGCGCGGCAGCACCTTGATCTTCGCCGCCTTGAGCGTCTTTTCCACTTCGTTGGCGATGCCTTCGCCATAGGCGGTGGCGTCGTCGATCACCGCGACGAGCTTCGGCTTTTTCTCCGCCGCGAGGAAACTGGCGATCGCCGGGCCCTGCTGGTCGTCGCGCGCGACGACGCGGAACTGGGTCTTGAACCCCTGCTCCGTGAGCTTGGGGTTGGTGGCCGAACCGGAAATCACCGGGATTCCCGCCTGGTGATACAGCGGCGAGGCCGGGATCGAGGTGCCCGAGTTCAGGTGGCCGACCACGCCCACCACCTTGGAATCCACGAGCTTTTGCGCCACCGTGGTGCCGACCTTGGGATCGGCCTGGTCGTCTTCGGCAATCAGGACGAACTTCGCCGCCTGGCCATCGATCATGAGCTTGGCTTCATTGGCCTGCTCGATGGCGAGGCGCGCCCCGTTCTCATTGTCCTTGCCGAGGTGCGCAATCCCGCCGGTGAGCGGCGCGACGTGGCCGATCTTGATTTCGAGGGCCGAGGGCGCGGGCGGCGCCTTCGGCGCTTCGGCCTTGGGAGCCGGCTTCTGCTCGCCGCAGGCGGTGAGCGCGGCCGTAACCACTGCCGCAATCCAGGTCAGTGCCAGCTTGCTGTGCGTCATGCGTCCTCCAGAAAGGGGTTCGGCGTGCGAATTGGGGGTGAAAAACGGCGCGCTATGATACCGCGGCCCCGCTTTGGGATCACCGGGCGGCGCGCGCTTGCGCAATCGCGCGACAAGCCTGCCTGAGGGCTGCGAGGTCGCTGCTGGGTTCGAGGCAGGCCATGCCGCGGCAAAGCCACCCTGTCGCCGCCGCCTCCCGCACGGGCTTGTCGAGGACCGGCGGCAATCCCGCCACGCCGTCCGGAATCGCCAGCACCAGGGTGCCGGGCAGATACTCGTCCGCCAGCGCCGCCGACCATTCCGCCAGCGCCGCCGGCTGGCCGCGCAGGATGAGCGTGCTCGGCTGCGCCAGCGCCTCGGCGAGCGCCTGCGCCAGCATGCCGTAGCCGCCGGGGTAGTCCCGCATCAGGGGGAAGAACAGCTCGAGCGTACGCTCCGCGGCGCGCGCGTAGCGGTCTTCGCCGGTCAGCGCCGCGAGGCGGTTGAGCGCGAGCACTGCGACGCCGTTGCCGGAGGGCAGCGCGCTGTCGTGCCCCGGCTTTGGACGGTGCAACAGCTGTTCATGGTCGCGCGCCGTGAAGTAGAAACCGCCCGCCTCCGGATCGTCGAACTGCTCGAGCAGCACCTCCGCCAGCTGCGCCGCGAATTCGAGATCGGCCGGCCTGAACTCGGCCTGCAGCAGCTCGAGCAGCGCGTCGATCAGGAACGCGTAATCGTCCAGGTATGCGGATAGATGTGCGCGGCCGTCCTTGCAGGTCGCCAGCAGGCGGCCGTCGCGCCACAGGTGAGCGCGGATGAATTCGAGGGCACGCGCCGCTGCCGCCAGCCATTCGGGCCGACCGAAGATGCGGCCGGCATGCGCCAGACCGCGCATCGCGAGCGCGTTCCACGACACCAGGATCTTTTCATCGCGTCCGGGTCGCACGCGCCTTTCGCGTGCAGCGAAAAGCTTGGCGCGCGCCGCGGCGAGCAGCGCCTCGCTGCCCGCGGCCGGCGGCTGCGCGACATGCAGGTGCCAGTGCCGGCCTTCGAAGTTGGCCGCCTGATCGAGACCGAAATGCGGTGCCGCCACCGCCCACTCCGCGGGCGTGAGCAGCGCGCGCGCCACTTCGGGCTCCCAGACGTAGTACTTGCCTTCCACATGCTCGGAGTCGGCGTCGAGGGAGGAATAGAAACCGCCCTCCGCAGACTGCATTTCGCGCAGCATCCACTGCGCGGTCTCCGCCGCGCAGCGCGCGAACAGCGGCTCGCGCGTCACCAGCCAGGCATCCGCCAGGAGCGCGAGCAGCGGGCCGTTGTCGTAGAGCATCTTCTCGAAATGCGGGATCAGCCACTGGGCATCGACGCTATAGCGGCAGAAGCCGCCGCCGAGCTGGTCGTAGATGCCGCCCTCGCACATGCGGCGCAGGGTGGTCTGGACCATGCCGGACTCGCCCGTGCGCAGGCAGAGCTCGAGATCCGTCGGATGCGGAAACTTCGGCGCCTGCCCGAAGCCGCCGTGGTGCGCATCGAAATTCGCGCGCAGCTGTCCGATCAGCGCCGCGACCGGTTCGCCGGAGAGCTCCGAGCGGTGCGCCGCGCCCTTGGGCAGCGTGCGCGAAAAGGCGATGCGCAGCTGCTCGTTCTGCGCGCCGATCTCGGCGCGCTTTTCGCGCCAGATGGCAGCGATCCGCTCCAGCAGCTCCGCAAATCCCGGCAAACCGTAGCGCGAGGTCCTGGGAAAATAGGTGCCGCCGAAGAACGGCGCACCGTCCGGCGACAGGAACATGGTGAGCGGCCAGCCGCCTGCGCCGCGCGCGATCATCTGGTGCGCCATCTGGTAGATCTGGTCGATGTCCGGGCGCTCCTCGCGATCGACCTTGATGTTGACGAAGTGACGGTTCATCAA
>SCUF01000485.1 GCA_004298325.1 Betaproteobacteria bacterium | reverse complement strand
ATCAAGCGCATCTCCAACGAGGAGGTGGCCGAGTCCGCGCACGAGCATGCGGACATCTGCATACCTTTCGCAAGCATCGATCCGGCGCGCGGCAAGATGGGCGTGCGCGAGGCGCGGCGGTTGATCAAGGAGTTCGGCGTGCGGGGATTCAAGTTCCATCCCATCATCCAGGGGTTCTTTCCCAACGATCGGGACGTCTATCCGCTCTACGAGGTGATCGCCGACGCGAAACTGCCGGCGCTGTTCCACACCGGACAGACGGGGATCGGGGCGGGGATGCCGGGCGGGGGCGGGCTGAGGCTGAAATACGGCAACCCGATCTATCTGGACGATGTCGCGGCGGATTTTCCGGACCTGCCGATCGTGCTGGCGCATCCGTCGGTGCCGTGGCAGGAGGAACAGCTCTCGGTGGCACTGCACAAGCCGAACGTCTACATCGATCTTTCCGGCTGGTCGCCGAAGTATTTCGAACCGAAGCTGCTGCAGTACGCCAATACGCTGCTGAAGGAGAAGGTGCTCTTCGGCAGCGACAACCCGGTGATCCTGCCCGATCGCTGGATCGCGGATTTCGCGAAGCTGCCGATCAAGCCCGAGGTGCGGCCGCTGATCCTGAAGGACAACGCGGTGCGCTTGCTCAGGCTGAAGGCCTAGCGCGCAGCGCCCCTGCGCCGGGAAACCCGATCCGGTCACAAGGAGACGCACATGAAATTCATGGTGATGGTGAAGGCCAGCAAGGAATCTGAAGCGGGCGTCATGCCGGACACGAAACTCCTCACCGAGATGGGCCGGTACAACGAGGAACTCGCCAAAGCCGGCATCCTCCTCGCCGGTGAGGGACTCCACCCCAGTTCCAGGGGCGTGCGCGTCCGGTTCTCCGGGAGCGCGCGGACGGTGATCGATGGGCCCTTCAGCGAGACCAACGAGCTGGTGGCCGGCTTCTGGCTCTGGCAGGTGAAGACCAGGGAAGAAGCCATCGAGTGGCTCAAGCGCTGCCCCAATCCCATGCCCGGTGATTCCGAGATCGAACTGCGCCAGGTGTTCGAAGCGGAGGATTTCGGCGCGGCGCTCACGCCGGAGCTGCGTGCGCAGGAAGAGCGTCTTCGCAACCTGTCCGCGGGGAAGAAGTAAGCGCACCATCGAAGCAACAACGGACCGCTCACGTTCTGCGCAAGATCAATCTGGCCGTGGCGTGATCGAAATCTGGCCTGCACTGACCATTGGAGATCTTCATGCGCAAACTCGTATCGTCCGGCTCACCCTTCGAACCCAGGATCGGATTTTCCCGGGCGGTGAGGATCGGACCCATCCTCGCCGTGTCGGGTACCGCGCCGATCGCAGCCGACGGCGGGGTCGCAGCCCCCGGCGATGTCTACGGGCAGACGAAACGCTGCCTGGAAATCATTGCCCAGGCGATTGGCAGCGCCGGCCTCAGCCTTCAGAACGTCATTCGCACCCGCGTCATGCTCACCGACATTTCCCGCTGGGAGGAAGCAGCACGCGCACATGGAGAAGTGTTCTCGGGTATCCGGCCTGCGTCCACGTTTGTCGAGGTCAAGGGTCTGATCAACCGCGAATGGCTGGTGGAAGTCGAGGCCGATTGCGTCGCCGAAACGGAATCCTGACGCCGTGCAGATCAGGCTCGACGATCTTTCAGGCCCCGCGATCCGCGCGCTGCTGGAGGAGCATCTCCGCAGCATGCACAGCCTGTCGCCGCCCGAGAGCGTGCATGCGCTGGACCTCGATGGACTGCGCCAGCCGGAAATCACGTTCTGGACGGTGTGGTCAGGGAACGAGTTGCTCGGCTGCGGCGCCCTGAAGGAGCTGGACCCGAGGCACGGCGAGATCAAGTCGATGCGCACGGCTCAGGCGCATCTCCGGAAGGGTGTCGCAAGAGCGATGCTCGAGCACATCATGCGCGAAGCAAAGCGCCGTTCGTACGCAAGGCTGAGCCTCGAAACGGGCTCGATGGAGGCGTTCGAACCCGCGCAACGCCTCTATGCGAGTTTCGGCTTCACGCACTGTCCGCCGTTCGGGGACTACACCGAAGACCCGAACAGCGTCTTCATGACCAGGCTGCTCTGAATGCAGGCATTTACCCGCGCCACGGGTGAGGTTGCTACCACCCGGAACCAGGCGACCGTGCTCAAGTTGCAGGCCGCCGCTGGCGCGAGTCAGAATCCCGGCTGTCAAACCTCAGGAGGAGAGACGCCATGAAGACCGCCGCAGCGATTGCGGGTTGCCTGTTCGTCGCCAGTGTCCAGGCGCAAGACATGGGCATGGTGCGCAAGCTGCAGGAAAACAAATTCGACGCAGTCCCCGGGATGCCCGGCTGCATCGGCGCAGCGGTGCAGAGCGGCGACCCCGCCAAAGGCCCGTCGGTGATCCTGTTCAAGGGCAAGGCCGGCTGCGTCGTTCCCTGGCACTGGCATACGCCGACCGAGCAAGTCATGCTGGTGAGCGGTTCGGCGAAGTTCGAAATGAAGGGTCGCAAGGGCTCCAGCACGGTGGGGCCGGGCGGCTACGCCATGATGCCGAGCAAGCACGTCCACCAGTTCCGCTGCGTTTCCGCCTGCAGCGGATTCGTCAGTGCCGATGCGGCTTTCGACATCCATTACGTCGACGCGGCCGGCAAGGAAATCCCGCCCGACGCCGCGCTGGCGAAGAAGAAATAGCGCCTTCGTGTGGTGCAAAGACTGAGGGAAATGACACTTCGCGTCGCAGCACTCGTTGTTGCCTTCGCGGTTTCCATGGGTGCCTCGGCACAGCCGTCCTGCGGGCCGCCCACGCCGCGCGACGCCGAGGGTCCGTTCTACAAGCCGGGCGCGCCGAAACGCAGTTCGCTGGCGGAGCCGGGCGCGAAGGGCGAGCGCCTGCTGCTGAGCGGCACCGTGTACACGCGCGACTGCAAGCCGGTGCCCCACGCGCTGCTGGATTTCTGGCAGACCGACGAGAAGGGCGACTACGACAACGCCGGTTTTCGCTACCGCGGACAGATGCTCGCCGACGCCAGCGGCCGCTACCGCCTGGAGACCGTCCTGCCGGGTGAATACCCCGGGCGGCCGCGGCACATCCACGTCAAGGTGCAGGCGCCGGGCGGGCGGGTGCTGACGACGCAGATCTACTTTGGGAATTCAGGCGCGCCGGCGAAGCTGACGGCGAAGGTCGCGAAGCGCGAAGGCGCGCTGCAGGCGGTTTTCGACTTCGTGCTTCAGTAAAGCGCACTCGAGAGCTTGCGGCGGTATTCGGCAACCAGCTCGGCCTCGCCCGCGGCGAGGTTGAAGATCTCGAGCATCTGGCGGCGCGCTTCGCCGTCCTTCCAGCCCTTGTCGCGGCGGATGATTTCCAGCAATTGCTCGAGCGCTTCGCGATAGCGGTGCGCCGCCGCGTGCAGGCCCGCGAGCGACAGGCGCGATTCAAGGTCGGCGGGGTTTGCCGCGATCCGGGCGAGCAGGTCGGTGTCGCTGCCGCCCGAGCGCGCGAACGCCACCGCCTGCTTCAGCGTCGTGACGCGCGCGTCCCAGTCGATGTCGAACTTCACCTGCGCGAGCAGCTGCTCGGCCTCGTCGAGCCGGCCTTCGTCCAGCGCCCGCGACGCGAGCGCCAGCTGCGGCGGCGGCAGCAGCTTGTCGATGAAGGCGCGCACCTGGCCTTCGGGCAGCGCGCCCAGGAACTGCGACACCGGCTTGCCGTCGCGAAACGCGACCACGTAGGGAATCGAGCGCACGCCGAAGGCCGCGGCCAGTTCGTGCTGCTCGTCGGAATTCACCTTCACCAGAGCGACCCGGCCAGCGTATTCGGCTGCGAGCTTCTCGAGCAGCGGGCCGAGCGTGCGGCAGGGTCCGCACCACGGCGCCCAGAAATCCACCAGCACCAGGCGGGTCTTCGAGGCCTCGAGCACATCCTGCTGGAAATTGACGGCGGTGGCGTCCATGGCGAAATCCTTTCCGGAGCATGGGGCCGGTGATGCGATAATTCAAGCTGAATCTCCATTCCCAGCGCCCAACCGCCATGACCTACGTCGTCACCGAGAGCTGCATCAAGTGCAAGTACATGGATTGCGTCGAAGTCTGTCCCGTGGACTGCTTCTACGAGGGCGAGAACATGCTCGTGATCCATCCCGACGAATGCATCGACTGCGGCGTGTGCGAGCCGGAGTGCCCGCCCAAGGCAATCGTGCCCGATTCCGACAGCCAGGCCGAGAACTGGCTCAAGCTCAACACGGAGTACGCCGCGAAATGGCCCAACATCACGCGCAAGGGCACGCCGCCGCCGGACGCCGAGGCGCACAAGGACGAGGCGGACAAGTTCAAGAAGTATTTTTCCGACAAGCCGGGCACGGGCGCCTGACGCCGCCCGGCTGAGCGAGCGCGGATGGAACTCGACCGCGAGGAACGCGCGATCCTCGCCGGCGAGCGCGGCGACGCCGCGCGGCGCTCGCTCGAATACCAGGTCGAAGTCGGCCGCTTCTGGGGCGCGCGACGGTTCGTCCGCGTGACCAACGTCCACATGATGGGCGACATCGAGGTCATGGGCGACGGCGGTCTCGAATGGCTGCGCGGCCAGGCCGGGCAGGGCGCCCGTTGCCGGGTCAGCACCACCACCAACGCGCGCTGCATCGACTTCGCGCACTGCGAGCGCCTCGGCCAGGACCCCGCCGAGGTCGCCAAGGAACGCGAGCTGATCGCCTGCCTGCGGCGCATGGACGTGGTCACGACCGACACCTGCATCAACTACCAGACCGTGTACCAGCCGCACCTGGGCGAGCACGTCGCCTGGGGCGACACCGGGACCGTGATCTACGCCAATTCGGTGTTCGGCGCGCGCTCCAACTTCGAATCGGGGCCGGCGGCGCTCGCCGCGGCGCTCACCGGGCGCACGCCCGAATACGGTTTCCATCTCGATGCGCACCGCCGCGGCACGGTCGCGGTGCGACTCGAGGCCGCGCTCGGGGACCTCGCCGACTGGGGCGCGCTCGGCAAGCTCGTTGGCGAAGCGAACCCGAGCTATTACGCGGTGCCGGTGTTTCACGGTTTCGAGCGCACGCCCACCGCGGACGAGCTGAAGCATCTCGGTGCCGCGCTCGCCAGCTACGGCTCGATGGGCATGTTCCATTTCGTGGGCGTGACGCCCGAGGCGCCGTCGCTCGCCGCGGCGCTCGGCGGCCGTTCGCCGGGCGCCGAACGCGTCATCACCGACGCGGACATCGATCAGGTGTACCGCGGCTACGGCCCCGGCGACGGCGACGCGCGGCTGGTGGTGTTCTCTGGGCCGCAGCAGTCGCTGTTCGAGATGAAGCGGCTGGCGGAACTGTTCGCGGGCCGGCGCGTCGCGCCGGGCTCGAGCTGTTTCGCCACCAGCAACGCCGGCGTGCTGGCGCAGGCGCGCCGGCTGGGCTATGCGCAGGCGCTCGAAGGCGCCGGCGTCACGCTGCTCGAGGGGGTCTGCTTCTACATCCTGCAGAACCTCTCGCCGATGCGCGAGGCCAACCACTGGAGCAACCTGGTCTCGAACTCGGCCAAGATCGTGAACATCATCGGCGCGCACCGCTTCAACACCGTGTTGCGGCGCACGCGCGACTGCGTGGAGATCGCGTGTTCGGGCGAGCTGCGATGAGCGTCATCCGCGTGCAGCGCGCGTTCGGCGCGCCGGTGGAGGGCGAGGCGCTGGTGTCCGAGGAGGGCTTCAGCCCGCGCTACGACCTCGACCGCTGGTCGGGCCTGATCA
>SCUF01000484.1 GCA_004298325.1 Betaproteobacteria bacterium | reverse complement strand
GCCCGGCTGCGCGAGATGATGCCCTGGATCCGCAAGAACCGGCTCGTCGACACGAGCAAGAACTGAAGCGGTGCGCCCGGCGTACCCGCATCCGATCATCGCGCGCGAGGGCTGGCCGTTTGCAGCGGCCGCGCTCGCGGCGGCGCTGGCGGTCGGCGTCGCGGCCGGCTGGGGCTGGTCGGTGCCGCTGTGGCTGGTGGCGCTGTTCGTGCTGCAGTTCTTCCGTGACCCGCCGCGCGAGGTGCCGGACGATCCGCGGGCCGTGGTCGCGGCGGCCGACGGGCGCGTGGTCGCGGTCGAGCGCGCGCGCGATCCCTGGCTGGAGCGTGACGCGCTCAAGGTCTCGGTGTTCATGAACGTCTTCAACGTGCACTCCAACCGCTCGCCCGTGGATGGCCGGGTGCAGAAGCGCTGGCACCACGCCGGGCGCTTCATCAACGCCGCGCTCGACAAGGCCTCCACCGAGAACGAGCGCAATGCCGTGTGGTTGCGCACGCGCACGGGCGAGGACGTGACCTGCGTGCAGGTCGCCGGCCTGGTCGCGCGCCGCATCCTGTGCTATGTCGAGGAAGGAGCCGAGCTGCGGCGCGGCGAGCGCTACGGCTTCATCCGCTTCGGTTCGCGGGTCGACCATTACCTGCCGCTCGACGCCGAGATGAAGGCGGCGCTCGGCGAGCGGGTGCGGGCGGCCGAGAGCGTCATCGCGCGGCTAGCCGTCCATGGCTGACGATCCCGCGCCGCTCCCCGGCCTGCGGCAGCGCATCGGCCCGCTGGGCGGCCGCGGCATCTACCTGCTGCCGAACCTGTTCACCACGGCGGCGCTGTTCGCCGGTTTCTACGCCATCGTGCAGGCGATGAACGGCCGCTTCGAGCAGGCGGCGATCGCGATCCTGGTGGCGATCGTGCTCGACGGCCTCGACGGCCGCGTCGCGCGGCTGACGCGCACGCAGAGCGCGTTCGGCGCCGAGTACGATTCGCTCTCCGACATGGTGTCGATGGGCGCAGCGCCGGCGCTCGTCATGTACGAGTGGGTGCTCAAGGACCTGGGACGCTTCGGCTGGATCGCGGCGTTCGTCTACTGCGTCGGCGCGGCGCTGCGACTCGCCCGCTTCAACGTCAACCTCGGCGTCATCGACAAGCGCTTCTTCCAGGGCCTGCCCAGCCCGGCGGCGGCGGCGCTGGTCGCGGGCTTCGTCTGGCTCGCAAGCGACAACAAGATTCCGGTTTCGTCCTACGGCATCCCCTGGATCACGGGCTTTCTCGCCATCTACGCCGGCGTCACCATGGTCTCGAACGTGCCGTTCTACAGTTTCAAGGACATCAATCTGAGAAAGAGCGTGCCCTTCGCCACGGTGCTGTTCATCGTGCTCGGATTCGTGCTCGTGTCCTCCGACCCGCCGATCGTGCTGTTCCTGCTGTTCTGCGGTTACGGCCTCTCGGGCTACGTGCTCTGGGCGCTCGGCAGGCGCCTCAAGCCGTTCGCGTGATCCGCATCGAGGAACCCTCGCACGTTGCGGCGCCGCGCGGCTTCGCGCTGTTCAACCTGGCCTTCCGGCCGTTCTACCTGCTCGCGGCGCTGTTCGCCGCGCTTTCCGTCGCGCTGTGGGTGGCGACGCTGCAGGGGCTGCGGTGGAACGGCTACCTGCCGCCGGTGCTCTGGCACCAGCACGAGATGCTGTTCGGCTTCGCGCTCGCCGTGATCGCGGGGTTCCTGCTCACCGCCGGGCGCGTCTGGACCGGCCGGCCGACGCCCCAGGGCTGGCCGCTCGCGGCGCTCGCGCTGCACTGGATCGCGGCGCGGCTGCTGGTGTTCGCCGGGCCGGCGCCGGTCGCCGCGGTGGTGGATGGCGCGTTTGCCTTCGTGGTCGCGGCGCTGATGGCGCGCGTCATCCTCGGCGCGAGGAACGCGCGCAACTATTTCGTCATCGTCCTGCTGTGCGCCTTCGGCGCGGCGAACGTCGCCTTCCACCTGCAGCCGGGCGATGCGCCGGTGCGCGCCGGTCTGTGGCTGGTGCTGACGCTGATCGTGGTGATGGCGGGACGCGTCGTGCCCTCGTTCACCGCGAACGCGCTGCCGCGCGCCGGGGTCGTGATCCGGCCGAAGCTCGACCGCATCGCGCTCGTCGTGACGCTCGCCGTCTTTGCCGCGGACCTGCTCGGGCTGGGCGCCGCGGTCGTGGCGCCGCTCGCGCTGGCAGCGGCGATGCTGCACGCGGCGCGCCAATGGGGCTGGCTGCCGCTGGCAACGCGCGGTCGGCCGATCCTGTGGATCCTGCACCTGTCGCATGCGTGGATCCCTCTGGGTTTCCTCTTCCTCGCTCTGGCATCGCTGCGCTGGGTGGGCGAGGCGGTGACGTTGCATGCTTTCGGCGCCGGCGCCATGGGCGGGCTGATCATCGCCATGATCACGCGCACGGCGCTCGGCCACACCGGGCGGCCGCTGGCCGCGGGCCGGGCCGAGGTCGCGGCCTACGTCCTGGTTCACCTCGGGGCCGCCCTGCGCGTGTTCGCCGGACTGGCGCCCGGCGCGGGTTATCTGACGCTGATCGCCGTCTCCGGCGGGCTCTGGAGCGCCGCGTTCCTGGTCTATTTCGCCGCCTATCTGCCGCGCCTTGCCCGGCCACGACTGGACGGCAAGCCGGGCTGAAAGCCGCGTCCGGCGGCGCGGAAGAATTCGACCCGCGCCGTCGTTGTACCCTTGAGACATGACGCCAGCGGAGCAGCAGTTCCGCGCCGAGCTCGTCAGCCTGCTGCCGAGGCTGCGGCGCTTCGGCCGCGCGCTCACCGGTCAGCGCCAGGATGCCGATGACCTGGTGCAGTCGGCGATCGAGCGCGCCCTGACCCGCCGCGAGCAGTGGGAGACGGGCACGCGCCTGCTGAGCTGGCTGTTCAGGATCGTGCAGAACGCCTGGATCGATGAAGTGCGCGCGCGCGGCCGCCGCGACCGCGTCCTCGCCCCGGAAGAGGCGGGGGAGCGCGTCGGGGTGGGCGGCACCGACGCGCAGATCGACGCGCTGGCGGTGCGCCAGGCGATGGAGCGCCTGAACGACGATCAGCGCATCGCCGTGAGCCTGGTGCTGGTCGAGGGGCTGCCGTACAGGGAAGCGGCGGCGGTGCTGGACATTCCCATCGGCACGCTCACCAGCCGCCTGGCGCGCGCTCGCGAGCAACTGCAGGGACTGCTCGCCGATCCCGGGCGCAGCAAGGAGGCATGACGATGACGTATTCCGATGACGATTTGATGGCGTATGTCGACGGCGAGCTGGATGCCGGGACCGCTGCGGCCATCGAGGCCGCGCTGGCACAGGATGCCGCGCTGGCAGGGCGCGTCGCGCGCCAGCGGCAATTGCGCAGCGCGGTGCACGCGGCATTCGAGCCGGTGCTCGCCGAGCCGATGCCGCAACGGCTGCTCGCGGCCGCACGCGGCACCCCCGCGGCGGCGCCGGCGCGCGCACGCCGCTGGAGCGGGTTCGAGTGGGGCGCGATGACGGCCAGCGTGGCGATCGGCGCCGTGCTGGGCGCGGTCTTCGTGATCGAGGTGCGAAAGGCGGCACCGGACACCGGACCGGCTGCGGATTTCGTAGCCGATGCAACGGGCTTGCGCGCCCGCGGGGCGCTCGCGCTCGCGTTGACGGAACAGCTTGCCGCCACGCAGGCAGCGGACGCGCCGGTGAAGATCGGCTCGAGCTTCGTTTCTGCGACGGGCGAATACTGCCGCAGCTTCACGTTGGCGCCGGCTGCGGCGACCCCGCGCCTGGGCGGGCTTGCCTGCCGCCGATCCGGCGCGTGGCGCCTGCTCGCCGTGGCCGACGCCGATCGGGGCGGCGGCGCACCCGACCAGTACCGGCAGGCCGGGGCGCCCATTCCGGCGCCGGTGCTGCGCGCGATCGAAGACCGGATCCAGGGCAGCGCGCTCGACGCCGACGCCGAGCGTGTCGCCCGGCAACGCGGTTGGGAACGCTAGCGGGCGTCATTCGAGGCGCGGACCGTCATGTTCCGGACCCGGCTGCTGCAGGCTGCCGTGCTCGCCGCGGGACTGGTGCTCGCCGTGAACGCGGCGGCGCAGCTTCGCCTGCCGCAACTGCCGCCGCCGTTGCCGCCGCAGTTGCCGGGGTTGCCGTCGGCGCCCGATCTGCGCATCGAGAAGCCGCCGGTTCCCAGGCTGGAGAGCCTGCCCGATCTCTCCGACCTGATCGAGTTGCGCAAGCTGACGATCGGCAGGCTGCTGCGCGAGCACGGCGAGCGGATCGAAGCCGACCCTGCGGGCCATCCGGCGATCCGCGGCGAAGTGGTCGTGCTGTCGCCATCGCCCGCGGCGCTCGAGGCGGCGCGCGCGAAAGGCTTCAGCGTGGTTCGCGAGCGCGCGCTCGAGGCGCTCGGCGAGCGCGTCGTGGTGTTGCGCACGCCGAGCGGATCGGCGACCGCAGAGTCGGTGCTGGCGCTGCGCCAGCTCGATTCGCAGGCCGCTTACGATTTCAACCATCTCTATCTTCGGGCCGGCGCGGTTCGACAGGAGCTTGCGCAGGCGCCCACCGCGGCGCGGCGCGCGGACGCTGCGGGCGGGAGTCTGCGGGTCGGCTTGATCGACGGCGGCGTCGACCGGCATCACCCCGCGCTGCGCCACGCCGAGGTGCGCACCTTCGGCTGTTCCGGAAAGCAGATCGCCGACCTGCATGGCACCGGCGTGGCGTCGCTGCTCGTGGGACGCGCGCCCGGATTCGCGGGCGCGGTTCCCGATGCCACGCTGTATGCGGCGGACGTCTATTGCGACCAGCCGACCGGCGGCACGGCGGCGCTGCTCGCCGAAGCGCTCGCCTGGATGGCGCGCGAAAAGGTGCCGGTGGTCAACGTCAGTCTGGTGGGGCCTGCGAACCTCATGCTCGAGCGTGCGGTACGAAGCGTGATCGCCCGGGGGCAGATCGTCGTCGCGGCGGTCGGCAATGACGGACCGGCCGCGCCGCCGCTCTATCCGGCGGCTTTCCGCGGCGTCATCGGTGTGACTGCGGTCGATGCGCAGCGGCGCGTGCTGCCGGAAGCGGGTCGCGGCGCGCACGTCGCGTTCGCGGCACCCGGCGCCGACATGGCGACGGCGGCAAGCGATGGCCGTGGCTATGCGCGCGCGCGCGGCACTTCCTTTGCCTCGCCGCTGGTCGCGGGATTGCTCGCCAGGGCGGCGAGCGCAGATTCCGGCGGCAGCGATCAGCCGGCCTCGCCGCGCGCACTCGGCGCGCTGATTCGAAGCGCGATCGATCTCGGTCCGCCCGGACCCGACGAGATCTTCGGTTTCGGACTGGTGGGTGAGGACCTGCGCGTCGATCCGCGCGGCCTGCGCTGAACCGCGCAGCCGTTTACAACTTGTTTCAATTGACCGGGAAAATCCGCCCCGGCCGGGTCGTTGTCGTGGTTGAGGGCTGCGGATGGGCCGCGGCTCCGCAACGACCAGGAGGAACACCATGAAACCTCGTCAATTTCTGCTCGTCACTGCGGTTGCCGGCGCGCTTTGCGGCGCCGCGCCGACCTTCGCCGGTCCGCTCGGCATCCTCTCGGGCGGCGCGGGCGCGGGCGCCATCGGCACGCTCGGCGGAACGCTGAGCGGCGCCGGCGGCAATCCGGCCATGGGTTTCGGCAGCGCGCTGGGTACCGCGGGACAGTTCCAGGGCACGATCACGCCGCCCAACACGGTCATCGACACGGCGCCGGTGCGCCGCGCCCCGGGTGCGGTGAATTCGGTGCGCGGCCGCGCGCAAGGCGCGGTCGAGGGCACGAGCGAAGCCGCGGTGCAGCGATCTGCATCGGCGCTGGGCCGTGCCGAGGGCGCTGCAGCTGCGGCGGCAGATGCGCAGGCTTCGGGCGGCGCGTCAGCGACGTCAGCCGCAGGCGCCGGCACGATGTTCCGGCCGCTTCGCGGCGTCGACGCCTCGGGCTCGGCAGCGGCGCGCGGTGAAGCGTCGGCTTCGGCCAACAGCGCAGCGCCGGCGGCTTCCGCTTCGGCGGACGCCGACGGGTCGGCGCAGGCGCAGACGCGTTTCAGCTACTGAGGCAGGGGACCCGCGCCCGGACACGGGCGCGGGTTGCCGCGCCGCAGGATTGCCGCTATAGTGCGGCGCATGCCTTCGACCGTTCGGTTCGGGCTTCGCAATTCCGGCTGGCTGCTGCTCGCCGGCCTGCTGCTGCGCCTCGCGCGCACAAACTAAA
>SCUF01000483.1 GCA_004298325.1 Betaproteobacteria bacterium | reverse complement strand
GGCGCGCGACATGACCTACAGCGACGCCCAGCTCCTGGCGAAGGAGGCCGAGGAGCAGATGCTGTATCGCGACATGCAGCACGACATGGTGCAGCAGATCATGCGGCGCCTGTCGGCCGCCAGGCCGCCGCGGCCCGTGCCGGGCTGACGCATGCCGCTGAGGGCCGATCAGCTGGAAGCGCAGCTCGCCCGGTCGCTCGCCCCGCTCTACCTGATCCATGGCGACGAGCCGCTGCTGGCGCTGGAGGCCGCCGATGCCGTGCGCGCCGCGGCGCGCAAGCACGGCTTCGCGGAGCGCGAAGTGCTGTTCGTGCAGCCGCGTTTCGACTGGAGCGCATTCGTGCAGGCCACCGCAAGCCTGTCGCTGTTCGGTGCGCGCAAGCTCGTCGATCTGCGGATCCCGACCGCAAGACCGGGAACCGAAGGCGGCGAGGCGCTGCGGCGTTACGCGGCAAGGCCCAATCCGGAGCTGGTACTGCTGGTGACCATGCCGCGGCCGGAAGGCTCGGGATGGTGGAAATCCGCCTGGTTTACCGCGCTCGATGCCGCGGGCGTGGTGGTCGAAGCCAAACCCGTGCTGCGCGCGCAACTGCCCGCCTGGATCGGCGCACGCCTCGCGCGCCAGGGCCAGCACGCGCCGCAAGAGGTGCTCGAATACCTCGCCGAGCGCGTCGAGGGCAACCTGCTCGCCGCGCACCAGGAAGTGCAGAAGCTGGGCCTGCTTGCGCCGCAGGGCGTGCTCGCCATGGAGCAGGTGGCGGGCGCGGTGGCGAACGTCGCGCGCTTCGATTTCGAGGTTCTGGCGGAGGCGCTTTACGCGGGTGAATTCGCGCACTACTGCAGGGCGCTGGATGGCCTGCGCGGCGAAGGCGAGTCGCCCGCGGCGCTCGCCTGGCGCCTGGGCGAGGAACTGGTCACGCTGCTGCGCATCCGGCAGGCCATGGCCGCGGGCCGCCGCCTGGACCAGCTGTTCGCCGAACACCGCGTCTGGCGCGCGGCCCAGCCGCGCGCCGAGAAAGCGCTGCGGCGCCTCGCCGTGGCGCGGCTGCAGCAGGCCGTGCGACAGCTGGCGCGCATCGAGCGCCAGAGCAAGGGGGTCGGTGCCGGCGACCCCTGGGATGGGCTGATGCGCCTGGGTTTAGAATTGATCGATGGAACCGAAGGCGCACGAAAAATCGGTTGACGTGCGCGCCTACATGCGCGAACTCGGCCGCGCCGCGCGCGCCGCCGCGCGCGTGCTCGCCCGCACGCCGACCGCAACCAAGGACCGGGCGCTGCGGGCGATGGCGGCCGAAATCCGCCTGCGCGCCGCGCAGCTCGCGGAAGCGAATCGCGCCGACGTCGACGCAGCGCGCGCCAGGGGCCAGGACGCCGCGTTCATCGACCGCCTCACGCTCACCCCGGCCGCGATCGAGCAGATGGCGGCAGCACTCGAGCAGGTGGCCGCGCTGGCCGATCCGGTGGGCGCCATTTCGGAGCGCGTGCGGCGCCCGAGCGGCATCGAGGTTGCGCGCATGCGCGTGCCGCTCGGCGTCATCGGCATCATCTACGAATCGCGCCCCAACGTCACGGCGGATGCCGCGGCGCTCTGCCTCAAGGCGGGCAACGCCTGCATCCTGCGCGGCGGCTCGGAAGCGCTGCACTCCAACCAGGCGATCGCCGCCTGCGTGCGCGCGGGGCTCGCGGCGGCCGGCCTGCCCGGGACCGCGGTGCAGGTGGTGGCGAGCGCCGACCGCGCCGCGGTGGGCGAGCTGATCACGATGCACGAGTACGTCGACATCCTCGTGCCGCGCGGCGGCAAGGAACTCATCGCGCGCCTGGCACAGGAGGCGCGCATTCCGATGCTCAAGCACCTCGACGGCGTGTGCCACGTCTACATCGACGACCGCGCCGACGTGCCGATGGCGGTGCGCATCGCGGACAACGCCAAGACGCAGCGCTATGCCACCTGCAACACGCTGGAGACGCTGCTGGTGGCGGCGGCGATCGCGCCGCGCGTGCTGCCGGAGATCGCGCGCATCTACCGCGAGAAGGGCGTCGAAATGCGCGGCTGCGAGGCGACGCGCCGGCTGGTGCCCGCCGCCGGCGCGGCGACCGAGGACGACTACCGCACCGAATGGCTCGGCCCGGTGGTGTCGATCCGCGTGGTGCAGGGCCTCGACGAGGCGATCGAGCACATTGCGCGCTACGGCTCGCAGCACACCGATGCCATCGTCACCGAAGACCGCGCGCGCGCCGAGCGTTTCCTGCGCGAGGTCGACTCGAGCTCGGTGATGGTGAACGCCTCGACGCGTTTCGCCGACGGCTTCGAGTACGGCCTGGGCGCCGAAATCGGCATTTCCACCGACAAGCTGCATGCGCGCGGCCCGGTCGGGCTGGAAGGCCTCACGACGCAGAAGTTCGTGGTCTTCGGCCATGGGGAAATCCGCGGCTAGTGCAGCCGGTCGGCGTCCTCGGCGGCACCTTTGACCCGGTCCACAACGCGCATCTCGCGCTGGCGCGCGCCGCGCTCGCGGCGCTCGGCCTGGCGCGCATCCTCTGGATTCCGACCGGCGACCCACCCTATCGCGCAGCGCCGGTCGCGGCGGCCGAGCATCGCGTCGCCATGCTCGAACGCGCGCTCGCGGCAGAGCCGCGTTTCGCGATCGACGCGCGCGAACTCGCGCCCGGCGCCTCCGGCTACAGCGTGGACACGCTCGCGGCGCTGCGCGCCGAACTCGGTCCCGAGGCGCCGCTCGTGCTGCTGATGGGCGCCGACCAGTACGCGAAGCTCGAGACCTGGCACCGCTGGCGCGAGCTGTTCGATCTCTGCGAGATCGCCGTGTTTGCGCGCCCGGGCTGGACCATCGCCGACGCACGGGCGCGCGCCGTGCCCTTTGCGCCGCTCGCCATTTCGGCGAGCGCCGTTCGCGAGCGCATCGGCCGCGGCGAAGACGTCTCCGCCGCGCTGCCCGCGGCCGTGCTCGACTACATCCGGCGGCATCATCTCTATGGACATCCGTAAGAAGCAGCGCGCCGTGGTCGAGGCGCTCGAGGACGTGAAGGGCCGCGACATCGTGGTCTACAACGTGGCGCGGCTGTCGCCGATCTTCGATCGCGTCGTGATCGCCACCGGCGAGTCCACGCGCCAGGTCAAGGCGCTCGCCGATCACGTGCGCGAGCGCCTCACGCGGCTCGGCGCCACGGTGCGCGGCGTCGAGGGCAGCGGCAGCTCGGAGTGGGTGCTGGTCGACCTGGGCGACATCGTGGTGCACGTCATGCACCCGAACGCGCGCCACTACTACCACCTGGAGGAGATCTGGGGTGGCAAGGAAGTCCGGCTGAAACGTGCCCAGGCTGTACGTCGTCGCGTTCGACGCTAGGCTGCCGCGCTGGGCGCTCGAGGCGCGCGCGGAGTACCTCGGGCGCCTGCCGCGCGGCTTCGAGGTCGAGTGCCTCGACCTCAAGGCCGAGCCGCTGAAGCGCCTGCGCTCGCGCCTGCCGCGCGGCACGCGGCTGGCGGCGCTCGACGAGCGCGGCCGCGACCTCGACACCGTGCAGTTTGCGCGCCAGCTCGAGGCCTGGCGGCGCGAGGGCGATGCGGTGGCGTTTCTCATCGGCGGTCCGGACGGGCTCGCTGCGGAACTCAAGCGCGAGGCGCAGCTGCTCTGGCGGCTCTCGGCGCTGACCCTGCCGCACGCGCTCGCGCAGGTGCTGCTGTGCGAGCAGCTGTATCGCGCCGCCACGCTGGCGGCCGGCCATCCCTATCATCGCGCCTAGCTTTGCTACACTGGAAATTCGCCCATGGCTTGGCCGCCCGAACGCTCGATCTATCTCGCTTCGCGCAGCCCGCGGCGGCGCGAACTGCTGGCGCACATCGGCGTGAAGTTCCACCTGCTGCTGTTTCGCGCGCGACCGGGATCCGATCCCGAGGTGAGCGAGGCGGTGCTGCCCGGCGAGCCGGCGCACGAGTACGTCACGCGCGTCGCGCGCCTGAAGGCCGAGGCCGGTTGGCTGCGCATGCAGCAGCGCCGCCTGCCGCACGCACCGGTGCTCGCCGCCGACACCGCCGTGGTGCTCGACGGGCGCATCCTCGGCAAGGCGGCCGACCGCGGCGAGGCCGCGGCCATGCTGGCAGCGCTTTCGGGCCGGCGGCACGAAGTGCTCACCGCCGTGGCGCTCAAGTACGGCACCGAGCTCGATTCGGCGCTGTCGGTATCGGAAGTCGAATTGCGCGCGCTGGCGCCGCAGGAAATCGAGGCCTACGTCGCGAGCGGCGAATGGGACGACAAGGCGGGCGCCTACGCGATCCAGGGACGCGCCGCGCGTTTCGCCGCCGAGATCCGCGGCAGCCATTCCGGCATCGTCGGACTGCCGCTCTACGAGACGGCGCAGCTGCTCGAGCGGCTGCAGGCCTCGCCCGAGCGCCGCCAGGCCCCGGAGCAGCTGCGCGCCGGCTGAGCCGGGCGCAGCGCCGCCGCCATGACCGAGGAGATCCTGATCAACGTCACGCCGCAGGAAACGCGTGTCGCGGTGATCGGCGCCGGCCAGGTGCAGGAACTGGTGATCGAGCGCACGGCGAACCGGGGGCTGGTCGGCAACATCTACATGGGGCGCGTGGCGCGCGTGCTGCCGGGCATGCAGTCGGCGTTCGTCGAGGTGGGGCTCGAGCGCGCCGCATTCCTGCACGTCGCCGACATCTGGGAGCACCGCCGCGCCGGCGCGGCGAACGGCAGCGAGGGCGCGAAACCGATCGAGAAGATCCTCGCCGAGGGCCAGCCCGTGCTGGTGCAGGTGGTGAAGGATCCGCTGGGCACCAAGGGCGCACGCCTTTCGACCCAGGTGTCGATCGCCGGGCGCATGCTGGTCTACCTGCCGCAGGACCCGCATATCGGCGTCTCGCAGCGCATCGAGGACGAAGCCGAGCGGCAGCTGCTGCGCGAGCGCCTGCGCGAGCTGCTGCCGGCGGAGGAAAAGGGCGGCTTCATCCTGCGCACCCTCGCCGAGAGCGCCTCCGAGGAGGAGCTGCGCGCCGACATCGAGTACCTGCGCTCGCTCTGGCGCGACCTCGGCGCGCGCGCGCAAGGCGCACAGCCGCCGCAGCTGCTGTACCAGGACCTGTCGCTCGCGCAGCGCGTGCTGCGCGACATGGCCTCGGCCGAGTCGGCGCGCGTCATCGTCGACTCGCGCGAGAACTACCAGAAGCTCGCCGGTTTCGCCGCGAGCTACACCCCGAAGGTGCTCGACAAGCTCGAGCACTACACGGGCGAGCGACCGCTGTTCGACCTCTACAACGTCGAGCCCGAGATCGAGAAGGCGCTGTCGCGGCGCGTCGACCTCAAGTCGGGCGGCACGCTGGTCATCGACCAGACCGAGGCGCTGACCACCATCGACGTCAACACCGGCGCCTTCGTCGGCAGCCGCAACTTCGACGATACCGTGTTCAAGACCAACCTCGAGGCGGCGCAGGCGATCGCCCGCCAGCTGCGGCTGCGCAATCTCGGCGGCATCATCCTGATCGACTTCATCGACATGGATTCCGAGGAGCACCGTCACGCCGTGCTGGAGGAGTTCCGCCGGGCGCTGGCGCGCGACCGCACGCGCATGACGGTGAACGGCTTCACCGCGCTCGGCCTGGTCGAGATGACCCGCAAGCGCACGCGCGAGTCGCTCGCGCACGTGCTGTGCGAGCCCTGCCCGACCTGCGGCGGCCGCGGCGAGGTCAAGACCGCGCGCACCGTCTGCTACGAGATCCTGCGCGAAATCCTGCGCGAGGCGCGCCAGTTCAACGCGCGCGAATTCCGCGTGCTCGCCGGGCAGAGCGTGATCGACCTGCTGCACGAGGAGGAGTCCCCGGCGGTGGCGATGCTCTCGGACTTCATCGGCAAGCCGATCTCGCTGCAGGTGGAAACAGGCTACCTGCAGGAGCAGTTCGACATCGTCCTGATGTGATCCAGCGAGGGCCCCCATGAGCGAACTCTGCTTCACCGCGGCGCGCCGCCTGGCGCGCCTGATCCGCACGCGCAAGGTTTCCGCCAGCGAGGCGATGCGCGCCTTCATCGACCGAATCGAGCGCGTCAACCCGAAGGTGAACGCGATCGTCACCTTCCTGCCGGAGGCGGCACTCGCGGCGGCGAAAAAGCTCGACCGGCGCCTCGCCCGCAAGGGCGGTGCCGAGGGCCTCGGGCCGCTCGCGGGGCTGCCGATCGCCTACAAGGACATGGTGCCGACGCGCGGGATCCGGACCACCTTCGGTTCGCCGATCTATGCCGAGCACGTGCCCGCCGAGGATCATGCCCTGGTCGAGCGTCTGTCGGCTGCCGGCGCGATCACCCTCGGCAAGACCAATACGCCGGAATTCGCCGCCGGCTCGCAGACCTTCAATCCGGTGTTTGGCGCCACGCTCAATCCTTACGACACCAGCAAGACCTGCGGCGGCTCCTCGGGCGGCGCGGCGGTCGCGGTGGCCTGCGGCATGCTGCCCTTTGCCGACGGCTCCGACCTGGGGGCATCGCTGCGCAATCCGGGCAATTTCTGCAACGTCGTCGGCTTCCGTCCGACGCCGGGACGCGTGCCCGCCTACCCGAGCAACGATTCCTGGGCCTCGCTCTCGGTGATGGGGCCGCTGGCGCGTTCGGTCGCGGACGCCGCGCTGCTGTTTTCGGCGATGGCGGGCCCGGACCGGCGCGCACCGATCAGCATCGTCGAACCGGGCCAGGGCTTCGCCAGAGCGCTCGCGCGGAGCTTCAAGGGGGTTCGCGTCGCCTGGAGCCGCGACCTCGGCGGCCTGCCGGTGGACCGGCGCGTGACGCAGGTGCTCGAGGCGCAGCGCGGGACCTTCGCGGCGCTCGGCTGCGTGGTGGAGGATGCGGAACCGGAGCTCGCGGGCGCCGACGAGGCATTCCAGGTGCTGCGCGCGGTCCTGTTCGTGCAGAAATACGCTGCGCTGCTGAAGGCGCATCGCGGCCGGATCAAGGACACCGTGATCTGGAACATCGAGCAGGGCCTGAAGCTCGACGGGCCGCGCATCGCGCAGGCGCTGAACCTGCGCTCGCAGGTGTTCCACGCCCTGCGCGCGTTTCTCGAACGTTACGAATTCCTGCTGCTGCCGGTGAACCAGGTGCCGCCGTTCGCGGTGACCCAGGCGTATCCCACCGAGATCAACGGCGTGAAACTGGCGAACTACATCGAATGGATGAAGACCTGCTACGCGATCACGGTCACCAGCCACCCCGCGATTTCGGTGCCTGCAGGATTCACCAGCGACTCACCGCCGCTTCCGGTCGGCATCCAGATCGTGGGCCGCTACCGCGACGATTTCGGCGTGCTGCAGCTGGCGCACGCCTTCGAGCAGGCGACGCAGTGCGGGCGGCAGCGCCCGAAGCTCGCCTGAGCCGCTATTTCGCCTTCGGCACGCGCCCCATCAGGTAGAACTCGTCGTTCGGGCGCATCGCGGTCAGGTTCGCCATGCGGTTGGAAAGCGCGAAGAACGCCGCCACCGCACCGATGTCCCAGATGTCGTCGCCGGAGAAGCCGTGCGCGCGCAGCGCCTCGAAGTCGGCTTCCTCGATGGCGCCCGCGTCGAGCGCCACCTTCATCGCAAACCCGAGCATCGCCTTCTGGCGCGCCGTGAGGTCGGCCTTGAGATAGTTGACCGCCACCTGGTCGGCGACGAGCGGGTTCTTCGCGCGGATGCGCAGGATCGCGCCGTGCGCCACGACGCAGTACTGGCAGCGGTTGGCGCCGGAAGTGGCGACCACGATCATCTCGCGCTCGGCCTTGGTCAGGCCGCTGTCCTTTTCCATCAGCGCGTCGTGGTAGGCGAAAAACGCGCGCCATTCGGCCGGCCGGTGCGCGAGCGCGAGGAACACGTTCGGCACGAAACCCGATTTTTCCTGCACCTCCAGGACGCGCCGGCGGATGTCCTCGGGCAGGTCTTCGAGGCGCGGCACGGGGAAGCGGCTGATCGGCGCGGCGGACATCAGTTGGCGGCGTAAGGCACTCGCGCACGATGCTAGGCAAGCCGTGGGGCGGCGACTTGACCGCGATCAAACGCGCCGGGGAGCCGGGCTCGGACTGGCGCGCCCGGCGGGATTCGAACCCACGACCCTTGGCTTCGGAGGCCAATACTCTGATCCGCTGAGCTACGGGCGCGTTAAGGGCGCGAAGAATAACGGCTTTTGGGGCGTGCGTCCACGCGCCGGCTTCTGAGCGGGAGGGTTCCGCGCTAAAATCCCCGCCTTTCCTCCGGCACCCGGGGCCTTGCGCATGAGCGAGCACGAAGAGCACACCTCCTTCATCAGGACGCCGCAGCAGCTGATCGTGGTGGTGGTGCTCGCGTTCGTCGTGCCCGTGATCGCGATCGTGCTGCTGGTGCAGGTGATCGTGAACCGGCCTTCCGCCGACCCGGCCGCGATGCAGCCCGAGGCGGTCGCCGCGCGCATCCAGCCCGTAGGACGCGTCGAATTCGGCGCCGCGGGCGCCGCGAGCCAGGGCCCGCGCACGGGCGAAGCGATCGTCAAGCAGATGTGCAGCGCCTGCCATCAGACCGGCGCCGCCGGCGCGCACAAGATCGGCGACAAGGCCGCCTGGGGCAAAGTGGCGAAAGCGGGTCTCGAGGGGATGCTGAAGAACGCGATCCAGGGCAAGGGCGCGATGCCGCCGCGCGGCGGCGGCGCCGATCTCTCCGACCTCGAGCTGGCGCGCGCCATCGTCACCATGGCGAACCAGTCCGGCGCCAACCTCAAGGAACCGGCCGCGCCAGGCAAGTAGCAC
>SCUF01000482.1 GCA_004298325.1 Betaproteobacteria bacterium | reverse complement strand
GCACCGGCGCTTTCCGACCATGCCGTTCTATTTCGTGGGCAAGGAGGTGAGCCTCGAGGACGTGCGGCTGTCGCTCGCCAAGATGGCCGACCGGTTTTTCGAGCACCCGGCGACAGTCCTCGTGGTGACCAACATGTACTACAGCGAGGCGCCCTGGCTCGCGCCGCGCGCGCTCGCCGCTGCGACTTCGCTGGTGTGGCAGGAGACGCCGCTCAGCGGGACCACCGCGCATGAATTCAGCGAGCAGATCGCCGCGCTGGAGCCGTTCCTGGCGCAGAACTGGCAGGCGCGCCACAGCCCGAAGACCGGCAACCCCATCTACGAGCGGCCGGTGGCGCTGGTGCTGTACCGCGAGGATTTCCGCTTCCTGCTCGACGACGTGATTCCGCGCCAGGGCAAGACGCGCGCGGACTACGACCTCGTGATCGCCTCGCAACCCTATCGCGCGCGCGTGCCGGCGCAGTTCAAGGCCGCCAAGGTCATTGCGCCGCTGACGCGGGGGCTCGGTCGCGGCGGACGCCTGCTCGGCATCCACTCCTGCGGCCGCGATCCGGGTCTGGAGATCGTGCGCAAGGTCTGGCCGGAGGAAGACCCGTTCGTCACCGGCCGGCACGATCTGCTGCGCGCGGTGCGCGCCGAAATCGGCCGCGACGCGCGGCACTACAACTTCAACGCCTACGCCGACGCGCGTGCCGTTTTCCGCTACGACATGCATACGCTGCCCTCCGAGATCTCCGAGAGCATCGGCACTTCGACCCTGTTCGCGGCGTGGAACGCGGCGGTGTACGTGGCGCAGATCGACGACGAACGGCTGGCGCACGCGCTCGGCGAGCGCCGCTATCTGGAGGCCACGCGCGAGGTGCTGCAGGCGCGCGGCGGCCTGTGGTTTTTCGACGAGTCCTACGTCGTGTCGCGCCAGCGCGATTGAGTCCGATGCTCACCAGCCTCGACGGCGGAACGCGCACTGCGGCGCTTGAAATCGCGGCCTATGCCGCGGAGCTGCTCGCCTGCGGCTCGATTGAAATGGGCGCGCACCAGCCCGAGATGGCGCGCCGCATCGCCGCGCTGCTGCCCTCGGGCACGCCGGTATTCGTCAATCACCTGCCACGCCACAGCCTGGCGGACGCGCTCGCCTCGCTCATCGCGGTGCGCGAAGCGGGGCTCGAGCCGGTGCCGCACCTGGCGGCGAGGCGCATTGCGAGCCGGGGGGAACTGGAAGCCTTCCTCAATCGCGCCGCCGGCGCCGCGGGCGTGCGCAAGGTGCTGCTGATCGGAGGCGACGAGATGGCGCCGCTCGGTCCGTACGCGGACGGCGCGGCGGCCCTGAGGAGCGGCGTCCTTTCGGCCTGCGGCATTCGCGAGATCGGCATCGCGGGCTACCCCGAGGGCCATCCGCGCATTCCCGCCGCCGCGCTCGAAAGTTCGTTTGCGGAAAAGCTGGCGCTCGCCGCAGGCGAGGGTCTGGGCGCCTTTGTGGTCACCCAGTTTTCGTTTGCGCCGGCACGCGTGATCGAATATTGCGCGGGCCTCGCACGTCGCGCACCGGGCGTGCCCGTGTATGTGGGGCTCGCCGGTCCGAGCTCGGCGGCCGCGCTGCTGCGCTTTGCGCAACGCTGCGGCGTGAGCGCGTCCCTGCGCGCCCTGCGTGCGCAGGGCTTCGGCGCGGTGCAGCTGGTGACGCACACCGACCCCGGCGACCAGCTGACGACGATCGCGCGCTACTGCATGGCGCACGTCGATTGCAATGTGGTTGGCGCCCATGTCTTCAGTTTCGGCGCCGCGGTGGCAAGCGCGGAATGGATCAACCGCTTCATCGCGCGCAGCACGTGAAGATCGGATTCATCGGTCCCGGGACGGTGGGGCGCTGCATGGCGACGCCGCTGCGGCCGCTCGTGCCGAGGGCGTGCACCGGGAGAAACTGAGCGGCATCAACGACTGACCCGCGCAGCGTGCGCTGCAATGCGCACTGCACTAGAATTTTCAATACCACATCGCGGGAGACGTTCATGCCATCCGGTCTGCATTCACGGCTGCGCTTCGCCCCGACCGACGCGCGTGTCGAGCGCCGCGCCGATGGCTCGGTGCTGCTGCGCTCGCCGCAGACGCTGCAGCCGTATCCGCGCGCGGTCGGCGAATGGCTCGTCAGTTGGGCGGCGCGGACGCCCAAGCGCGTGCTGCTCGCCGAGCGCGCCGGGGCGGCCTGGCGCAAGGTGAGTTACCGCGAGGCGCTCGATGCGGTGCGGCGCATCGGCCAGGCGCTGCTCGCACGCGGGCTCAACGCCGAGCGGCCGGTCGCGATCCTCTCCGACAACAGCGTCGACCACGGCCTGCTCGCGCTGGGCGCGATGCACGTCGGCGTGCCGGTGGCCCCGATCTCCCCGGCCTATTCGCTGATGTCGAAGGACTTCGCCAAGCTGAAGTACATCTTCGAACTGGTGCGTCCCGGGCTGGTCTGGGCGTCCGACCCCGTGAAGTTCGCCCCCGCCCTGGCCGCGGTCGGTGCCAGCTCGACGCCGCTGGATGAGCTGCTGCGCGCCACGCCCGGCGCGCGGGTCGACGCCGCGTTCGCCGGCATCGCGCCCGATGCCACCGCCAAGATCCTGTTCACGTCCGGTTCCACCGGCGCGCCGAAGGGCGTCATCAACACGCACCGCATGCTGTGCGCCAACCAGCAGATGCTGGCGCAGGTGTGGCCGTTCCTCGAGGATCGTCCGCCGGTGATCGTCGACTGGCTGCCGTGGAACCATACCTTCGGCGGCAACTTCTGCTTCAACATCGTGCTGCGCAACGGCGGCACGCTCTACGTCGACGGCGGCAAGCCGATGCCGGGGCTGATCGAATCCACCGCCAGAAACCTGAGGGAGGTTTCACCGACGATCTATTTCAACGTGCCGCGCGGCTTCGATCTGCTGATGCCCCTGCTCGAAGGCGATGCCGCCCTGCGCAAGAACTTCTTCCGCGACCTGGACATGGTGTTCTACGCCGCGGCAGCGCTGCCGCAGAACCTGTGGGAGCGGCTCGAAAAGCTGGCGCTCGCCGAGCGCGGCGGCGAACTCGCGCTGCTCTCGGCTTGGGGCTCCACTGAAACCGCGCCGTGCGCCACGGCGGTGCATTACCACATCGATCGCGCCGGCGTCATCGGTCTGCCGGTGCCGGGCTGTGAGCTGAAGCTCGTGCCTGCCGCAGGCAAGCTCGAGGCGCGGCTCAAGGGCCCGAACGTCACCCCCGGCTATTACAAGCGCGACGACCTGACGCGCGCCGCGTTCGACGAGGAAGGGTATTACCGCATCGGCGACGCCTTGCGCCTGGCCGACGGCGCCGAGCCCTCGCGCGGCCTGGTGTTCGACGGCCGTGTCGCCGAGGACTTCAAGCTCACCACCGGAACCTGGGTGCACGCAGGCGCCGTGCGCGTCAAGCTGATCGCCGCCGGCAATCCGGTGATCCAGGATGCGGTGATCACCGGGCACGACCGCGACGAGGTCGGGGCGCTGGTGTTCCTCAATCCAACGGCCACCAAGGATCTGCCGCCGCAAGCCGTGCGCGCGCGGATCGCGCAGGCGCTCCAGGCACTCGCCGCCGAAGGCGGCAGCTCGACCCATCCGACGCGCGCCGTCGTCGCGCTGGAGCCGCCATCGATCGACGCCAACGAGATCACGGACAAGGGCTACATCAACCAGCGCGCGGTGCTGGAAAAGCGCGCGGCGCTGGTCGCGACGCTGTATCGGATCCCGC
Organism: Betaproteobacteria bacterium; assembly: GCA_004298325.1. Lineage (GTDB taxonomy): Bacteria > Pseudomonadota > Gammaproteobacteria > Burkholderiales > SG8-39 > 2-02-FULL-66-14. Next base: position 791 of record SCUF01000482.1, on the reverse strand, counting down.
CGCCCGCCGAAGTCATCACCGCGGCAGCCTCTGATATTTGACAATCGGGAGGGCCGTCTCTAGGCTCGGCGGCGTCGGTTCCACCCCGAGGAGGAGACATGCAAGCCATCCGATGGATCGCAGCGGCCGCCGTGGTGCTTTCGCCCGCGCTGGCGGCCGCACAGACCACCACGTTGCGCGTGGTCAGCGCCTTTCCCGAGAACGGCATCTACGTGAAGCGCCTGGAGAGCTGGATCGAGCGGCTCAACGCGGAGAAAGGCGCGGTGCGGCTGAGCTTCATCGGCGGACCGAAGGCGATACCGACGTTCGAAGTCGGCAAGGCGGTGCAGGGTGGCGTGGTCGACATGGCGCTGAACACCGGCGCCTTTTATACCAACGTGTTCCCGGAGTCGGACGCCCTCAAACTCACTCAGATGCCGGTCGCCGAACAGCGCCGGAACGGCGCGCTGGCACTGGTGAACAGAATCTGGGGCGAGAAGGGCAACATGTTCTACCTCGCGCGCGTGGTCGAGAACCAACCGTTCCACCTCTACATCAACAAGCCGATCGCGGCGCCTGACCTGAAGGGCCTGAAGATCCGCATCACGCCGGTGTACCGCGATTTCTTCAGCTCGATGGGGGCGACGGTGATGCAGACCGCGCCCGGCGAGGTCTACACTGCGCTCGAGCGAGGCGTGGTGGACGGCTACGGCTGGCCGGTGGGCGGGATCTTCGATGCCAACTGGCATGAAAAGACGAAGTTTCGCGTCGACCCCGGCTTTTACGACGCCGAGGTCTCGCTCATCGTCAAC
>SCUF01000481.1 GCA_004298325.1 Betaproteobacteria bacterium | reverse complement strand
CGTGCAGCAGCACTTCGACCTGCGGCCCAAGGGCATCATCCAGATGCTCGATCTGCTGCGGCCGATCTACGAGAAGACCGCCGCTTACGGCCACTTCGGCCGCGAGGAGCCCGAGTTCACGTGGGAAGCGACCGACAAGGCGCTGGCGCTCAAGCAGGTGGCCTGAGCGCCTGAGGAGGTCCGCGGTCGCGCCCGTTCAGCGCGCGCTTCGTGGGTAGGCAGGATCGGGCGGTTCAGTTGCGCTGCGGCGGGACCACGGGCACCACGAGCTCGCGGTAAATGCCGCCCCCCTCCACGCTGCCGCTCGTGAAGCCCTCGCCATTCATCCGGCGCACGCAGGCCTGGCGATCCTCCGGCGGCTGCTTCTCGCAACGCAGCAGCCGGTTTTTCTCGAATTCGGCCTGACCGTCGTCGAGGCCCCCACGCCTGGCCTCCTGGAGCGCAGCGCCGGCTTCGCGCAGGCAGGTGGCGCGGTCCTGGTGCGTCTGGCCGCTGAGGCAGGCAGCGCGATCGCGCTGGTAGGCGCTTTGAGCCTCCGACAGCTGACCGCGATTTGCGGCTTCGCCCGCCGTAGCGCTCAGCAGCGCGCTCGCCGCGCATAGAGCCAGACCCCACGTACGAGATGGCATTGCGAAATGGGTAGTTGGCATGGTGTTCTCCGTTGAAAAAAGGCCCGGAACGGGTTTGCCGTTCCGGGCCTATCACTTCGGTGTTCGCGAAGAGCGGAGGGAGGAGGAGTGCGAACACCCGCGTGCATGATGCGTCACCGCTCAGCTCCAGTCTGTACGTTGTCGCACACTCGTACCCGAGAGCCTGCGTGCACGCCGTCCCCGAGCCGGTGTAGGACAAACCATGGCTGCGCGCCGCGCGCCGTCCGACAGGCTGGATGCCGTTCTTTGCCTACCATGGCACCGTGTCCGATCCGGACATTGCAGAGGGGCAAACCGATGGCGATGACCACGAAGCCGCCCGTTCCCCGTTTCGCGGACGCCTCAAGACTGGGACCGCACTCGTTTCGGCCGTATCCGGAGGCACGCTTCGCGCATCCGGGAAGAAAGTCCGCCGTTTCCGCGCCGTATGCGCCCAGGCAAAACCAGTTGCTGGCGGCGCTGCCACGGGAGGACTATGAGCGCCTGCTGCCCGACCTGGAGCCCGTTGCCCTGCCGCTGGGCTGGACCATTTACGGCGCCGGCGAGCGCGAAAAGTACCTGTATCTCCTCACCGCAGGCATCGTTTCCCAGTTCTACGTGACGCAGGACGGGGCGTCGGCAGAATTCGCGATCACAGGCAGCGAAGGCGTGATCGGCGTCGCGTCGATCCTGGGTGGCGAAAGCACGCCGAGCCAGGCCGTGGTACTGAATAGCGGCTACGCCTATCGGCTGGATGCCGAATCGCTGAAGGGCGAGTTCGAGCACGTCGGCCCGTTGCAGCACTTGTTGCTGCGCTACATGCAGGCCCTGATCGAGCAAGCCGGGCAGGTGGCGGTATGCAACCGGCACCATTCGCTTGAACAGCGGGTGTGCCGCTGGATCCTGTCATGTCTGGACCGCTCGCCATCGAACGTGCTGACGATGACGCATAAACTGATCGCCGACATGCTGGGGGTGCGCCGCGAAGGCATCACGGAGACCGCCGGCAAGCTGCAACAGGCGGGACTGATCTGTTGCCGCCGCCGCTACCTTGCCGTACTCGATCGCCCGCGACTGGAAGCGCGGACCTGCGAGTGCTATGCCGTCGTCAAGCGGGAGTACGACCGCCTGCTGCCCAAGCATCGGCACGCCGAAGCCGTGTCCTAGGGCTCCGGCCGTGAGGCTCCATGACGCTCACTCGCGCCTTCACGTGGATCGCTGCAGTCGTCCTCGCACCGATCGTCCTGGCGGTTCTCTACGTCGTCATTTTCGGCTGGAACTGGCTGCGCGCTCCGATCGAGCGCATGACGCTGGAGAAGACCGGTCGTGCACTCGTCATCCAGGGCGATCTCCAGGTGCAGCCCGGCTGGCCCTTGCCGCGCGTTCGCGCCCACACGGTGAGCTTTGCCAACCCGGCTTGGGCCACGGAAAAACAGATGATCGCGGCCGATGCGGTGGAACTTGCCATCGATCTGCCGCAGTTGCTTGCGCGCAATCTCGTGGTGCCCGAAGTGCGGCTCGAGCACCCGGTCGTGTTTCTGGAGCAGGGCAGTGAGGGCCGGAAAAACTGGCTGCTGGATCTCGAGCAGCAGGACGAAGGGGCGAGGATCCGGATCGGGCGCCTGACGCTCGATCAGGGAATCCT
>SCUF01000480.1 GCA_004298325.1 Betaproteobacteria bacterium | reverse complement strand
CTGGAGAACGTGAAGAACGTGATCGGCACGCACGGCGTGTACAACATGAGCCCGGCCAACCACAACGGCCTCGATGAGCGCGCGCGCGTGCTGGTGCGCGTCGAGAACGGCACTTGGCGGTTGATGAAATAGGCGCGCGCGCGGCAGGCGCGCTGTTTCCGGGCCGCAGCGGATGAACCTCGATACCGTCCTGTGGCTGGTGCAAGACGGTATCAGCAACGGCGCGATCTACGCCCTGCTGGCGCTGGCGCTGCTGCTCGTATTCGCGGTGACGCGGGTGATTTTCGTGCCGCAGGGCGAGTTCATCGCCTACGCGGCGCTGTCGCTCACGATGCTGCAGGCCGGGCAGCTCCCGGGGACGGTGTACGTGCTCGTCGGCGGCGGGCTGCTCGCGGCGGCCTACGAGATCGCGGCCGCGCTGCGCGCCAGGGCCGGCGCCCGCCTGCCGCGGGTGCTCGCCTTCTACGTGCTGCTGCCGGCGGCGATCGCGGTGCTCGCCTGGTGGGCGGCGCCGCGCAAGTTCGATCTCTGGGTGCAGGCGCTGATCGTGCTGGGGCTGGTGGTGCCGCTCGGCCCGATCCTGTACCGCATCGCCTACCAGCCGCTCGCGAACGCCTCCGTGGTGGTGCTGTTCATCGTCTCCATGGCGGTGCATTACGCACTCACCGGCCTGGGACTGCTGTTCTTCGGCGGCGAGGGCCTGCGCTCGGCGGCGTTTTCGGACGCGCAGTTCAAGCTCGGCGTGGTCAACGTCACTGCGCAGAGCGTGCTGGTGGTCCTCGCGAGCGTGCTGGTGATGCTCGCGCTGTGGCTGTTCTTCACGCGCAGCCTGTACGGCAAGGCGCTGCGCGCGACCGCCGTGAACCGCGTCGGGGCGCGCCTCGTCGGCATCCCCGCCGAGCTTTCGGGCAGCCTGAGTTTCCTCCTCGCGGCGTTCATCGGCGCGGTCTCCGGCGTGCTGGTGGCGCCGATCGCGACGATCTACTACGACACGGGGTTCCTCATCGGCCTGAAAGGCTTCGTCGGCGCCATTCTCGGCGGCATGGCGAGCTATCCGCTGGCCGCGCTCGGTGCGCTGGCGGTCGGCCTGCTGGAGTCGTTTTCGTCGTTCTGGGCGAGCGCGTTCAAGGAAACCATCGTCTTCACGGCCATCATCCCGGTGCTGGTGTGGCGCTCGCTCACCAGCCGTCACGTCGAGGACGAGGAGGAGTGATGCGGGGCCGCGTGCTGCTCGCGGCGTTCCTCGCGTTCATCGCGCTCGCGCCGCTCGTCCTGCCGCCGTTCTACGTCACGCTGTTCAACTACATCGGACTGGCGACGCTGGTCAGCCTCGGGCTGGTGCTCCTGACCGGTGTCGCGGGGCTGGTCTCGTTCGGACAGCAGGCGTTCGTAGGGCTCGCGGCTTACACCACCGCGGTGCTGACCACCCAGTACGCCGCTTCGCCCTGGATCACGCTCTTCGCGGGTCTCGCCGTAACCGCGGCGGTGGCGCTGTTTCTCGGCGTCATCACGCTGCGGCTGTCCGGGCATTACCTGTCGCTCAGCACCATCGCCTGGGGCATCGCGCTGTATTACCTGTTCGGCAACCTGCAGTTCCTCGGGCAGTACAGCGGCATCGACAACGTTCCCCCGGTAGCGCTGTTCGGCTGGTCGCTCGACACCGGGCACCGGTCGTACTACCTGATCTGGTGCGTGACGCTGGCAGCGCTGATCGCCGCGCAGAACCTGCTCGACTCGCGTTCCGGCCGCGCCATCCGCGCGCTGCGCTTTCGCAGCGTCATGGCGGAGAGCTTCGGCGTGCGCACCGCGTCGCTGAAGGTCGTGGTGTTCCTGTATGCGGCGCTGCTCGCGGGGCTTTCGGGCTGGCTCTACGCCCATTTCCTGCGCTTCGTGAGTCCGCAGGCGTTCGGCGTCAACGCCGGAATCGACTACCTCTTCATGGCGGTGGTCGGCGGCGCGAGCCAGGTCTGGGGCGCCGTGGTCGGAGCCTCGCTCCTCACCGTTCTCAAGGAGTGGCTGAAGGACATCCTGCCCAGGCTCTTCGGCCAAAGCGGCAGCTACGAGATCATCGTCTTCGGCGTGCTCATGGTGCTGCTGCTGCATCGCACGCGCGACGGGCTCATGCCCGCGCTGGCCCGTCTCGTCCCGCCGCCCCGGGTGCCGCCCGCAGTGGCGGCGGCGCCGGCACTCGCCAGGCGCGGGCTGCCGCCGGCAGGCGAACGCCTGCTCGAAGTGCGCGCCGCGGAAAAGCACTTCGGCGGCCTGGTCGCGGTGAGCGGGCTTTCGTTCGACTTGCGCAGCGGCGAGATCCTCGGCCTGATCGGGCCGAACGGCGCCGGCAAGAGCACCATGTTCAATCTCATCACCGGGGTGCTGCGCGCCGATGCCGGCGAAATCCGTTTCGGCGGGGAGCGTCTCGATCGGCTCGCCTCGAGCGAGATCGCGCGGCGCGGCATCTGCCGCACCTTCCAGCACGTCAACCTGATCAGCAGCATGTCGGTGCTGGAAAACGTGGCGCTGGGCGCGCACCTGCGCGGCCGCCAGGGCACCGTAGCGGCGATGCTGCGCCTGGAGCGCGCCGAGGAAGCGCAGTTGCTGGCCGAGGCGGCGCGCCAGATCGAGCGCGTGGGGCTGGGCGAGCAACTGCATCAGGCGGCCGGCAGCCTGCCGCTCGGCCGGCAGCGCGTGGTCGAGATCGCGCGTGCGCTCGCGGGCGACCCGGTGCTGCTGCTGCTCGATGAGCCGGCCGCGGGCCTGCGCTTTGCGGAAAAGCAGGCGCTCGCCGGGCTGCTGCGGAAGCTCCGCGCCGAAGGCATGACCATCCTGCTGGTCGAGCACGACATGGAATTCGTCATGGGACTGGTGGACCGTCTCGTGGTGATGGATTTCGGCGAGAAGCTCGCCGAAGGCCTGCCGCGCGAGATCCAGCGCAATCCGGCGGTGCTGGAAGCCTACCTGGGTGGCATCGAATGAACGCGCTGCTCGAAGTGGACGCGCTGCGCGTCTTCTACCGCAAGGTGGAAGGCCTGCATCGCGCCAGCCTGCGCGTGGAAGAGGGCAGCGTCGTCACCGTGATCGGGCCAAACGGCGCCGGCAAAACCACCTTGCTCGGCGCGATCATGGGCCTGCTGCCCTCGAGCGGCGCGGTGCGCTACGCGGGCGCCGAGCTGGCAGGCGTGCCGACGGAGGCGCGCGTCGCGCGCGGCCTGTGCCTGGTGCCCGAGCGGCGCGAACTGTTCGGCGAGCTGAGCGTCGAAGACAACCTGCGCCTGGGCGCGTTCCAGCGCGTGCGCCACGGCGAGCGCGACGCGATGCGCGACCTGGCGGCGATCTATGCGCGCTTCCCGCGCCTGGAGGAGCGCCGCGCGCAGCTCGCCGGCACGCTCTCGGGCGGCGAGCGCCAGATGCTCGCGCTCGGGCGCGCGCTGATGGCCAAGCCGCGCCTGCTGATGCTCGACGAGCCGAGCCTGGGCCTCGCGCCGCGCGTGGTGCGCGACATCTACCACATCATCGCCGACCTGAAGCGCGCCGGCGTGTCGATCCTGCTGGTGGAGCAGAACGCGCGCGCCGCGCTGCAGGTGGCCGATCGCGGCTACGTGCTGGAGACCGGCCAGATCACGCTCGAGGGCAGCGCGGCGGAACTCGCCGCCAACCCGCGCGTGATCGAGAGCTACCTCGGCCTCGCGGCCAGGAGCGCCGGCGCATGACGCATCCGCTCTGGGTGAGCGGCTTCCGGCCGTTTTTCCTCTGCGGCGCTGCCTACGCGCCGCTCGCCGCCGCGCTCTGGCTCGAGGCGCCGCTGTGGCACGGGCACGAGCTGATCTACGGATTTTCCGGCGCGATCGTCGCCGGCGTGCTGCTCACCGCGCTGCCGAGCTGGACCGGGGCGGCGGAGCTGCGCGGGGCGCCGCTCGCCATGCTCACCGGACTGTGGCTCGCGGGGCGCCTGGCGGTGGTTGCCGCAGCGATTCTTCCGCCTGCGCTGGTAGCCATGGTCGATGGCGCGTTTTTCATCGCGCTCGCCGCGATGCTCGCGCCGGTGCTGGGCAGCGGGCGCAGGCGATTGTTCCTGTGGACGCTGCCGCCGCTGGCCGCGCTCGCGATCGGCAACGTGCTCTATTACGCCGCGCTCGGACGCGGCGACCCGGCGGACGCGCAGTGGGCCCTGCGGCTGGGCCTGCACGCGCTCGCGTTCCTGTTTTCGCTTTACGGCGGGCTGCTCGCGCCGGCGTTCACGCGCAATTTCCTGCGCGCGCGGGGGGAGAAATCGGCCGCAATCCACGTGCCGCTCGAATACCTCACGGCGCTCGCGATGCTGGCGTTTGCGCTCGCCGACCTGGCCGGGGCGCCGGCGGCGTGGATGGCGGCAGCCGGATTCGGCGCCGCGACGGTGCAGGTGGCGCGCGCGGCGCGCTGGCGGGGCTGGCGCACGGCCTCCGAGCCGCTCCTGTGGACCCTGCACCTGGGCTACCTGTGGTTCATCGCCATGTTCGTGCTGCGCGCACTCGCGGAACTGACCGCGCTCGTGCCGCGCGATGCCTGGGTGCATGCCTTCTCGCTCGGTGCGCTCGGCCTGGTGATGACGGGCCTCATGACGCGCGTCGTGCTGCGCCACACGGGGCGCGCGCTCGTCGTCGCGCCGTGGATGCGCGGCGCGTACGCCATGGTGTTCGCGGCGGCG
>SCUF01000479.1 GCA_004298325.1 Betaproteobacteria bacterium | reverse complement strand
CACTGGCTGCTCAATCGGATCGACCGGGGTTTTCGGCTTCGCCTCGCGCTCAACGAGCTTGCCGCGGCTGATGCGTACGACTGCGTTCTGATCGATACCCAGGGCGCGATCGGGCCGCTCCAGGATGCCGCGGCATTGGCAGCCGATATTCTCGTTTCACCGATCACGCCGGAGATTCTTTCCGCCCGCGAGTTCAGGGACGGAACGATGGAGCTTCTCGATCGCCTCGAACCCGGGAGCGCGCTCGGCGCAACCCTGGGGCCAATGAAAGCGGTGATCTACCGTCAGGACCGCACCGCGGACGCACGGATCATCGCGAGCGGCATCCGGGAGGACTTCATCAGACTCAAGGGCCGGGTCTCGGTCCTTGACACCGTGGTTCCGCATGCCAAGGCCTACAAGGAGGCGGCGACCTTGCGCGTTCCTGTGCACCGCCACGAGCGAAAGCGCGAAGGCGTCACGCCGAGTGCCTGCACCGTGATGCACCAGCTGGCATGGGAGCTGATTCCCAGCCTCCAGGGTGTCTACGCCGGCACAGCCCGCGTTCATGAGAGGACGGTGTGAGCGGCGAGCTGGAGAGCGATTTGCCGACGAGGACTGCCGCGGCACGCCCATCCGCGCCATTGGCGCGCCAGGTTTCCATTGACGAGCGCCGTCGCCTCGTTGCCGAGTCGTTGCAGGTCGGCAATCCCGCAAACAGCACCCGCGACCTTCCCGCCCACGCCGATCCAAGGGTCGAGTGCCAGGTCGACCTTGCAGTTGATGACATTCGCCCCTACGAGAACAACCCGCGCCGCGCCGGCAACGCCAGGTTTGCGGAAATCAAGGAGTCGATCCGGGCGAGCGGTGTCCGCAATCCGCTGACCGTTACGCGCCGCCCGGGCGAGACGCATTTCATCGTCGAGGCCGGCGGCAACACACGCCTCGTGGCAATCCAGCAACTTTGGGCGGAGACCCGCGATCCGCGCTTCCGGAAACTTGTGGTGCTGTTCCGGCCGTGGCGGTGCGAAAGCCATGTGCTGTCCTCGCACTTGATCGAGAACGAGCAACGAGGCGAGATGACCTTCTGGGACAAGGCGACCGGCATAGCCGCCTTGAAATCGCGCCTCGAAGCCGAGAAGGGCCACGTACTTTCGCTCCGTCAACTCGAAAGCGAATTGGGCGGCCTGGGTCTGTCGGTCAACACCGCGACGCTCGCGCACTATCTGTTCGCCATCGAACGATTGCGCACGCTGGGGGAGACCGTTCCCGAGCTATCTGGCCTGGACGTAAAAACCATGCAGCCGCGGCTGAACGCAATGAAGCGCCACGCCCAATCGCGCGTATCCCGGACCGAGGAAGATCTTTACGCGAGCATTTTCGAGCCGGTCTTTCGACAATTCGCCGACGAGTACCCCCGGACCCGGAGCTTCAGTGCCGCGGCCGTGTGCGAGGCGTGCGAGGAGGCGCTGGCCCGGCACCTCGGTGAACCGGTCGCTCAATTGCGCCATGCGCTGGATTCGTCCTCGCGGTCTTCGCGGGCAGGTGCCGAACCGTGCGTGCCGACGCCCCTCGCCCGTCCGGCAGCGCGAGCGGCTCCCGATGAAGCGAGCGTTAGCACGGCTAACAGCTCTCCCTCTTATCCGAGAGATGGAATTCAACCAAGAACTGCACACCCGGCAAATCCAGGTGGTCACACGCCGACCGAGCAGCTGATCGAGCAGGTCCGGGTCTTTGCCGCCATGGCCGGAATTGCCGACTGCGTGCACCTTCAGCCTGCGGCGCCACTTGGTTACTACCTGGAAACGTTGCCGATCGCCGACTCAGGGGCCCCGGCACGACGGCGAGCTTGGTGCCTGCTTGCCGGGATCTCTGGTCAGCTCGACGACGCCACGCCAACGCAACAGCTCGACGCGACATTCCTCTCTTGGCTCGTCGATGCAGATGACGAGGAGGCCAGTGCGTTCTGGAACATCCTATCGCTTGTAAGGAAATCGCGAGGCGCACGCCGCCGTCCTCCCGTGGCGAACAACTCCACGCCAGCGCCGGGGCATGCGTGATGCTTCCGCTGCTCGACGCGCAGGTGCGCCTGGTGCTTCTCAACCACGTGGCGGTACGGTTGGCTGAGGCGCAGCCGCACGAGTTGCATGCCGCAGGCATTGAAAGCGAGCTGCTCGCGCGCCTGCGGCAACTTTCCGCGCTCGATCTTAACCGCCTCGCCGCCATGCGGGACCTGACGATCGGTGTGGGGTTCGACGCGGCTGGGCTCAAAGCGGGCCTGCGAGCCGTCGCGCTGGTCAACGAGGCCAAGGCGATGGAGGCGTATTTCATCCGCAATGGCGCTTCCTGGCAGATGATGAGTGCGCTCTTCAAGATCCGGCGCAAGGTGACGCTCAAGCGCCGCCGTGACTGCGGCGCCTGGAGACCATCAGGGCGCCTCCCGCTTCCTGACTACGCCACGCGCGAGCGCATCTTCCGCGCCTGGCGCGCCATCGAGGACCCGAATTCCAGGGTGCGCTACTACCGGCTGCATCAAGCGTTCCCGCAGCTTTCCATTGCCGTTCTTGAAACGGTCGCGCGCGAATTCGAGGCGGACCAATGAACACCCGCGCTGCAGTCCCCTCCGGGATTACCGCCGAACTGCTGCTGGAAGTCTTCGACCTTCCGGTGAGCTTTCACCGTTGCCTCGTCCCGATCACGGGCGGCGTGACCGCGGCTCTGATGCTCTCGCAGGCCATCTGGACGACGCAGGCGATCGACAGCACGGCCAACGGTTGGTTCTCCAAATCGCAGGACGAGTGGAGCGACGAAACCGGGCTCACGCGCTGGGAGCAAGAAACGGCCCGACGCGCCTTGCGCAGCGCGGGATTCCTGGAGGAGAGGCGCATCGGCATGCCGGCGAAGCTCTGGTTTCGGGTGCGCCCCGAGGCGGTCTGGCGCGCATTAAGGGCGCATACGCCCGCAGATCGCCGATGACGGTGCGCAGGATAAGGCGTGAGAGACAGGAGATTCGCAGCAATCGCTGGTGACGACGCATGGGAATCCGCAAAACACGACAGAGAACTCACGATTATCTGGCCGCTGCTGGGTCGGCATATCGCGTTTCATCGCCGGCTCGTCGACCTGACGGCAAGCGTGAAGGCGGCACTGCTGCTCTCACAGTCGATTTACTGGACGCGGCACGGGCGGGACATTGCCAGGACCAGCGGGTGGTTCTTCAAGACGACTGAGCAGTGGGAGATGGAAACCGGGCTTTCCGCGAAGGAGCAAGTTACCGCCCGCCAGGTTTTGCGCGAGCTGGCGATCCTCAACGAGCAACGCGTCGGGTTACCGGCGAAGCTCCACTTCCGGCTCTGCGTCGACCAGCTCGGCGCGTTGCTTTCCGAGCGAATCGGCAAGGGGGGCTTTCGCCTGGACTGGGCTGATGGGGCCGTGGTAGCGGAACTGCTCGGACCGTCGCTCGCCTATCACCGAACGCTCGCCAGGATTGGAGGCGGAGTCCATGCGGGACTGCTCCTGTCACGCGCGCTGCATCTGACGAGGCTGCAATCGAAAAGACAGGTGGAAGTGTGGGTTCCCAGCTCGGCGGCACAGTGGACAGAGCAGATCGGCCTTACGCGTCGCGAACAGGAGACCGCGCGTCGAGAGCTGGCGCGCGCCGGGGTGTGGGAGGAGTCGCTCGACGGAATTCCTCCCCGACTCGTCACCCGGATCAGACTG
>SCUF01000478.1 GCA_004298325.1 Betaproteobacteria bacterium | reverse complement strand
GCTACGGCTGGCCGGTGGGCGGGATCTTCGATGCCAACTGGCATGAAAAGACGAAGTTTCGCGTCGACCCCGGCTTTTACGACGCCGAGGTCTCGCTCATCGTCAACCTGAAGAAGTGGCAGTCGCTGACCGGCCGGCAGCGCGAATTCCTGCAGCAGCAGGCCCTCAACTTCGAAGGGCGCAACGACTTCTGGAAGGCCTACGCGCAGGAGGAGATCAAGCGCCAGGCGGCAGCAGGAATCCGGACCATCCGCTTCGACCCGGCGACCTCGAAGAAGTACCTGCAGCAGGCCTACGACACCGGCTGGGCGGGCATCATCAAGCTTTCGCCGCAGTACGGCCCGCAGATGCAGAAGCTGTTCACCAAGAAGTAGTCGGTTGGACCGCCTCTCGCTCGCCTGGGGAAAGGTGCTGGAAGCGTTCGCGCTCGCAGCCTGCGCGCTGCTCGGCGCGATGGCCGTGATGATCTGCGCCGACGTGCTCCTGCGCAACGTGGCCATCATCCCGGGCGTGCAGGGGCTGCCCTGGTCGAACGAACTCTCGGAGACCACGCTCTACGTCGTCACCATGCTCGCCGCGCCCTGGCTGTTGCGCGAGGGCCGGCACATCCGCGTGGATATCGTGCTGCGTGCGCTGCCCGCACGCACCGCCTGGGTTTGCGAGTGGCTTTGCGACGCCATCGCATTCGCCTGCTGCATAGGTGTCGCGATCTACGCCACGCGCGCGACCTGGGAGAGCTATTCGCAAGGCTCGATCACGATCAAGACCCTGGTGCTCCCCGAATGGTGGACGCTGGCACCGCTGCCGGTGGCGTTCCTGCTGCTGTCGGTGGAATTGCTCTTCAGGATGCGGCGCCTGTGGCTGGGTCCGCGCGCGCCGCGCGGGGACGCGGTGACTTCCGCCTGACATGGATTGGCAGTTCGCGGCCTGGCTGCTGCTCGGCGGCTCCACGCTGCTGCTGTTTCTCGGGCTGCCCGTCGCCTTCACCTTTCTGGCCGTCAACCTGGTCGGCGCGGCGGCGTGGATGGGCGGCGAGGCGGGGCTGGTGCAGCTTTCGCGCAATGCCGTCGCTTCCGTCGCGAGCTTCGCGCTGACGCCGATTCCGCTGTTCGTCCTGATGGGCGAAGTGCTGTTTCACACCGGGCTCGCGGTCAAGGTCATCGACGGCATCGAGCGCCTGGTGCGCCAGGTGCCGGGACGCCTCGCCGTGGTGGCGGTGGTCGCGGGCACCGTGTTTTCGGCGATCTCGGGCTCGACCATCGCCACCACCGCAATGCTCGGCAGCCTGATGGTGCCGGTGATGCTTGCGCGCGGCTACCACCCGGCCATGGCGACCGGGCCGATCATGGCGATCGGCGCGGTGGATATGCTGATTCCGCCCTCCGCGCTGACCGTGTTGCTGGGAAGCCTGTCCGGGATCTCGATCTCCAAGCTCCTCGTCGGCGGCATCACGCCGGGTCTCATCCTCTCCGTGATGTTCGTCGCCTATATCGTCGCGCGCGCGAAGCTTGAGCCGGCGCTCGCGCCCGCCGCCCGGGTCGAGAGCTTTCGCGGCTGGGCCAAGTACCGGCTCTTCGTGCAATACGTGGTCCCGCTGGTGTCGATCTTCGCTCTGGTCGTGGCGTCGATGGCTGCGGGGTGGGCGACGCCCACCGAGTCCGCCGCGATCGGCGCCTTCGCCACCGTTGCGCTTGCTGCCGTCTACGGGGCGCTTTCGCGCGCGAATGTGCTGGCCGCGCTGCAGGGAACGATGGCGATCTCGGGGATGATCCTGTTCATCATCGTCGGCGCAACCACGTTCTCGCAGATCCTGAGCTTCTCGGGTGCGTCCAACGGCCTGGTTACCCTGATCCTCGGCCAGGGTCTGTCGCCGATGGCGGTGATCGCGGCCATGATGCTGGTGCTGATCGTCCTGGGCGTGTTCGTCGACCAGGTGAGCATGATGCTGATCACGCTCCCGATCTTCATGCCGGTGGTGCAGCAGCTCGGGATCGATCCGGTGTGGTTCGGGGTGATGTTTCTCATCTGCATGCAGCTCGGTCTGCTGCTGCCGCCGCATGGGCTGCTGCTCATGACGATGAAGAGCGTCTCGCCGGCGCAGGTGACCATGGCGCACATTTACCGCGGGGTGGTACCGTATGTGTTGATCAGCCTCGTCGTGCTCGTGGTCATTTTCCTGGTGCCCGAGGTTGCAACCTGGCTGCCGACAAGAATCGGCTGAAGGCGGATGGAACGCTCGTTCAAGGAAGAAGTGGAGCAGCTCAAGCTCGGCGCAGGCGCGACCTTCCATGGCGAGGGCATCCTCGCGGTCACCAAGGCGCTGCTGCAGTCGGGCGTCGCCTACATCGGCGGCTACCAGGGGGCGCCGGTATCGCACCTGATGGACGTGCTGAACGACGCACGCGGCATCCTGGACGAGCTGGGGATCCACGTCGAAACCAACGCCTCCGAGGCCGGCGCCGCGGCGATGCTCGGCGCGTCGATCAATTACCCCTTGCGCGGTGCGGTCACCTTCAAGTCCACCGTC
>SCUF01000477.1 GCA_004298325.1 Betaproteobacteria bacterium | reverse complement strand
GTCTCTATATAAGCAAATCTAGCTAATTTTACGTAAGTGTACGCTCACTGACAGATACGACCCCAGCCATCCCAGCAGCCCGGCGAAGCCGACGAGGCTGGAGGCGTCGGCCGCGCCGGGGAAGGCGAGCCGGAACGTCGAACCGAAGGAATCCGCAAGGTCCTGGACGCCAAGGTTGAGTGCCGCGAGCCCGAGCCAAACGATCGCCAGCGCCACCACCCCGCCCGCGACGCCCTGGAGTGAGCCGAAGTAGTAGAAGGGCCGCGCAATATAGCCATCGGTCGCGCCGATCAGTCTCGAGACCGTGATTTCCTCGGCATGCGTCAGGATCTGCAACCGGATGGTGTTGAAGGTCACCGCGATGAGACCGACGGCGAGCAGAGCCGCCAGTACGCCGGTCGCGATTCGGCCGGTCGCCGCGATCGCCGCCAGGCGTCGGGCCCAGGCCGAATCCACCTGCACATGCGCCACACCGCCGAGCCCGCGCAGGTCGCGCGCCAGCGCGTCCAGGGCTTCCGGGCTGGGATCCCGGGCGTGCACGACGAACGCATCGGGCAGCGGGTTCTTCCCAAGCGCCGCAACCACCTCGGCGAGACCTTCGGTGGCCCTCAGGCTCTTGAGCGCCGCATCGCGAGACACGAAACGCGTCGTGGCGACGCGCGCATCGGCCTTGAGGCGGTCCGCGATGGCATCGGCGTCGGCTTTCGTCGCCTCGGTTCGCAGGAACAGCGACAGCTGTGCCTCCGGCGCAAAACGCTGCGTCACGGCGAGCAGGTTGGCGAGCAGCGCGTAGCCGCCCGCCGGCAGGGCGAGCGCGACCCCGATCACAAGGGCGTTGAGCAGGGCCGCCGCCTTCTGCGCGAGCAGCTTCCCCAGCGCGAGCGCGACCGCCTGCCGATGGTGCCTGAGCCAGGTCCGCATCAGGCGAGCAGCCGCCCGTTCGAAAGCCGCAGCGTGCGGCCGGCGCGCCCCGCGATGAGCGCTTCGTCGTGCGTGGCGATCAGGACCGTGACCCCGACCTGATGGAACGCCGCAAAAATCTCCAGGATCGCGCGCGCCGACTCGGCATCGAGATTGGCGGTCGGCTCGTCGGCGACCAGGATCGCGGGACGGTTCACGACGGCGCGCGCGATGGCCAGGCGCTGCTGCTCGCCGCCGGAGAGCTGCACCGGATTGGCGCGCTCGCGCCCAAGGAGCCCGACCTTGTCGAGCGCCGCGCGCGCTCGGCGCTCGGCTTCGCGCGGCGAATGGTCGCTGAAGGCGAGCGGCAGCGCGACGTTGTCGTAGACGCTGCGATCGTAAAGCAGCTTCTGGTCCTGGAACACGAGGCCCAGGTTGCGTCGCAGGTAGGGCAGCGCAGCCCGGCGCAGCGCGCCGACATTCTGGCCGTTCACCAGCACCGTCCCCGAGCTCGGCCGCTCGATCGCCGGAATCAGCTTGAGCAACGTCGACTTGCCCGCACCCGAGCGCCCGATGACGAACGCGAACTCGCCCGCGTCGAGCGTGAACGAGACATCGGCGAGGACCTCGTGCCCGCCGCGGTAGCGCTTGCCGACGCCGGAAAAGCTAATCAACCAGGGCCTCGACGAAATCGCGCGCCACGAACGGGCGCAGGTCGTCGATGCCTTCGCCGACACCGACGAAAAGGAGCGGCAGCGGCTTGCGGTGCGGATCGGCCGCGCGCGCGTGCGCGATGGCGCAGACCACGCCGCCCCGCGCCGTGCCGTCGAGCTTGGTCAGGACGAGTCCCGTGAGTTCGAGCGCCGCATCGAACGCCTGCACCTGCGCGAGCGCATTCTGCCCCGTGTTGGCGTCGAGCACGAGCAGCACTTCGTGCGGCGCGCCGGGGAGCGCCTTCGCCACCACGCGCTTGACCTTGCGGATTTCCTCCATCAGGTGCAGTTGCGTCGGCAGCCGGCCGGCCGTGTCGGCGATCAGGACGTCGATGCCGCGCGCCTGTGCCGCACTCACGGCGTCGAACATCAGCGCCGCCGGATCGTTGCCCTGCCGGCCGATCACCGGGACGGCGTTGCGCAGGCCCCAGGCCGCGAGCTGCTCGCGCGCCGCGGCGCGAAAGGTGTCGCCGGCGGCGAGCATCACGCTGCGGCCCTGCGTCTGGAACCACTTGG
>SCUF01000476.1 GCA_004298325.1 Betaproteobacteria bacterium | reverse complement strand
GGGTACCTCTTTAACCATTGCTCCCATGTACCCGGTGGATGTTGGAGCGCATTCAAGGATGCTGCGTCGATGTCGATCGACTGGGCACTTGGTACTGGGCCGAGTTCTCGGGTGTTTGGCCCCGGCTCTATTCAGGTCATAGACATGATCGACGCGCCAGGCGTTAACGGCGCCCGCGAGCTTTTCTATCAAAAGAATGGTGCGACGGGCATGGATCCCGTGACGAACTACGCTGCGAAGTTTGGCGCAGGTGACTACCTGACGACGAGTTCGCCGACGCAGCAATTTGTAGGCAGCTACCGAGTAGACGTGTTTGCAGTTAACCAGTCCGAGGTTATGTTCGTGGTGAACAATACCTCCAGCTTCAAGTCCCTGACCGCTGGAGCTGGCCCTGCATATGAGAGAAGCACCTTTGGCCCTGGCGGGAATATGCGACAGACCTATTGGTGGACAGAACCGAGACGATAGTGAGATTGCGCTCTCTCCTGCTATTTACTCTCACCGTGTCGGGCTGCGCTCGATCGGTTGATCAGGCTGAACTACCGGGGCGTTATGAATTCCGTCTGGATAGTTTGGCGCAGCAAGTCACGATTGCTGGAGATGGGAAGTACACGAACGCCTTCTATCGAAGCGGTGAGCTAATTTGGTCCGATCAAGGGGATTGGACTTACGAGCGAGAGAAGCAGGGCGTGACGTTCGCTCAATTTAGGTTCGGTATCCCTGGCCACTCAACTCAACCTGGGTATTGGTTTGTTGTTCCAGAGAAGTCCCTCGTTGGCATCAAGAAGCTCTGTTTCGATCCTGATCTCTACTACTGCTTCAAGGCTGACTGACGATCTGAACATAACCCACGAAGAAAACCCCAGCCACCGCGCTGCGCGCGGTAGCTGCTGAAGTGAGAAGGGCCGCTGACGCGGCCCTTCGTTTGTCTATCGGCTGGGCTGTGCGAGCACGGCCTCCAGCATTTCCATCACCATGCGTTGCCGGGGTTTCGGCAATTGGCTGATGCGTTCCATGTGCTGCTGTAGCTTGGGCGCTGGCCCGCGCTTCTTGGTCGCCGCCGTCGATTCGCCGAGCAGTTCCTCCAGGCCGGTGCCCAAAACCTTGGCGAGCGTGGGCAGGGCCGACACCGGAATCCGCCGGCTGCCCGTCTCGTAAGCGTTGATGGTCTGCTGCGAGACGCCGAGCGTCTCGGCCAACTGCACCTGGGTGATGTTGGCATCCTTGCGCAGGCGCGCGACCCGCGCGCCGAGGGCGGCAAAGAACTCCCGTTCGTCCTGACTGATGGCCACGGCCGGACACTCCAAAGCGATGACGTGGCGCATACGTTAACCCCCGTTCCTGGAAACGAGGTTGAGACTACCACGAAACGTGGTATTGTGTCGGCCATGTTATTTCTTCGTTTACCCCCTTGACAGGTTTTTTAGGGAGATCGGCAAACATGGCACGCATTCCCGAGGCAGAAATCGAGCGGCTAAAAGAGGAAGTCAGCGTCGAGCGGTTGATTGAAGCCTCGGGGATCGAACTCAAGAAAGCCGGCAAAGACAAGCTGGGCCGCTGCCCATTCCACGAGGACGACACGGCGAGCCTGGTGGTGACGTCGGCGAAGAACCTGTGGCACTGCTTCGGCTGCGGCATCGGCGGCGGTCCCATTGATTGGACGATGAAGCGCCAGGGCGTGAGCTTCCGCCACGCCGTCGAACTCTTGAAGGCCGATCCCTCTTTAGCCGCTGCGCCTGCGGCTTCTGGCGGCGCCAAGCACAGCACCGTGCGCAAGCTCGCGGCGCCGGTGGCGCTGGACGCCGACGACCGCACGCTGCTCGGCCAGGTCATCGACTACTACGCTGCCACCTTGAAGCAGTCGCCCGAGGCTCTGGCCTACCTGGAGTCGCGCGGACTTACAGGCGCGGCCGTGGTCGAGGCGATCGACACCTTCAAACTCGGCCATGCCAATCGCACGCTTGGTCTACGCCTGCCCGCTAAATCCCGCGTCGCCGGCGCCGAGTTGCGCACACGGTTGCAGAAGATCGGCATCTACCGCGAGAGCGGCCACGAGCACTTCAACGGCAGCCTGGTGATTCCGATCCTGGACGCGGCCGGCAACATCGTCGAAGTCTACGGCCGCAAGCTGCGCGACGATCTGCGCTCCGGCACGCCTGCGCACCTGTACCTGCCCGGCCCGCATGCGGGCGTGTGGAACCGCGCGGCGCTTGGCAGCGAGGAAGTGATCGTCTGCGAGGCGCTGATCGACGCCCTGACCTTCTGGTGCGCGGGTTTCCGCAACGTCACGAGCGCCTACGGCATCGAGGGCGTCACCGACGAACTCGTCGAAGCCATCCAGGCGGCCGGCGTGCGCCGCGTGCTGATCGCCTTCGACCGCGACGAAGCCGGCGAGCGCGGCGCCGCCAAGCTCGCCGAGCGCTTGATGGCGCTCGGCATCGACTGCTTCCGCATCGTGTTCCCGAAGGGAATGGACGCCAACGCCTACGCACTCAAGGTGAAGCCGGCCGCCAAGAGCCTGGGGCTCCTGATCCGCAAGGCCGAGTGGATGGGCAAAGGTGCGGCGCCGAAGCGCGAGCACGCCGAGCCCGAGGTGGTCACAGAACGTGACCACCTGCCGCCGACATCCCCTTCTTTAGCCGCTGCTGCGGCCGTCGAACCAGCAGCGAAGGAAGAGACGCCCGCGCTGTCGGCCGCCGCCGTGCCGCCGGCGCCGACTGTCGACGCTGCCGCGCAAGTGTCCGAGCGCGAAATCGTGCTCACCTTCGGCGAAGGCCAGGAGGCGCGCCGCTGGCGCGTGCGCGGCCTGCCGAAGAATCTCGCGGTCGGCGTGCTCAAGGTCAATGTCATGGCGAGCATCGAGGACGGCCGCTTCCACGTGGACACCTTGGACCTCTACGCCGCCCGTGCCCGCGCCGTGTTCCTGCAACAGGCCGCGAGCGAATTGAACATCGCCGATGGTGTCCTCAAAACCGACCTCGGCCGCGTGCTCTTGAAGCTGGAAGCCTTGCAGGACGAGGCCATCCGCGACGCCTTGACGCCCAAGGAGCCCGCGCATCCGGCCATGACCGACGCCGAGCGCGCCGAGGCGCTGGCGCTACTGCAATCTCCCGATCTGCTCGCCCGCATCGTCGCCGACTTCGACGCCTGCGGCGTCGTCGGCGAGACGACGAACAAGCAAGTCGCCTACCTCGCCGCCGTGTCGCGCCTGCTGGAGCGGCCCTTGGCCGTGGTGATCCAGTCATCGAGCGCCGCCGGCAAGTCGAGCCTGATGGATGCCGTGCTGTCCTTCGTGCCCGAGGAAGCGCGCACGCAATACAGCGCTATGACCGGCCAGAGCCTGTTCTACATGGGCCAGACGAACTTGAAGCACAAGATCCTCGCCATTGCCGAGGAAGCCGGCGCCAGCCGCGCAAGCTACGCCTTGAAGCTCCTGCAGTCCGAAGGCGAATTGACGATCGCCAGCACCGGCAGCGACCCGCAGACGGGCAACCTGGTGACGCAGGAGTATCGCGTCGAAGGCCCGACCATGCTGATGATGACGACCACGGCGATCGACCTCGACGAGGAATTGCTCAACCGCTGCCTGGTGCTCTCCGTCGACGAGGACCGCGAGCAGACGCGCGCGATCCACCGCCAGCAGCGCGAGCGCCGCACGCTCGCCGGGCTGGCCAGGCGCGAAGCGAAGGCCGCGACCCTCGCCACGCACCGCAACGCCCAGCGGCTCTTGCGGCCGCTCGCCGTCGTCAATCCTTATGCTGATCGCTTGACCTTCCTCGACGACCGCACGAGGACGCGCCGCGACCACGACAAGTACCTGACCTTGATCGACGCCATCGCCTTGCTGCATCAGCATCAGCGCGACATCAAGACGGCCAGCGTCCACGGCCGCAGCGTCGAATACATCGAGGCCAGCATCAAAGACATCGAGGCCGCCAACCGCATCGCCCATGAAGTGCTCGGCCGCAGTCTCGACGAACTGCCGCCGCAGACGCGGCGCGTCCTGGGCCTGATCGTCGCGCACGTCACCGAGCGCGCTAGCGCGGGCGCCATGCGCCCGTGCGACGTGCGCTTCACGCGCGGGGAACTGCGGGCCGCCACGGGCTGGGGCGATACCCAGCTCAAGCTGCACCTGGCGCGCCTGGCCGAACTGGAATACCTGCTCGTGCATCGCGCCGAGCGGGGCCAGGGCTACGTCTACGAGCTTCTCTACGACGGCGACGCCGCCACGCCGATGCACCTGTCCGGCCTGATCGACGTGGCCGCACTCCATGCCTACGACGATTCGCGGTCGGGCTCGGAGGCCGAGCGGTCGGCCCCTGGCCGGGGCACGGTCGGCGGGCAGTCGGGGCATGGTCGGGATAGCTCATCGCCTGAAAACGCCCATCCCGCGGGCGTTTCCGAGGCATCGCCTGCGGCTGGCACCAAATCACGCATGGGAGGGGCCGCGCGCTCGCGCCGGTCCTACCCGCAACCCTCCTTAGCGGCCGTCGCCTGATGGGCAGCACGAGCATTCAGCGCAACAAGCGCCCGGCGCCGGCCGCGCCGGTCAAGGCCACGCGCAAGAAACGCGTCAGCGCCGAGCCGGAAGCCCTCGCACATAACGCGCTCACGCGCTACCAGGCCGCCTTCCACGAATGGGAAGCCGTGGTCGGCTACTCGCCGCGCACCATCGCCGCCCAGCGCCACGCCATCGGCCGCTTCATCGCCTGGGCCGACGAGCGCGGGCTCGACCGGCCGCAGGACATCACGCGGCCGATTCTCGAGCGCTACCAGCGCCACGTCTATCACTACCGCAAGCACAACGGCCAGCCGCTCGCAGTCTCGGCGCAACTCGGCCTCATCCTGCCCCTGCAAGCCTGGTTCAAGTGGCTGACCAAGCAGAACCACATCCTCTACAACCCGGCCGCCGACCTCGACCTGCCGAGCCGCCCCAAGGCCCTGCCCAAGGGCCTCTTGAGCGTGGCGCAAATCGAGGACATCCTCAACGGCTGCGACGTCGCCAAGCCCGAAGGCATCCGCATGCGCGCCATGCTGGAAACCTTCTACAGCACCGGCATCCGCCGCTTCGAACTGGCCGGGCTGAAACTGTTCGACGTCGACACCGAGCGCGGCGCGCTGATGGTGCGCCAGGGCAAAGGCGCCAAGGACCGCCTGGTGCCGGTCGGCGACCGGGCCTGCGCCTGGCTGGACAAGTACCTGCGCGAAGTGCGCCCGGACCTGGCCACGAGTGGCGACGACTACACGCTGTTCCTCGACGACGACGGCCGCGCCTTCGATCCGGGGCGATTGGGCGACCAGGTCAAGAAGCATTTGACCGCCGCCGGCGTCACGCACGCCGGCGCCTGCCACCTGTTCCGCGTCGCCTGCGCCACGCACATGCTGGAGAACGGCGCCGACATCCGCTTCATCCAGTCGCTGCTGGGCCATGCCAAGCTGGACACGACGCAGATTTACACCCAGGTCAGCCTGGCCAAGTTGAAGGAAGTGCATAACGCGACGCATCCGGCGCGCTTGCAGAGGCGCCAGGCGACGAGCGCGACGGCGGACGAGGGCGAGCCTCACCGGATCGCAGCAGACGCGCAGGAAGCGTTTCTGGAACTCCTGGCAGGGAGGACCACCGACGACGACATCGACGACGCCTGAATGTCACTTCACCGCCACCACCAGCAGCACCAGGAACCCCAGCACCACGGCCAGGGCCATCATCAGCTTGAGCAACAACATCCCTCCGGCTCCTCAAGAAAGATCGAAGACAGCGACTGTGCAGCGACATCGCTACGATCGCCAGGCGGAAACGTTTCCCCCTTGATAGGCATCATCATCGCGCAATGACGCGGGCAAGTCGGACACCGATCGCAGTCATTGAATCACGCATGGCGCGAGCGACGAACGACGCGGACGCCGTTGCAGCGGACGCCCCGCCAGCGGGGCGCCGCTGAACGTGACGCGCCCGTGCCCTCGGACCGCTCGTCACGCGGCTTGCGGGGCGTGCAACGAGGGGAGCCAGGGCACGGCAAGCCGCGCGCCGGGCTGCGCCGTGCCAGGCTTGACCGCCGTGCCGCCACGACTGACTTTAGGAAATCAGGCGCTGCGCGCAATGCACGAAGACAGGCCGCAGCCGGCATCGAGCCGGCCGCGACCTGGTCGCCGGGCCGGGGTAAATCGCAAGCGATTGAACATAACCGCGCCTTATGCAAACCAGGCCAGTCGCTCCGCCAAGGCTCCGCTTGGTGGCCTGGCGCTGCGCGCCCTGCGGGTTCGCATAAGGGTCGGTTATGTCTTGCGCCCCGGCCCGACGACGCGCTCCGTCCGCTGCGCGCACGTCGCTTGAACTGCCAGTGTGCGCGCTCGCGCTTCGCGCCAACGCGAGGGTCTAGTCAGGCGCTGCGCGCAAGATGGAGAACGACCCCCGCCCGCCCCGCGGGTCGCATTCGCGCGGCTTCAGCCCTGCGGGCTTACGCTACCGCGCTCGGTGCGCCCCGCACCCGTCCGCCCCCGCAAGCGGGGGCTCCCCGAAGTTCAACGGCAAACCCCGTCATCGGGACCGTGGTGGGAAAGCTCCCGCCCTTGGCCCGGTCAGGCTAGCGCCGTGCTCGCCGCGTCAAGGGTTCGGGCTTCGCCCCGCGCGTGCCGCGCGCCCTTGACCCGGCTGCGACTCGGCGCTGACGGGGAAGGGCCAACGGCGTCCGCATCGGGGGCCGGGCCAATCAGGAGAACGTCATGCACAACTTCGAGCAACTCCTCCAGCACATCCTGTCCGAGTCGGCGCGCCTGACGGCCGATGCCCAGGGCGCGGCGCGCGCCACGCTGTGCGATATGCGCGAACAGCAGATCGCCGGCATGGTCAGCCTCGCCGTGTTGCTGTGGCTGCCGGCCAGCTTCATCGAGGCCCTGGACGAGCACCGCTACGCCCTCGTCGACGAGGCCACGCGCTGCCGCGCCGGCCGCTGAGGTCGGCATGCGCTGCAAGGCATGGAGCCGCCTTGCAGCGCATGCCCGAGCGTTGAGAACCTCCGCGCCGTCAAGGCCAGGCCCTGCGGGCGCTGCGCGGCCTTGACGGAGTGGCCGCCGGCGCCGGGCTTCACCCCTTAGCCGCTAAGAAAGATGCGCCTTGCATCGGCGCGCGTGATCGGCGAAACTCGCGTCTACGCGAAATTTGCTCGAACTCCCGGAGGTGTGACTTCGTTTCCTGCCCGCAAAGCCGCATGGCGACTAGCGAAATCGGCTTCGGCTACGACGGATTCGCGTCAGGGTTTGTTCAGTACCTCTTTAAC